>NZ_JBWLKN010000162.1:0-206 GCF_059026195.1 Streptomyces sp. A01 | reverse complement strand
CAGGGTGCTCAGTGGGTGGGGATGGCGCGGGAGTTGATGGTGTCGTCCCCGGTGTTCGCGGAGTCGATGCGCCGGTGTGGGGAGGCGTTGGCGCCGTTCGTGGACTGGGATTTCGGGGCTGAGCTTGATGGTTCGCTGGAGCGGGTGGATGTGGTGCAGCCGTTGTCGTGGGCGGTGATGGTCTCGCTTGCGGGGTTGTGGCGTTC
>NZ_JBWLKN010000161.1:0-209 GCF_059026195.1 Streptomyces sp. A01 | reverse complement strand
GGTGTCCCCTTCCTGACCGGCGCTCCTCTTTACCGGTGCCCCAGTACGGACGCGGGCGCTTCCCCGGAGCCCGCTTCCCGCACGCCCGCGCACGACTGCGTGAGCGGCCGTGCGGGAAGCGGGCTCGGCCCGGCTTCGCGCACTGTTTCCCGCGCGGCACGCGACGGCGTCTCTCCCCTCTCCTTCCGCCCCCTTCTTTCTCCTTCTCT
>NZ_JBWLKN010000160.1:0-220 GCF_059026195.1 Streptomyces sp. A01 | reverse complement strand
TCACCCAAACCCTCCACACCACCCAACCCCAACTCGCCCTCCGCCACGGCACCCCCCACACACCCCACCTCACCCGCACCACACCCCCACAACCAACCACCACCACAACACCCACACCATCCTCAACACACCCCAACGGCACAGTCCTCATCACCGGCGGCACCGGCACCCTGGGCACCCTCCTCGCCCACCACCTCGTCACCCAACACAGCGCACGACA
>NZ_JBWLKN010000159.1:0-224 GCF_059026195.1 Streptomyces sp. A01 | reverse complement strand
TGGGTGTGGGCTTGGGCGAGGGAGGTGAGGAAGCGGTGGGGGCCGTTTTCGTCGCGGCGCAGGGTGCCGATGATGAGGGGTTCGATGGCCGCTGCTGTGGTGTTTGTACCGGCGATGTTGGTGTCCGTGGTGGTGTTGGTGTCTGTGGTGGTGGTGTCGAGGGTGTCGTGGATGGTGTGGGTGAGGATGGGGTGGGGGCTGGTTTCGATGAAGGTGTGGTGGCC
>NZ_JBWLKN010000158.1:0-227 GCF_059026195.1 Streptomyces sp. A01 | reverse complement strand
CCGCCCCACTGCGCGCCGACACCACCCACGGCACCACCCCAACGCCAGACCCCGACCCGAGCTCAGCCGACACCACCTGAGCGCTGGCCATCGCCCCCGGCTCAGCCGCCACCTCAGCCTCAACCACCGGCCTCGCCTCAGCCGACACCGCCTCAACCACCGGCTCCGGCGCATCTGACACCGCCTCAACCACCAACTCCGGCGCCTGCTCCAAGATCACATGCGCG
>NZ_JBWLKN010000157.1:0-229 GCF_059026195.1 Streptomyces sp. A01 | reverse complement strand
GACTCCCCGGCTCAGCCCACACCACCTCCCGCAACCGATACCCCCCTACACCCCGAACCCCTACACCCCGAACCCCTGCGACCTGAACCCCTGCGCCCTGTTCGCCTACGCCGTGTTCGCCTGCGCCCTGGGCTTGGAGTGCTGCCTCCAGATGGTCGCAGACCTCCTCCCAGGCCCGGGCGAAGACAGGGAAGGCGGTGGCCAGCCCGCGACCCATACCCGGGCGCTG
>NZ_JBWLKN010000156.1:0-252 GCF_059026195.1 Streptomyces sp. A01 | reverse complement strand
CGGGCATCTCCTCCTTCGGCGTCAGCGGCACCAACGCCCACCTCATCCTCGAACAACCCCCCACCCCCACCAAACCAACGCAACCAGCCGATGACAGCCACGCCCATGACAGCGACACCCAAAACGCAAGCGTCTTGCACTCGCCGGTACTGCCCTGGATGCTCTCCGCCCGCGACGACAACGCCCTACGCGAGCAAGCCCGACGCCTCCACACTCACCTCCACAACCACCGCGAGCTCCCACCCGCCGACG
>NZ_JBWLKN010000155.1:0-253 GCF_059026195.1 Streptomyces sp. A01 | reverse complement strand
ACCACACCTTCATCGAAACCAGCCCCCACCCCATCCTCACCCACACCATCCACGACACCCTCGACACCACCACAGACCCCAACACCACCACCACCGCCGACACCGGCACCGACACCACCACGGACACCAACACCGCTGGCACAAGCACCACAGCAGCAGCAGCAGCCATCGAACCTCTCATCATCGGCACCCTGCGCCGCGACGAAAACGGCCCCCACCGCTTCCTCACCTCCCTCGCCCAAGCCCACACCCA
>NZ_JBWLKN010000154.1:0-256 GCF_059026195.1 Streptomyces sp. A01 | reverse complement strand
CATGGCCACACCTCACAAAGCACGGAATCACTTCCATCCCAACCGTGCCACAACGAGATCGTTCTGCAAGGACCCCTTAGCGAGATAGCGACCTCCCGGCCGACCTCCCGAAAACGCCCCCCAACGGAGCGCGGGACCCCACAAGCACTCGCTAGCGCTATCGACCTACCCCGCTAGACCTAGTCTTCTGAGTCAGGAACTCTGTTCAGATGTATAGGCTAGTCTCATGGCACGGACGGGGCGGCCGAAGGCCGAG
>NZ_JBWLKN010000153.1:0-258 GCF_059026195.1 Streptomyces sp. A01 | reverse complement strand
CAAGCACGAGGCCGCACCCAAGCACGAGCCTGCCCCGAAGCAGGAAGCCGCGCCGAAGGAGGAGGCCCCGCAGCAGCGCGAGGCTGCCCCCAAGCAGGCGACCGCCCCGAAGCAGGCGACCGCGCCGAAGCAGGAGACTGCCCCGAAGCGCGAGGTTGCCCCGAAGCGGGAGGCCGCCCCGAAGCGCGAGGCCTCGCAGCAACGGGACGCGACGCCGAACCCGGAGGCTGCCCCGAAGCGGGAGTCCGCCCCCAAGCA
>NZ_JBWLKN010000152.1:0-259 GCF_059026195.1 Streptomyces sp. A01 | reverse complement strand
GACTCCCCGGCTCAGCCCACACCACCTCCCGCAACCGATACCCCCCTACACCCCGAACCCCTACACCCCGAACCCCTACACCCCGAACCCCTGCGACCTGATCGCCTACACCCTGATCGCCTACACCCTGATCGCCTACGCCCTGTTCGCCTGCGCCCTGGGCTTGGAGTGCTGCCTCCAGGTGGTCGCAGACCTCCTCCCAGGCCCGGGCGAAGACAGGGAAGGCGGTGGCCAGCCCGCGACCCATACCCGGGCGCTG
>NZ_JBWLKN010000151.1:0-260 GCF_059026195.1 Streptomyces sp. A01 | reverse complement strand
GAACAAGGGCTGCCAGGTGACGGGCAGGCCGTGGGTGTGGGCCTGGGCGAGGGAGGTCAGGAAGCGGTGGGGGCCGTTTTCGTGGCGGCGCAGGGTGCCGATGGTGAGGGGTTCGATGGCTGTTGCTGTGGTGTTTGTACCGGCGACGCTGGTGTCCGTGGTGGTGGTGGTGGTGGTGTCGAGGGTGTCGAGGGTGTCGTGGATGGTGTGGGTGAGGATGGGGTGGGGGCTGGTTTCGATGAAGGTGTGGTGGCCTTCGG
>NZ_JBWLKN010000150.1:0-266 GCF_059026195.1 Streptomyces sp. A01 | reverse complement strand
GCGTTGTCCGGCACCGGTGTTCCTGTCGATACCCATGACGACCTGGCGTCCTTGATCCACACTCTGGACACCGGCGCTCCCCCGCCACACACAGCGATCCTCAGCGTCCACCACTGGCACACCAACAACGAAGACCACCCCACCAGCACCAGCAGCGGCAGCGGCGGCCATCCCGCCGGAACGATCGCAGCAGCCCAGGAGACCGCCCAACACGTACGCACCGTGGCACACCGACTCCTGGCATGGGTCCAGGCATGGCTGGCCGA
>NZ_JBWLKN010000149.1:0-270 GCF_059026195.1 Streptomyces sp. A01 | reverse complement strand
ACCATCGGCGCTGAAAGGCTTAGCTTCCGGGTTCGAAATGTAACCGGGCGTTTCCCTAACGCTATGACCACCGAAACGCTATCGGGAAGTCTGCGATGCAGACATTCGACAGGCTTCAAGCGAACAAGCACACTTTTCAATTAAGTATAGTGGAACTGGTTCAACCGATGCGACTGTTCGCAATTCGGGAACCACACAGTGGACGCGAGCAACTGAGGACAAGCCCTCGGCCTATTAGTACCAGTCAACTCCAGCGGTTACCCGCCTTCC
>NZ_JBWLKN010000148.1:0-275 GCF_059026195.1 Streptomyces sp. A01 | reverse complement strand
CTCTTCGGGTTTCCGGCCGAGGGCGGCCGGAGTTCGAGGCCGGGTGTAACCCAGCCTGTAAAACCAGGTGTGACTGGGGGTCCTCCAGTCCCCCGTCCCGACCTGCACAGACGCTCTTCCATCTCCCAGACCACCCCCTCGCGTCGTCCCTAGGAGGGGGTGGTCTGGGAGTTTCCAGAGGTACAGGTCGGGACGGGGGACTGGAGGACTGGGGGATGGGTTGAGGAGTCGGAGAGAGTTCTGCAGGAGGGGTCGGGGAGTTCGAGCGGGAGTGG
>NZ_JBWLKN010000147.1:0-278 GCF_059026195.1 Streptomyces sp. A01 | reverse complement strand
CACACTCACCTCCACAACCACCGCGAGCTCCCACCCGCCGACGTGGCCTGGTCCCTGGCCACCACCCGCACCGCCTTTGAACACCGCGCGGTCATCCTCGGCCATGACCGGGATGAGTTGGTTGAAAGACTGCAACAGTTAACGAAGGGTGAACCGGCCGGGCAGGTGATCACTGGCACCGCCCACGACGCCAGCGCAACCGTGTTCGTCTTTCCGGGTCAGGGGTCGCAGTGGGCGGGTATGGCGGCGGATCTGCTGGATACCTCGCCTGTGTTCGC
>NZ_JBWLKN010000146.1:0-285 GCF_059026195.1 Streptomyces sp. A01 | reverse complement strand
GAAACCAGCCCCCACCCCATCCTCACCCACACCATCCACGACACCCTCGACACCACCACAGACACCAACACCACCACCGCCGACACGGCCGGTTCGACCGACACGGTCGGTTCGACCGGTCAGGGGTCGGACTCTGGGACGGCTGGAGTCAGTGGAAGTGCGGGGGCCGTTCAACCCGTCGTGGTGGGTACCCTGCGCCGCGATGAGGACGGCCCCCACCGCTTCCTGACCTCCCTCGCCCAGGCCCACACCCACGGCCTGCCCGTCACCTGGCAGCCCTTGTTC
>NZ_JBWLKN010000145.1:0-307 GCF_059026195.1 Streptomyces sp. A01 | reverse complement strand
AGCTCGCGCGGTCCTTCGGTCAGGCGTTCACCGCCGGTGTCGCGGTGGACTGGTCCCGCTGGTTCCCGGCCGAACCGGCCCCGCGCGTGGTCGATCTGCCGACGTACGCCTTCCAGCGTGAGCGGTACTGGCTCGACAGCGGGAGCGGACAGGGCGGCGATCCGGCGAGCCTCGGCCTGACCTCCGCCGGGCATCCCCTGCTGGGCGCCGCCGTGGAACTCGCGGACGGTAGCTCGCGCTTGCTGACGGGACGGCTGTCCCCGCAGACGCACTCCTGGCTCGCCGAACACGTGGTGGCCGGGTCAGC
>NZ_JBWLKN010000144.1:0-313 GCF_059026195.1 Streptomyces sp. A01 | reverse complement strand
TACACCCTGGGGCTGGAGGGCCCTGCGGTGACGGTGGATACCGCGTGCTCGTCTTCTCTGGTGGCGCTGCATCTGGCGTGTCAGGCCCTGCGTAACGGTGAGTGCTCCCTTGCCCTGGCGGGCGGGGTGGCGGTGATGTCTACGCCGGGTGTGTTCGTGGAGTTCAGTCGGCAGCGTGGGTTGGCTCCTGATGGGCGGTGCAAGGCGTTCGCCGCCAGCGCGGATGGCACCGGCTGGGCTGAGGGTGCGGGGATGTTGTTGTTGGAGCCGTTGTCGTTGGCGCGGCGTAATGGGCATCCGGTGCTTGCGGTGG
>NZ_JBWLKN010000143.1:0-314 GCF_059026195.1 Streptomyces sp. A01 | reverse complement strand
GACGTGGTGGAGGGGCACGGCACGGGTACGACCCTGGGTGATCCGATCGAGGCGCAGGCGCTGCTGGCCACGTACGGACAAAACCGCCCGGTCGAGCGGCCGTTGTGGCTGGGGTCGGTGAAATCGAACATCGGACACACGCAGGCTGCCGCCGGGGTGGCCGGGGTGATCAAAATGGTGATGGCCATGCGGCACGGCGTCGCTCCGGCGTCGCTGCACGTTGACGAGCCCTCGCCGCACGTGGACTGGGAGTCCGGCGCCGTACGCCTGCTGACCGAGCCGATGCCCTGGCCGGACACCGACCGCCCACGCCG
>NZ_JBWLKN010000142.1:0-323 GCF_059026195.1 Streptomyces sp. A01 | reverse complement strand
GCAGTGCTTCCGTGCCGCCGTCCCGCCAGCTGGCGTGCCAGGCATACGCGGACTTCCGCGAGACCCGCAGCCGCCGGACGACCTGTGGCGGAGACACTCCTCGCGCGAATAACTCGGCGGCCTCGAACCGCACTTGCTCCCTTTGGGCCCGCTGCCTCGCGGTCAGGCCGCCACCATCGGGATACCGCATGCCACCGGACTACACCCATCACCGAGACCACCGTCACCCCAACCCGAAAACCTCAGTAGTGTCCTGCGCCGGAGATCCGTCGGCAGAAGCGGGCGAGGGAGTCGAGGATCTCCTCGGCTGTCTTGGTCCAGAT
>NZ_JBWLKN010000141.1:0-348 GCF_059026195.1 Streptomyces sp. A01 | reverse complement strand
ATCGAAGCCCAAGCCCTCCTCGCCACCTACGGCCACAACCGGCCCACCCAAAACCCCCTGTGGCTCGGATCACTGAAATCCAACATCGGCCACACCCAAGCCGCCGCAGGCGTAGCCGGCGTCATCAAAATGATCCTCGCCCTCCAGCACGAACTACTGCCCAAGACCCTCCACATCGACGCCCCCACCTCACACGTCAACTGGTCCAGCGGAGCAGTATCCCTGCTCACCGAAGCACAACCCTGGCCCCGCACCGACCGCCCCCGCCGCGCGGGCATCTCCTCCTTCGGCGTCAGCGGCACCAACGCCCACCTCATCCTCGAACAACCCCCCACCCCCACCAAACCA
>NZ_JBWLKN010000140.1:0-351 GCF_059026195.1 Streptomyces sp. A01 | reverse complement strand
CCTCTGACCTGGGCTCGGCCGCCCAGCTGGCCCTCGGTGCCCACCTCGCGGGCCACCCGCGTCACCTCGTCGGCGAACGCCGAGAGCTGGTCGACCATCGTGTTGACGGTGGACTTCAGCTGGAGGATCTCGCCCTGCGCCGCGACGGTGATCTTCTGGCTCAGATCGCCGTTGGCGACCGCCGTGGTCACCTGCGCGATGTTGCGGACCTGGCCGGTGAGATTGTCGGCCATGGAGTTGACGTTGTCCGTGAGGTCTTTCCAGACTCCGGAGACGCCTCTGACCTGGGCTCGGCCGCCCAGCTGGCCCTCGGTGCCCACCTCGCGGGCCACCCGCGTCACCTCGTCGGCG
>NZ_JBWLKN010000139.1:0-351 GCF_059026195.1 Streptomyces sp. A01 | reverse complement strand
GTAGCCCCACGGGTCGTCGACCTCGACCTTCTTGCCGTACTTGGCCGTCTTCCAGACGTTGTAGAAGAACGGCAGCAGGGAAAGGCCGAGCAGGAAGGAGAAGATGGTCGAGACCGTGTTGAGCGTGGTGAATCCCTCCACTGCCAGATAGTCCGGGATTCGCCGCTGCATACCGGCCGTGCCGAGCCAGTGCTGGACGAGGAACGTGCCGTGGAAGCCGATGAACAGCGTCCAGAACGTGATTTTCCCGAGGCGCTCGTCGAGCATCTTGCCAGTGAACTTCGGCCACCAGAAGTGGAATCCGGAGAACATCGCGAACACGACCGTACCGAAGATCACGTAGTGGAAGTG
>NZ_JBWLKN010000138.1:0-370 GCF_059026195.1 Streptomyces sp. A01 | reverse complement strand
TGCCCTCCGGATCAACCACCGCAGGAACCTCCAGCACCAACTTCCCCGTATGCCGCGCCTGACTCAAAAACCGCAACACCTCCCGCGCCCGAGACAACGGCCACGCCCGCACCGGCGCAGGACACAGAGCCCCCGTGGTGAACAGATCCACCAGCTCGGCCAGCATGTCCCCGATGCGCTCGGGGCCGCCGTCAGGGATCAGGTCGAACGCGCGGTACTGGATTCCGGGGTGCTCTGCCTCGACTTGCCCGGCGTCGCGGATGTCGGTCTTGCCCATCTCCATGAACCGCCCGCCCTCGGCGAGCAACCGCAACGACGCGTCCGTGAACGGACCAGCCAGACTGTTGAGCACCACATCCACACCCCGGCC
>NZ_JBWLKN010000137.1:0-374 GCF_059026195.1 Streptomyces sp. A01 | reverse complement strand
GTCCCAGCCGCGGTTGGTCGGGAAGGGGGAGACGGCGTCGGTGCCCGTGGCGACCAGGTCCCACAGGGCCTCGGGCGAGGACACGCCACCCGGATAGCGGCACGCCATCCCCACCACCGCAATCGGTTCATCCGGCATAGGCGCAGGCACGGCCAGTGGGGAAGCCGAACTGCTCTGAACATGGAGAAGCTCAGTAGTGAGAAAAGCAGCCAGAGCAGCGGGAGTCGGATAGTCAAAGATCAAGGACGTGGGCAATTGGAGCCCTGTTGCTGCGGTGAGCCGGTTGCGCAGTTCGATGGCGGTGAGGGAGTCGAAGCCGAGGTCGGTGAAGGCGTGGTCGGGTTGGATGGTGTGGGGGGTGGTGTGTCCGAGGC
>NZ_JBWLKN010000136.1:0-382 GCF_059026195.1 Streptomyces sp. A01 | reverse complement strand
CCGTGGCACACCGACTCCTGGCATGGGTCCAGGCATGGCTGGCCGAACCACGCCTCGCCGACACCCGCCTGATCATCACCACCCAGCACGCGGTCACCACCAACCCCAACGACCCCGCACCCGACCTCGCCCACGGACCCGTCTGGGGCATGATCCGCACCGCCCAAGCCGAACACCCCCACCGCTTCCACCTCATCGACCTCGACACCCACCCCGACACCCGCACCCACCTCGCCGAGGTCCTCCACACCACCGAGCCCCAACTGGCCCTACGCCAGGGCACGGCCCACGCACCCCGGCTCGTCCGCACCTCCCAGGCCGATGCGCTCACCCCGCCCACCGACGGCTCGCACTGGCGACTGGACAGCACCGACAAGGGCTC
>NZ_JBWLKN010000135.1:0-394 GCF_059026195.1 Streptomyces sp. A01 | reverse complement strand
CCGAAGGCGCCAGGGAGGAGGCCCATGACCCGGTCGCCAGGGACCAGGTCGTCCACCTCTGGTCCGGTTTCCAGGACCACGCCCGCGCCTTCGACGCCGATGGGTCCCGCGTTGGGGATCATGCCGAGGGCGTTGAGGACGTCGCGGAAGTTCAGACCGGCGGCGCGTACCGCGACCCGGACCTGCCCGTCGGCCAGTGGTTGGGAGGCCTCGGGGAACGAGATCAACGCGAGGTTGTCCAGAGACCCCTTGTCCGGGCATTCCAGCCGCCAGTGCGAGCCGTCGGTGGGCGGGGTGAGCAACTTGGCGTCGGCCGCGCGGGTGAGGTGGGGTGTGTGGGGGGTGCCGTGGCGGAGGGCGAGTTGGGGTTGGGTGGTGTGGAGGGTTTGGGTGA
>NZ_JBWLKN010000134.1:0-418 GCF_059026195.1 Streptomyces sp. A01 | reverse complement strand
GTGGCGCACGCGTTGTACTCAGCGGCAAAACCCCCGATGGTGTCCGCCAGCGGATCTGGGCACACCTGTTGGTCCACCACGCCCTGCGCGAACTCATGCTGAGAACGGCCGCTACCCGTGGCCTGGACCCCGATCGAGTCTCCTTCACCGAAACCCTGCGCTCTGCCCGGCGCAGCGTGACCGTTACGCCGGGCGGCTTTTCCCCCTGACCTCCTGGTCAGGGCCTTGGTGATGCTCGAGCAGGACCTCCTGGAACGACTCCTGCCCGTCAGACGACTCCGAAGGCAGCCCCGAGTCGTGAAACGCAAGATGTCCAATTACCAGCTCAAGCGAGCTGAACACCGTCTCTGGCCGCATCCGACCCGCACGGGCACGCAAGCCATCCTCATCACAAGACCCCAAGCCGCAGGCCCGTAAA
>NZ_JBWLKN010000133.1:0-426 GCF_059026195.1 Streptomyces sp. A01 | reverse complement strand
TACCGGGCGACCTGCACCGCCGCCGAACCCACCCCACCCGTCGCGGAATGAACCAGCACCGACTCCCCCGCCCGCAACCCCGCCAGGTCCACCAACCCCAGCCACGCCGTCAAAAACACGACCGGCACCGCCGCCGCCTCCCGCCACCCCCAACCCTCCGGAACACCTATGACCATCCGGGCATCAGCCACAGCCACCGGACCAAACGCCCCGTCGAACAAACCCATCACCCGATCACCAACAACCACCGAAGACACATCAGCGGCCACCGCAACCACCACACCCGCACCCTCACTGCCAATACCGCTCTGCCCCGGCGCCATACCCAAACTCACCAACGCATCACGGAAGTTCACCCCCGCCGCACGCACCTCGATCCGCACCTGACCGGGCGCCAACGGCTCCAGCACCTCCGAGCACGGCACC
>NZ_JBWLKN010000132.1:0-427 GCF_059026195.1 Streptomyces sp. A01 | reverse complement strand
TTGAAGTCGAACATCGGCCACACCCAAGCCGCCGCAGGCGTAGCCGGCGTCATCAAGATGGTCATGGCGCTCCAGCACGAACTGCTGCCCCAGACCCTCCATATCGACGCGCCGTCCCCGGACGTGGACTGGTCGAGTGGAGCGGTGTCGCTGCTGACCGAGGCGCGGCCCTGGCCTCGCACCGACCGGCCCCGCCGCGCGGGCGTCTCGGCCTTCGGGGTAGGGGGCACCAATGCTCACCTCATTCTTGAACAACCCTCCGACCCCGAGGGAGCGCAGGCGGCGGAAGCTGACTCAGCTGCCCCTGCGACGGGAACGGAGCCGATGGCCCAGCAGTCGGCCGTGGGCCCGGTGACGATTCCCTGGGTGGTGTGTGGGCGTGGTGGGGATGTGGTGCGTGAGCAGGCGGTTCGGTTGCGGGGGTATC
>NZ_JBWLKN010000131.1:0-427 GCF_059026195.1 Streptomyces sp. A01 | reverse complement strand
CGCTCTTCACCCACGAGTCCGGTGCCGACCCGCACGTCAAGGTGCAGCCGGTTCTTGGCGACCTTCCCTTCGGGAACGCGCTGGAAGAACAGTCGCGGGCCCACACCCGAGGGATCAACGCATGCGAACCATGAACCCTGATCCTCAGGCGGCAGCGAGCGATCGAATGCGTCCCAAGTGGCGAACCCCTTCGGTGGCGGCGGTACGACGTACCCCAACACCTCGCACCAGAAACGAGCGACGCGCTCAGGTTCCGCGCAATCGAAGGTGACTTGGAACTGCTTGATCGATGACATCGGTCCACCGTAGTGGCGCGTGCTGTTCACCGAGACCCTGGGGTGCCACCGCCGTGCGGGCCGAGATCGCACGTGACATGAGTAGCGCCAACGGACCAGATCACCTGAGACGACGATCGAATCGGACCAGA
>NZ_JBWLKN010000130.1:0-435 GCF_059026195.1 Streptomyces sp. A01 | reverse complement strand
ACCAACAGCCCCCACACCGCCAGAATGCCGTGCGAGAACACATTCAGCACCCGGCCACCGGCATCACCACCGCCCTTGCCGGGATCGGAGCCCCCGGTCCCGGCGGCGGTGGGCGGGGCGGAGGCGGGAGGCTGCTCGGCGTCCGTCTTGACGATCTCCGGCAGGCCCACGAAGCTCTGCGGCGGTACCTCTCCGGTCACAGCGTCCCACTCCCCACATCACGTCGGTGACGAACTGCCACGCGGCCACGGAGCTGACCGCTATTCCGGCAATGGCCGCGATCCCGGCCGCGCCCGGCCACGGCGGCCGACAGGGATGCCCGCTCGCGCATAGTCAGAACTCCAGCCTTTCCCGGCGTCCGAGCCGCATCACGATCATCGCGAACAGCATCGTGACGATCAGCAACGCGACACCCAGCGCGGTCGCGTAACCCGC
>NZ_JBWLKN010000129.1:0-435 GCF_059026195.1 Streptomyces sp. A01 | reverse complement strand
ACCAACAGCCCCCACACCGCCAGAATGCCGTGCGAGAACACATTCAGCACCCGGCCACCGGCATCACCACCGCCCTTACCGCCACCGGACCCGGCGACGGTGGGCGGAGCGGCGGGTGGCGGCTCGGCGTCTTCCTTGCCGACGTCCGGCAGCCCCACGGGGCGCCCCGGTGGTAGCCCGGTCACAGTGCGTCTCCCCACATCACATCGGCGCCGGTCAGCCGCGCGTTAACGGCATGTGCGGCGTTGCTCCCGCTGTCAGTGCTCCGAGTGCTGCCGGTGCTCCGGGCGCTCCGGGTCACCATGGCGTTGTCGGTGAAGTCATGGCGTGGCATCAGAACTCCAGCCTTTCCCGGCGGCCGAGCCGCATCACGATCATCGCGAACAGCATCGTGACGATCAGCAACGCGACACCCAGCGCGGTCGCGTAACCCGC
>NZ_JBWLKN010000128.1:0-453 GCF_059026195.1 Streptomyces sp. A01 | reverse complement strand
TCCTCCACCAATCCACCCATCACTGACCAACACTGACACTGACCAACACAGACCAACACCGACACCGGCCAACACCGACACCGGCCAACACCGGCACACACCAACCAGCACACCCACACCAACCCCCCACCCACCGGCCACCCACTACGCGGTCGGCGAGCGCCCGTTTCGGACGGGCGCACCGGCCGCCGGGGCTCAACTCCAGTGGAAGAGGACCCCGTCCGGGGTGATCTCGCCATCCTCCGCGACCTCGGTCAGCGATTCGGCGGTGGCTTCGAGCGCGACGACGGGGCATACGGGCGACTTGCCCGCCCGCTCCACCTCGGCCGGGTTCCACCGGATCATCGGGTCGCCGCGGCGGACGGTGTCGCCCTTCTGCACCAGCAGCTCGAAACCCTCGCCACCCAACTGCACGGTGTCGATCCCCAGATGCGTCAGCACCCCATGCCCCGA
>NZ_JBWLKN010000127.1:0-457 GCF_059026195.1 Streptomyces sp. A01 | reverse complement strand
TCACCGGCCTCTACCCCCGCCTGGCCGCCGCCGGCTTCGACTACGGACCCCTCTTCCAAGGACTCCACACCGCCTGGTACCACGAACAGCACCTCTACGCCGAAATCACCCTCCCCAACCCCCACACCCCCCACACCCCCACCTACCTCCTCCACCCCGCACTCCTCGACACCACCCTCCACACACTCGCCACAGCCACCCACCCCGACAACTCATCCGACCCCCACCACCACGCATACCAACTACCCACCACCTGGACAGGACTCACCCTCCACACCCCCGCACCCCACACCATCCGCGCCCGCATCACCCCCACCACACCCAACACCGCCACCATCACCCTGACCGACACCACCGGGACGCCCGTCGCCACCATCGAAGGCCTCACCACCCGACCCCTCACCCCCGAACAACTCACAACCACCCAACCCACCACCCCCCACCAACACCTCTACCA
>NZ_JBWLKN010000126.1:0-465 GCF_059026195.1 Streptomyces sp. A01 | reverse complement strand
TGCCCTCCGGATCAACCACCGCAGGAACCTCCAGCACCAACTTCCCCGTATGCCGCGCCTGACTCAAAAACCGCAACGCCTCCCGCGCCCGAGACAACGGCCACACCCGCACCGGCGCAGGACGCAGAGCCTCGGTGACGAACAAGTCGCGCAGTGCGCGGAGCATGTCCCCGATGCGGTCGGGGCCACTGTCGGGGACGAGGTCGAACGCCCGGTAGCGCACCCCGGGGTGCTCTGCCTCGACTTGTCCGACGTCGCGGAGGTCGGTCTTGCCCATCTCCATGAACCGCCCGCCCTCAGCGAGCAACCGCAACGACGCGTCCGTGAACGGACCAGCCAGGCTGTTGAGCACCACATCCACACCCCGGCCACCCGTCGCCCGCCGGATCACCTCCTCGAAATCGAGATCGCGGGAGGACGCCCGGTGCGCGGCGTCGATGCCCATCTCCTCCAGCACCGCGTGCT
>NZ_JBWLKN010000125.1:0-470 GCF_059026195.1 Streptomyces sp. A01 | reverse complement strand
CGAACGCGACGAGGAAGCGGTGGCCACGTGGATGAAGGAGACGTGGCCGCGGGTGGAAAGACAGTGAGGGACCAGGACGCGTGGCTGTGCTTCGCGGACGAGGCGGGGCTGTTGCTCCGTCTGCCCAGGGCACGGACCTGGTCCCGGCGCGGACGTCCACCACAGGTCACGGTTCGTGCCGGCGGGATCGGGCCGCATCTCCCTGGCCGGCCTGGTCTGCCGCGGACCAGGCCGCCGCACCCGGCTGATCTTCCGCATGCTGGTCCACCACCGGCGCAAAGGCGAGAAGAAGGGGTTCCGGGAGAGGGACTTCGCCCGCCTGCTGGATGCGGCCCGCCAGCAGCTCGGCGGGGACATCGTTGTGGTGTGGGACAACTACACCCATCATGTCGGCGCTCCCATGTGTGAGTTGGTCGAGAAGAGGGACTGGTTGACGGTGTTCCGCTTCCCGTCGTACTCACCGGACCTCA
>NZ_JBWLKN010000124.1:0-480 GCF_059026195.1 Streptomyces sp. A01 | reverse complement strand
CGGGCATCTCCTCCTTCGGCGTCAGCGGCACCAACGCCCACCTCATCCTCGAACAACCCCCCACCCCCACCAAACCAGCCGACCCCACACCCCCCGACCAGGACAACAACAACCACGAACCCGTCCTCAAGCCCGTCCTCAAGCCCGTCGTCGTGCCCTGGCCACTCTCCGCCCGCGACGACAACGCCCTCCGCGAGCAAGCAACCCGCCTCCGAGCACACCTGCACCACCACCCCGAACTGGAACCGACCGACGTCAGCTGGTCCCTGACCACCACCCGCACCCAGTTCAACCACCGCAGCGTGATCCTCGGCCACCACCGCGAAGAACTCCTCGACGGCCTCCACGCACTAGCCTCCGACGAACCAACCACAAAGGTCATCACCGCAACCGTCCGCCCACTCGGCAAAACCGTCTTCGTCTTCCCCGGCCAAGGCTCCCAATGGGCAGGCATGACAGCCGACCTCCTGGACACCTCAC
>NZ_JBWLKN010000123.1:0-483 GCF_059026195.1 Streptomyces sp. A01 | reverse complement strand
GACGGTGGACACGGCGTGTTCGTCGTCGCTGGTGGCGATGCACCTGGCCGCGCAGGCCCTGCGGCAGGGCGAGTGCGCGATGGCACTCGCGGGCGGCGTGACCGTACTGGCCACCCCGGACGTGTTCACCAGCTTCTCCCGGCAGCGCGGCCTGGCCCCTGATGGCCGGTGCAAGCCGTTCTCGGCGGCGGCTGATGGCACTGGCTGGGGTGAGGGTGTCGGTCTGGTCCTGCTGGAGCGGTTGTCGGACGCGCGTCGCAACGGTCATCAGGTGCTGGCGGTGCTGCGGGGTTCGGCGGTCAATCAGGATGGTGCGAGCAATGGGCTGACGGCGCCGAACGGTCCGTCGCAGGAGCGGGTCATCGGGCAGGCGCTGGCCAACGCCCGGTTGTCGGCGGCCGAGGTGGACGTGGTGGAGGGGCACGGCACGGGTACGACCCTGGGTGATCCGATCGAGGCGCAGGCGCTGCTGGCCACGTACGG
>NZ_JBWLKN010000122.1:0-503 GCF_059026195.1 Streptomyces sp. A01 | reverse complement strand
ACCGGCACCCTGGGCACCCTCCTCGCCCACCACCTCGTCACCCAACACAGCGCACGACACCTCCTCCTCCTCAGCCGCCAAGGCCCCAGCGCCCCCGGCGCCGACGACCTCCACACCCAACTCACCCAACACGGTGCCCACGTCACCATCACCGCCTGCGACACCGCCGACCCCACCGCCCTGGCCGACGCCCTCGCCACCATCCCCACCGAACACCCCCTCACCGCCGTCTACCACACCGCGGGCACCCTCGACGACGGCATCCTCACCAGCCTCACCCCCCACCGCCTGACCACCGTCCTACGCACCAAAGTCGACACCGCCCTCAACCTCCACCACCTCACCCGCAACACCCCCCTCACCCACTTCACCCTCTACTCCTCATCCTCCGGCACCTTCGGCGCACCCGGCCAAGCCAACTACGCCACCGCCAACACCTTCCTCGACACCCTCGCCCACCACCGCCACACCACCCACCAACCCGCCCACTCCCTCGCCTGGGG
>NZ_JBWLKN010000121.1:0-617 GCF_059026195.1 Streptomyces sp. A01 | reverse complement strand
GGATCTCCCCCCGCGAGGCACAGGCAATGGACCCCCAGCAACGGCTCCTACTGGAAACCGCATGGGAAGCCATCGAACGAGCGAGCGTCGATCCAGCCTCACTCAGTGGAAACCAGGTCGGGGTCTTCGTAGGTGCCGCAGGACAGGAGTACGCGCCGCGTTTTCCTGAAACCCCGGATGGCGTCGACGGCTACCTGGTGACTGGGAACGCGACGAGTGTCATGTCAGGTCGGCTGTCGTATGCCTTCGGCCTGGAAGGCCCGGCCGTCACGGTCGATACCGCTTGTTCGTCTTCTTTGGTGGCTATGCATCTGGCCTGCCAGGCCCTGCGCAGCGGGGAATGCTCCATGGCCCTGGCCGGTGGCGTCACCGTGATGTCCACCCCCACCGGCTTCGTCGAGTTCAGCCGCCAACGTGGCCTGGCCCCCGACGGCCGATGCAAACCCTTCGCCGCCAACGCGGACGGGACAAGCTGGGCCGAAGGCGCCGGCATGCTCCTCCTCGAACCGCTGTCCCAGGCACAACGCCACGGACACCCCGTCCTCGCCCTCGTGCGCGGCAGCGCGGTCAACCAGGACGGGGCCAGCAACGGACTCACCGCCCCCAACGGCCCCTCC
>NZ_JBWLKN010000120.1:0-633 GCF_059026195.1 Streptomyces sp. A01 | reverse complement strand
ACCACCGCAACCACCGCTACTTCATCCTCCGGGGAACGCTGGGCCATCATCGGCGACGACCCCCTCGACCTCGCCACCGCCCTCCCCACCGCCGACACCCACACCGACCTCCACACCCTCATCCACACCCTCAACAACAACACCCCACCCCCCACCCACGCCCTCCTCACCATCCACAACTGGCACACCCAACCCACCAACCCACCCCACACCACCACCCCACCCCACGCCACTTCTCACACCACCAACCCACCCCAATCCAGCACCACCTCCCACGACTCCCGACCGGTGCAAGACGCCCGACGGGACGCCACCGCCGTCCACACCGTCGCCCAACGCCTCCTCACCTGGCTCCACACCTGGCTCGCCGAACCACGCCTCACCACAACCCGCCTGACCATCGTCACCCAACACGCCATCACCACCAACCCCAACGACCCCGCACCCGACCTCGCCCACGGACCCATCTGGGGCATGATCCGCACCGCCCAAACCGAACACCCCCACCGCTTCCACCTCATCGACCTCGACACCCACCCCCACACCCGCACCCACCTCACCCAAACCCTCCACACCACCCAACCCCAACTCGCCCTCCGCCACGGCACCCCCCACACACCCCACCTCACCCGC
>NZ_JBWLKN010000119.1:0-638 GCF_059026195.1 Streptomyces sp. A01 | reverse complement strand
CCCGCCGGGCTTGCGGCCACGACCGCGCTGCTCCAGGCCCTGGGTGACGTGGGCATCACCGCTCCCCTGTGGTGCCTGACCCAGGGCGCCGTCTCCGTCTCCCCCACCGACCCCCTCACCAACCCCACCCAAGCCCAGGTCTGGGGACTGGGCCGGGTCGCCGCCCTCGAACACCCCGACCGCTGGGGCGGACTCATCGACCTCCCCACCACCCCTGACCAGCACACCCCCGCACACCTGGCCACCCTGCTCGCCGACAGCCAGCGCGAGGACCAGATCGCGATCCGCACCTCCGGGGCCATGGCCCGGCGCCTGCGCACCGCCCCCGCACCCCGCGAGACGGGCGCCCCATGGCGCCCCACCGGCACCACACTCATCACCGGCGGCACCGGCGATCTGGGCGCGCACATCGCGCAGTGGCTCGCCGAAAACGGGGCCCCGCACCTCCTGCTGGCCAGCCGCAGCGGACCCGACGCACCCGGCGCCGACCAACTGACCGAAGAGCTGACCGCGTTGGGCACCACCGTCACCATCACCGCCTGCGACGTCTCCGACCGCACCGCCCTCCACCACCTCCTGGACACCATCCCCGACGACCAACCCCTGACCACCGTCATCCACGCGGCGGGAATCGCCGA
>NZ_JBWLKN010000118.1:0-653 GCF_059026195.1 Streptomyces sp. A01 | reverse complement strand
GAGGCGTTCGCGAAGGAGTTCCCCGAGCGGGTCTTCGACGTCGGCATCGCCGAACAGCACGCGGTCACCTCAGCCGCCGGGCTCGCCCTCGGCGGAGTCCACCCCGTCGTCGCCGTCTACGCCACCTTCCTCAACCGCGCCTTCGACCAGGTCCTCATGGACGTCGCCCTCCACAAATGCGGCGTCACCTTCGTCCTGGACCGAGCGGGCGCCACCGGCAACGACGGCCCCTCCCACAACGGCATGTGGGACCTGTCCCTCCTCCAGGTCGTCCCCGGCCTCCGGGTAGCGGCCCCCCGCGACGGGGCACGGCTGCGCGCCCTGCTGCGCGAAGCCCTGGACGTCGAGGACGCCCCCACCGTCGTGCGCTACCCCAAGGGACCGGTCGCCGCCGACATCGAACCCGTCGCCGTCATCGGCGGCCTGGACATCCTCCAGCGCCCCACCGGCCCCTCCCAAGTACTGCTCGTCTCCGTCGGCGCCATGGCCGCACTGTGCCGCGAAGCCGCCACCCTGCTCGCCGAACGCGGCGTCCACGCCACCGTCGTCGACCCCCGCTGGGTCAAACCCGTCAGCTCCGCCCTCGTCGGCCTCGCCGCCGAACACCAACTCGTCGCCACCGTCGAGGACAACGGCCGCGTCGGCGGCGTCGG
>NZ_JBWLKN010000117.1:0-664 GCF_059026195.1 Streptomyces sp. A01 | reverse complement strand
TCCGCCCTCGTCGGCCTCGCCGCCGAACACCAACTCGTCGCCACCGTCGAGGACAACGGCCGCGTCGGCGGCGTCGGTTCGGCCATCACCCAGGCACTGCGCGACGCGAGGGTCGATACCCCGGTGCGCGAGTTCGGGCTGTCCCAGAAGTTCTACGAGCACGGCAGCCGCAACGAGCTGCTGTCGGAGGCGGGTCTGACCGCCGCGAACATCGCCCAGACCGTCCACGAGTCGCTGGCCGCGGCCGGCACCCAACATCTCCAGGATGTCTCATGACCGCTGTATCCCTTGGCCTGCCGACCGTTCCGACCAAGCTCTCCGACCGCCGTGTCAGCCGTCAGATCATGGTCGGCTCGGTGCCGGTCGGCGGCGACGCCCCGGTGTCCGTGCAGTCCATGACGACCACGCTGACCTCCGATGTGAACGCCACCCTCCAGCAGATCGCTGAGCTGACCGCGTCCGGCTGCCAGATCGTGCGGGTCGCCTGCCCCTCGCAGGACGACGCCGAGGCACTGCCCGCCATCGCGAAGAAGTCGCAGATCCCGGTGATCGCGGACATCCACTTCCAGCCGAAGTACGTGTTCGCGGCGATCGACGCCGGATGTGCGGCGGTACGGGTCAACCCGGGCAACATCCGGCAGTTCGACGACAAGGTCAAGGAGAT
>NZ_JBWLKN010000116.1:0-676 GCF_059026195.1 Streptomyces sp. A01 | reverse complement strand
GTTGCGGTTTTTGAGTCAGGCGCGGCATACGGGGAAGTTGGTGCTGGAGGTTCCTGCGGTGGTTGATCCGGAGGGCACGGTGCTGATCACGGGTGGTACGGGCACGTTGGGTGGTCTGGTCGCCGAGCACCTGATCCGTGTGTGGGGGATGCGGCATCTGGTGCTGGTCAGCCGCAGTGGGCCTGATGCCCCTGGCGCCGAGGAACTGGTTGCCCGGCTGGCTGGGTTGGGTGGTGAGGTGCGGGTGGTGGCCGCTGATGTCACGGATGGTGAGGCGGTGTCGGCGGTGGTGGCGGGGGTTGATCGGGTGCGTCCGTTGACGGGTGTTGTTCATGCGGCGGGTGTGTTGGATGACGGGGTTGTTTCGGGGTTGTCGGCGGAGCGGTTGGCGCGGGTGTGGGATGTCAAAGCGGCGGCGGCGGCTCACTTGCATGCTGCGACGGCGGGTTGGCGGTTGGGGTTGTTCGTGGTGTTCTCGTCGGCGGCGGGCACGTTGGGCAGTCCGGGTCAGGCGAACTACGCGGCGGCGAACGCTTTCTGTGATGCTTTGGTGCGGCAGCGGCGTGCTGAGGGGCTTCCTGGTCTGTCGGTGGCGTGGGGGCTGTGGGCCGATTCCAGTGGCATGACGGGCAAGGTCACCGACACCGACCTGGCACGGATGAACCGCATGGGCATC
>NZ_JBWLKN010000115.1:0-701 GCF_059026195.1 Streptomyces sp. A01 | reverse complement strand
TGGTTCCCCACCAACCCACCACCACCCACCACCCCCCTCCCCACCTACGCCTTCCAACACCAGCACTACTGGCTGGCGACCGACATGGAAGGTGCGGCGGCCGCCAAGGAGGCCGTGGGTGATGCCCAGTTCTGGGATGCGGTGGAGCGTGAGGACGTAGAAGCCCTGGCACGTACCCTCGGGTCTCCGGACGAGCAGCGGTCCACGCTGGGTGAGGTGTTGCCGAGTCTGTCGGCCTGGCGGCGTCGTGGCCGTGAGCATGCCGTCCGTGACGCGTGGCGTTACCAGGTGGCATGGGACCGGCTTCCCGACGCGGCCACCCCCGCGCTGAGCGGCAGCTGGCTGCTGTTCGTGCCTGCCGGGGGCGTTGATCACCCGGCGGTGCGGACGGCGGTGCAGGCGCTGAACACCCATGGCGCCACGACCATGACGCAGCCCGTGGACGCCGCGAGCTCGCACCGGGGAGCCCTGGCCCAGCAGTTGGCGGACTTGACGGGTGACACGGGTGACACGGGTGACACGGGTGATGTGGGTTTCCCGGATGCCGCCGGTGGCACCGTGATCGCTGGAGTGCTCAGCCTGCTCCCGCTCGACGAGAACGCCCACCCGCGGCACCCGGCAGTGCCCGCCGGGCTTGCGGCCACGACCGCGCTGCTCCAGGCCCTGGGTGACGTGGGCATCACCGCTCCCCTGTGGTGCCT
>NZ_JBWLKN010000114.1:0-735 GCF_059026195.1 Streptomyces sp. A01 | reverse complement strand
GACTGGTCGCTGGGAGAGGTACTGCGGCAGACGGACAACGCCCCGGCCCTGGAGCGTGTCGATGTCGTCCAGCCGGTGTTGTTCGCGGTGATGGTGGGTCTGGCGCGGATGTGGCAGGCCTGCGGTATCCAGCCCGACGCCGTCATCGGCCACAGCCAAGGCGAGATCGCCGCCGCCCACATCGCCGGAGCCCTCACCCTCACCGACGCCGCCACCGTGGTCGCCCTCCGCAGCCAGGCCCTGGCCCGGTTGGCGGGGAACGGCGCGATGGCCTCCCTGACCCTGCCCGCGGAGCAGGCCGAGGAACACCTCACCAACTGGCCCGGACGACTGTCGATCGCCGCCATCAACGGCCCCCGCACGGTGGTCATCTCCGGCGACCCCGAAGCCGTCGACGAACTCCTGACCGACTGTGGTCGGCGGGACATCCGGGCCCGTCGCATCCCCGTCGACTACGCCTCCCACAGCCCGCACGTCGAAGCGGTCGAAACCCAGATCCGCGACAGCCTCACCCACCTCACCCCCACCACCCCCACCATCCCCCTGCTCTCCACGGTCACCGGGCAATGGATCACCGGGCCCGACATGGACGCCACCTACTGGTACGACAACCTCCGCCAACCCGTCCGCTTCCACCACACCCTCCACACCCTCAACACCGAAGGCCACCACACCTTCATCGAAACCAGCCCCCACCCCATCCTCACCCACACCATCCACGACACCCTCGACACC
>NZ_JBWLKN010000113.1:0-740 GCF_059026195.1 Streptomyces sp. A01 | reverse complement strand
GGCGAGGATGAGGATCGCGGCAGGGTAAGAACCAACTTGCCCACGTGGCGGGCTTGGCTGAGGTGCCGGAAGGCGTGGATGCCTTGGCGGATGTCCCATGTGGTGAGAGGTGGGAGCGTGAGCGCACCAGAGGCGAAGAGGGCTAGTACCTCGGTGAGCATCTGCTGCAGCCGCTCGGGGTCGACCTCGCTCAGATCGAAGGCGTGGTAGGTGACGCCGGGGTGGGTTTGAGCGAGTTGGCCTGGGTCACGTTGGTCGGTCTTACCCATTTCGAGGAAGTGGCCACCGCGGGGGAGGGTTTCCAGTGAGGCGTCGATGAAGTCGTGGGTGAGGGCGTTGAGTACGGCGTCCACGCCACGGTTGTCGGTGGTGGCCAGGATGTGCCCGCGGAAGTCGAGGGTGCGGGAGGAGGCGATGTGGTCCTCGTCCAGGCCCATGGCGCGCAGGGTGTCCCATTTGCTGGGACTGGCGGTGGCGAATACCTCGGCGCCGAGGTGGTGGGCGAGTTGGACGGCCGCCATGCCGACGCCGCCGGTGCCGGCGTGGATGAGGACCGACTGGCCCGCACGGAGGCCCGCGAGGTCAACCAAGGCGTAGTACGCGGTGAGATAGGTGATGGGGATCGCCGCTGCTTGGTGGAAGGCCCAGCCGTCCGGGATGGGGGCCAGAGTGCGACGGTTGGTGATCGTGACCGGCCCGAAGGCGCCAGGGAGGAGGCCCATGACCCGGTCGCCAGGGAC
>NZ_JBWLKN010000112.1:0-788 GCF_059026195.1 Streptomyces sp. A01 | reverse complement strand
CAACAGCCCAAGGCCCGATAACTCAGACACATTTGTAGACACCCGAACCACCCCCGGGACCACCACCGAGCAGCCTAAAACAACGGCATTGGCCCTAGGCGGCGAAGGTGTCGAGCATGTTCAACGCCAGGCGCCACTTCTCGCGGTGCGTGACACCGGGCGGGATACCGGTCTTCGTCCGGCGGACGGTGTCCCAGGCCCACTCTTTGGGCACGAACAGCCGCCATTGCAACGGGCAGGAAGCGGCATCCGTGGCGGCGTGGACGCTGACCGCGACCTGGCAGTTGGCGCGTTTGCCCAGCGCCCCGCAGTACTGCGGGGCCACGGCGACCGGCATGCGGCCGTCCTTGGGCACCGACACATCGTCGATCACCCAAGCCGTCGGGGCGATGAGCGGCAGCATCCGTTCGCAGATCCGCCGCTGCACGGGGCCCGGGTCCCAGGTGGACTGGTTCACGAACTGCTGCAGGTTCTGCTCGTTGCCGTCCGGCAGCCGCGCGGCCATCGCCTGGATCGACTTCCGGCGGCCGTCCAGCATCAGTCCCCGCAGATAGCAGTCGCCCTTGGCCCGCTGGTCCTTGCGCGGCACCGAAGCGAACACATCAGCAACATACAACGCCAACTTCGCCCGAAGTCGGTTCACTTCATGTGCGTCCACCCATCCAACATGCCCAGGAACAAGCCGAACCGGAACAACTAACGGAGTCCTACTAGTGTCCTGCGCCGGAGATCCGTCGGCAGAAGCGGGCGAGGGAGTCGAGGATCTCCTCGGCTGTCTTGGTCCAGAT
>NZ_JBWLKN010000111.1:0-800 GCF_059026195.1 Streptomyces sp. A01 | reverse complement strand
GCGATCGACGCCGGATGTGCGGCGGTACGGGTCAACCCGGGCAACATCCGGCAGTTCGACGACAAGGTCAAGGAGATCGCGAAGGCGGCCTCCGAGGCGGGTGTGCCGATCCGTATCGGTGTGAACGCGGGGTCGCTGGACAAGCGGCTGCTGGCGAAGTACGGCAAGGCGACACCGGAGGCACTGGTGGAGTCCGCGCTGTGGGAGTGCTCGCTGTTCGAGGAGCACGGCTTCCGGGACATCAAGATCTCGGTGAAGCACAACGACCCGGTCGTCATGGTCAACGCCTACCGGCAGCTCGCGGCGCGGTGCGACTACCCGCTCCACCTGGGCGTGACCGAGGCCGGTCCCGCCTTCCAGGGCACGATCAAGTCGGCGGTGGCCTTCGGCGCGCTTTTGGCGGAGGGCATCGGCGACACGATCCGGGTGTCGCTGTCGGCGCCTCCCGTGGAGGAGATCAAGGTCGGCATCCAGATCCTGGAGTCGCTGAACCTCAAGCCCCGCCGTCTGGAGATCGTCTCCTGCCCCTCGTGCGGGCGCGCGCAGGTGGACGTCTACAAGCTGGCGGAGGAGGTGACCGCCGGCCTGGAGGGCATGGAGGTCCCGCTGCGTGTCGCGGTCATGGGCTGCGTCGTCAACGGTCCCGGCGAGGCCCGCGAGGCGGATCTGGGTGTGGCCTCGGGCAACGGCAAGGGCCAGATCTTCGTGAAGGGCGAGGTCATCAAGACCGTGCCGGAGTCGAAGATCGTGGAGACCCTGATCGACGAGGCCATGAAGATCGCCGAACAGATGGAAAAGGA
>NZ_JBWLKN010000110.1:0-809 GCF_059026195.1 Streptomyces sp. A01 | reverse complement strand
TGGCGCTGGAAGATGATGTAGACCGCGAGGACGGGCAGCATGGCGATCAGCAGGCCGGAGAACAGCACCGCCCAGTTGCCCTTGTAGCCCTGGGAGACCGCCAGCTCGACAAGCCCCTGCGGCAGCAGCTTGTCGTCCTCCTCACCCTGGTTGAGCACGTACGGCAGCATGTACTGATTCCACTGCCCCAGGAAGTTGAAGATCCCGATGCTGATCAGGCCCGGTTTCGCCATCGGCAGCATCACCTGGAAGAACGTCCGCGTATGCGACGCCCCGTCGATCATCGCCGCCTCCGCCACCGACGTCGGCAACGTCTTGAAGAACGACGTCAGGAAGAACACCGTGAACGGCAGCGAATACGCGATGTACACCAGGATCAGACCGTGCTTGGTGTTCAGCATCTCCATGTTCTGCAACACGAAGTACAACGGCACCAGCGCCAGCACGATCGGGAAGCTCATCCCCCCCACGAACAGGTAGTAGATGAACCGGTTCCCCCGGAAATCGAACCGGGCCAGCACATACGCCGCCATCGCCCCCAGCAGCATCGTGCCGAACAGCGAACCAGCCACCACCACCGTCGAGTTCAGAAAATACCGGCCCATGTTCGCGGTGTTCCACGCGTCCGACCAGTTCCCGAACCGCAACGACGACGGCAACGCCCACGGAGACGTGAAGATCTCCCTATCCGTCTTCAGCGAACTCATCGCCGCCCACAACAACGGCAGCGTCACCAACAGCCCCCACACCGCCAGAATGCCGTGCGAGAACACATTCAGCACCCGGCCACCGGCATCACCACCGCCCTT
>NZ_JBWLKN010000109.1:0-831 GCF_059026195.1 Streptomyces sp. A01 | reverse complement strand
CCACACCCGGCTCAGCCGGCTCGGCAGCGGCGGTGACTTCGGGGATATCGCTGATCAGCGCAGAGGGGCGGACCGAGGTGAAGGCCTTGGCGAAACGCGGCCAGTCCATATCGGTGACCGTGACACACCCCTCGTCCCGCTCCACCGCCTCCCACAACGCCGCAAGAGCCAACCCAGGCTCCATGGCCCGCACACCCCGCCGCCGCATCCGCTCAGCAAACTCCTCCTCCACCGCCATACCCGACCCACCCCAAGCCCCCCAGGCCACCGACGTCCCACACAACCCCACACCACGCCGATACAACACCAGCCCATCCATAAACGCATTCGCCGCCGCATAACCACCCTGCCCACCCCCACCCCACACACCAGCCCCCGACGAAAACAACACAAAGCCCGACAGACCCATATCCCGCGTCAGTTCGTGAAGGTTCCTCGCCGTCTCCACCTTCGGATCGGAAACGGTGGCCAGGTCCGATGTTCCTGTCTCGATGAGGGAAGCGGTCATCGCCACACCCGCGGTGTGGATGACGGTGGTGAGGGGGTGTTCGGTGGGGATGGTGGCGAGGGTGTCGGCGAGGGTTTGGCGGTTGGTGGTGTCGCAGGCGGTGATGGTGACGTGGGCACCGAGTTCGGTGAGGTGGGTGTGGAGTTCGCTCGCGCCGGGGGCGTGGGGGCCGCGGCGGCTGAGGAGCAGGAGGTGAGGCGTCCCCCGGGCGGCGAGTTGGCGGGCGATGTGGGAGCCGAGGGCGCCGGTACCGCCGGTGATCAAGACGGTGCCTTCCGGCCGCCAGGGCCGGGAGGACGAGGTGATGGTGGGTTCGGTGGTGG
>NZ_JBWLKN010000108.1:0-837 GCF_059026195.1 Streptomyces sp. A01 | reverse complement strand
GGACTACGCCTCCCCTCCACCCTCCTCTTCGACCACCCCACCCCCACCACCCTCACCCACCACCTCCACACAGAGCTTCTGGGCACCAGGCATGAGGTGGCTCCGCCGAGGCCGAGCGCCGCCGCGTCGACGGAAGAGCCGATCGCGGTGGTAGGAATGGCGTGCCGTTTTCCGGAGGGGGCTACCTCTCCCGAGGCGTTGTGGGACCTGATCGCAACGGGCACCGACGCGGTCGCCGGGTTCCCGACCGACCGCGGCTGGGACGTCGGCAGGCTGTATGACCCCGACCCCGAGAAGCCCGGCACGTTCTACATTCGCGGAGGCGGGTTCCTCCACGACGCGGCCGATTTCGACGCGGGTTTCTTCGGAATCTCACCGCGCGAGGCCCTGGCGATGGACCCGCAGCAACGGCTGCTGCTGGAAACCTCCTGGGAGGCGATCGAGCGAGCCGGAATCGACCCGACCCAGCTCAAGGGCAGTTCCACGGGCGTATTCGCCGGGGTGATCTACCACGACTACGCCGCACGGATGCAGACCATTCCCGAAGAACTCGAAGGCTATGTGGGAAGCGGCACATCCGGCAGCGTCGCCTCCGGCCGCGTCGCGTACACCCTCGGTATCGAAGGCCCGGCCGTCACCATTGACACCGCCTGTTCGTCCTCCCTCGTAGCCCTGCACTTGGCATGTCAGGCGTTGCGGTCCGGGGAGTGCTCCATGGCCCTGGCCGGTGGTGTGACGGTGATGTCCACGCCGCTGGGACTCGTGGAGTTCAGCCGACAACGGGCGCTGTCACCGGACGGGCGGTGCAAGGCGTTCGCGGCGGGTGCGGATGGGACT
>NZ_JBWLKN010000107.1:0-845 GCF_059026195.1 Streptomyces sp. A01 | reverse complement strand
CGCCGGTGTCCAGAGTGTGGATCAAGGACGCCAGGTCGTCATGGGTATCGACAGGAACACCGGTGCCGGACAACGCGGCGGCAAGCCCCAGCGGATCGGCATCGACGACAGCGCAGTCGCCTAGCCCTGTGGCGGCCGGTGGCGTCGGGGGCAGCGCGGTCCACTCGATCTCGTAAAGGTGGTCTTCAGGGGTGGCCGGGCGGGCGGCCTGGAGCTGTTCGGGGGTGACCGGGCGGCTGACCAGACTGGCGACGGTGACCACGGGGGCGCCACTGCTCTCGGTGATCGTGAGCGCCACCGCGTCCGGTGCGGTGGGCGTCACCCGTACGCGCAGAGCACTGGCACCAGTGGCATGCAGGGTCACGCCCTCCCAGGAGAAGGGGAGCCGACTGCCCTGTCCGCCCCCGGAGGCCTCCGCCGGACTCGTGAGAACGATGGCCTGCAAAGCAGCGTCAAACAGAGCCGGGTGGACACCGAAACGATCAGCGTGCCGCGCCTGGTCCTCCGGTAGCGCGACCTCAGCGAAGATCTCATCCCCGACTCGCCAGGCAGCGCGGAGACCTTGGAAGGCGGAGCCGTACTGATAGCCGTGACTGGCGAGCTGGCTGTAGAGATCGGTGATGGCGAGCGGTTCAGCCCCGGGCGGCGGCCATGTGGCGTCCGCCGGCGTCGAAGGGGAGATGTCGAGGGGGGCTTCTTTGGCGAGGGTGCCGGTGGCATGGCAGGTCCAGGACGAGTGCTCAACAGAAATCTCGCCGTCGGAAGGAAGAACGCGTGAGTGGATGGTGAGGGTGCGTCGTTGGTTGTTGTCGGGTGGGTTGATGGTGAGTTGGAGTTGGGTGTCG
>NZ_JBWLKN010000106.1:0-857 GCF_059026195.1 Streptomyces sp. A01 | reverse complement strand
GGGCCGTCGTACTCGCGGATGATCTCGTAGCGGGTGTTGCGCTCGACGGGCTGGAAGCCCGCGTCCCTGATGAGGTCCAGGATGTCGTCGCGGGTGAGCTTGTCCGGTGTGCCGAAGTTGTCCGCGTCGTGCGTGATCTTGTACTCGACGACCGAGCCGTCCATGTCGTCAGCGCCGTGCTGGAGGGCGAGCTGCGCGGTCTGCACACCGTGCATGACCCAGAAGACCTTGACGTGCGGCACGTTGTCGAACAGCAGCCGGGAGACCGCGAAGGTCTTCAGCGCCTCGGCGCCGGTCGCCATCGACGTCCGCGCCTGAAGGCGGTTGCGGACCTTGCCGTCCTTCATGTCCACGAAGTCGTGCTGGTAGCGCAGCGGAATGAAGACCTGGAAACCGCCGGTCTCGTCCTGGAGCTCACGCAGCCGCAGCACATGGTCCACCCGGTGGCGCGGCTCCTCGATGTGCCCGTACAGCATCGTGCACGGGGTCTTGAGACCCTTCTCGTGCGCCAGGCGGTGGATACGCGACCAGTCCTCCCAGTGGGTGTCATGGTCGACGATGTGCTGCCGGACCTCCCAGTCGAAGATCTCCGCGCCGCCACCGGTCAGCGACTCAAGCCCGGCGTCGATCAGCTCATCCAGGATCTCGGAGGCCGACAACCCGGAGATCTTCTCGAAATGCTGGATCTCCGTCGCCGTGAAGCACTTGAGGGACACCTGCGGCAGCGCCTCCTTCAAAGCGCGCAGCGAGCGCGGGTAGTAGCGCCAGGGCAGCGTCGGATGCAGACCATTGACGATGTGCAACTCGGTCAGGTTCTCGCCCTCCATCGCCTTCGCGAGACGGACGGCCTCCTCTAT
>NZ_JBWLKN010000105.1:0-887 GCF_059026195.1 Streptomyces sp. A01 | reverse complement strand
CAGCGCCACCAGAGAAGACGAGCACGCGGTATCCACCGTCACCGCAGGGCCCTCCAGCCCCAGGGTGTACGCCACCCGGCCCGTCACCACACTGCTGGCATTGCCTGCCAGCAGGTACCCCTCGACTTCGGCAGGAACCTTGCTCAGGAACGTGGCGTAGTCACCACTGCTCGAACCGGCGAAGACCCCGGTCTGGCTGCCCTTGAGCGACGTTGGGTCGATCCCCGCACGCTCCAGCACCTCCCAGGCGACCTCCATCAGCAACCGCTGCTGAGGGTCCATCGCCAATGCTTCACGCGGAGAGATTCCAAAGAACGCCGGGTCGAAGCACGCCGCATCCTCCAGAAAGCCACCCTCGCGCGCATAGGATTTGCCGACCCTCTCCGGGTCGGGGTCGTACAACCCCTCCAGGTCCCAGCCACGATCAGCCGGGAACCCCGAGACCGCGTCTCCACCGGCCGCCACCAGATCCCACAAAGCCTCAGGCGATGAGACGCCGCCCGGATACCGGCAGGCCATACCCACCACCGCGATCGGCTCGTCGGCAGTCGACGTGCGCATGGTGGGGGCGGTAATGGCAGGTCGATGCCCCAGGAGTTTTTCGCGCAGGTGGTGGGCGAGGGTGGCGGGGTTAGGGTAGTCGAACACCAGGGTCGTGGGCAGCGCGAGTCCAGTGGCCGTACGCAGCCGATTACGCAGCTCGACAGCCGTCAGTGAATCAAAGCCAACATCCCTGAAAGCGCGCTCCGCCTCCATTCCTTCGTGTGATGCGTGTCCGAGGGTGGTTGCGGCGTGGGTGCGTACGAGGTCGAGCAGGGCCTCGGTTTGTTCCTCAGCGGTGAGTTCGCCAAGACGCTCCCGCAGCCCCGCCGCCGTATCACGCTCCA
>NZ_JBWLKN010000104.1:0-898 GCF_059026195.1 Streptomyces sp. A01 | reverse complement strand
AGCGGGTGATTCGGCAGGCTCTGGTGAACGCGGGGCTGGTGGCGGCCGATGTCGATGCGGTCGAGGCCCACGGCACCGGGACCACGCTCGGCGACCCGATCGAAGCCCAAGCCCTCCTCACCACCTACGGCCAGGAACGTCCCCACGCCGAACAACCCCTGTGGCTCGGGTCGTTGAAGTCGAACATCGGCCACACCCAAGCCGCCGCAGGCGTAGCCGGCGTCATCAAGATGGTCATGGCGCTCCAGCATGAACTGCTGCCCCAGACCTTGCACGTCGATGCTCCGACTCCGCATGTGGACTGGTCGAGTGGAGCGGTGTCCCTGTTGACTGAGGCGCGGCCCTGGCCTCGCGCCGACCGGCCCCGCCGGGCCGGGATCTCTTCCTTCGGTGTCAGCGGCACCAACGCCCACCTCATCCTGGAAGACGCCCCCGCCCTCGACGAACCACAGACCACACCCGCCCAGCCAGCCCACCCCCAGACCACAGCGCAGCAGGCAACCCCCACACCCGAGGTGACGATTCCCTGGGTGGTGTGTGGGCGTGGTGGGGATGTGGTGCGTGAGCAGGCGGTTCGGTTGCGGGGGTATCTCCAGGATCGGCCGGGGTGGCGGCCGGTGGATGTCGGTTGGTCGCTGGCCGGCGGGCGGGCGCGCTTCGAGGACCGGGCCGTGGTCCTGGGCCGGGATCGCGGGGAGTTGCTGGAGGGGCTGGACCAGCTCGCCGCTGGGGAATGTGATGGTGAGCGTGTCATCACCGGCACGGTCCCGGCCGCTGGGGGGCGGGGGCGGACGGCGTTGTTGTTCACCGGGCAGGGTGCGCAGCGCCCGGGTATGGGTCGCGGGCTGGCCACCGCCTTCCCTGTCTTCGCCCGGGCCTGGGAGGAGGTCTGCGACCA
>NZ_JBWLKN010000103.1:0-903 GCF_059026195.1 Streptomyces sp. A01 | reverse complement strand
AGGGGTCCTTGCAGAACGATCTCGTTGTGGCACGGTTGGGATGGAAGTGATTCCGTGCTTTGTGAGGTGTGGCCATGGCGCGGCGGAAGCCGTGGGAGGTCAGTGACGAGTTGTGGGCGGTGGTTGAGCCGCTGTTGCCAAGGCATGAGCGGCGGTTCCGGTATCCGGGACGCAAGCGGATCGATGACCGCAAGACGCTGCAGGGTGTGCTGTTCGTGCTGTATACCGGCGTCCAGTGGGAGTACCTGCCGCAGGAGTTGGGGTTCGGCTCCGGTCCTACCTGCTGGCGTCGGCTGGCCGAGTGGCAGGAAGCCGGGGGTCTGGGAGGAACTGCGGCGGGTCCTGCTGGACCGGTTACGGGCGGCGGACCCTCTGGACTTCTCCCGTGTCACCGTTGACGCCTCGCATGTGCAGGCCAAGCGGGGGCGAAGCCGCCCAAAAGTCGGTCCGAGCCCGGCTGACCGTGCACGGCCGGGCTCGAAACACCATGTCCTGACCGACGCGCACGGCACCCCGCTGCGCGTGTCGCTGACGGCGGACACCGCAACGACGTCACCCGGCTTCTGCCCCTGGTCGACGGTGTGCCGCCGGTGCGGGGAAAGCGCGGGCATCCCCGGCGCAAGCCCGGCGAGTTGTATGCCGACCGCGGCTACGACCACGACAACTACCGCCGCCGACTGCGCGAGCGCGGCATCGTCCCGAAGATCGCCCGACGTGGCGAACCACACGGCTCGGGCCTGGGCTGCATCCGGTGGGTCGCCGAGTCAGCCATCGCCTGGCTGCACGGCCCCCGGCGCCTCCGCACTCGCTGGGAGACCCGAGATGACATGCACGACGCCTTCCTCCAGCTTGCCCACTGCATGACCCTCGCCCGCAAGCACCCAGCATTCCGAAAGGACCCCT
>NZ_JBWLKN010000102.1:0-910 GCF_059026195.1 Streptomyces sp. A01 | reverse complement strand
AGCGATACGACACCAAGAGCGCGGCGAAGACCGTTGCGCCGTAGGTGACCAGCAGGATTCCTTGCCGGTCCCAGCCGCGGTCGAGCGAGCGCAGCCCTGCCTCGATCGTGAACGCGAACACCACACCGGCAACGATATCCGCGCCGTAGTGGTAGCCGAATCCCAGCGTCGCGCCGAGCGTGGCGATCAGCCAGAAGGCGCCGGCGAATCGCAGAATCCGTGGGCCCTTGCGGGTATGAATGAAGATCGCGGTAGCCCACGCTGTGTGCAGGCTGGGCATGCAGTTGCGAGGGGTGATGTCGTCGAACGGCATCTGTTGCGGGGTAGTGATCGGCGGCGGCGTGTCCGGCCACAGGTTGGCCACCGCCCAGTGCCCGCCGTCGGCGCCGTAGGCGAAGACCGGTCCGACCACCGGGAAGATCATGTAGATGCCCGGCCCGAGGAGGCCGATGACCAGGAAGGTGCGCACCAGGTGATGGCCCGGGAAGCGGCGCTCGACCGCCACGTTGCGCAGCTGGTACAGCGCGAAGATGACCGCGGCCACCGCGAGCTGGCCGTAGACGAAATCGAGAACATTGGTGCCCGTCGAGCCGGTGGCCCTGACCATCCGGCCTACCAGCCACGACGGGTTGCCCAGCGCCTGATCGGCGGTTGCGACATACTGGTCGAGCACCGTCGGGCGGGTCTTCCACGTGATGAGTAGCCAGGTGTCGCCCGTCTTGCGGCCGGCCACCAGCAGCAGGCCGAGCCCGACGCCCTTCAGCAGCAGGACGCGTTCCCGGCCGGTGCGGCGTGTGATGGCGATGACCGCGCAGGCCAAAAGCACCCACAACGCGCCGTTGCCGAAGGTCAACCTGGCGTCGACCGCCCACCGCACCAGCAAGAAGACGACGTCGATGCCGACCGCGGC
>NZ_JBWLKN010000101.1:0-920 GCF_059026195.1 Streptomyces sp. A01 | reverse complement strand
GGGGGGGGGGGGGGGGGGACGGGGCCGATGAGGAACGCTCGGACGCGTACGGCAGCGGTGGCGGGGCTGGTGCTGGCGGCGGCGACGGCGGTGGCGGGCTGCGGCGGTGAAGACGACAACGGCGGCGGCCCCTTCGGACGCCCCAAGGCCACGCCCAGCGCGGGCGGCGAACGGGCCACCGGTGCGCCCCGCGCCCCGATCGCCGAACCGCTGCGCCTGATGCCGGTGCTGAACACGAGGCCGGGCGCCTGCCCGGCCGAGTCCCCCACGGACTTCACGAACCACACGGACAAGACGACGAAGACGTGTCTCACGGTCACACCGGACTCCGGCATGACCGTGGACCGGCCCAGGTCCGCGAGGGCCCGTTACGACTCCGCGACCGGCAACGGCTGGATCGTGATCATCGGCCTGAACGACCAGGATGCCAAGCACTTCACCGAACTCACGACCAAGCTCGCCACCCAGCAGCCCCCGCAGAACCAGCTGGCCATGGTCCGGGGTAAGCGGCTGCTGTCCGCCCCCTCCGTCGTGACCGCCATCAGCGGCGGCATCGTCCACATCTCCGGCGGCTTCGACCGGACCTCCGCACGGCAGCTCGCGCGGGACCTCGGCGGCGTGTGAGCGACACTGGGGTATGTCCTCTCCCCGCCGCGCCTGCCCCGTCTGTACGCGCGAGATCGCGGTGGTCGGCGGCCGCTTCGCCCGCCACGACCCGCCCGGCCGCCGCGCCTCGTACGACCTGACGTCCTGCCCCGGATCGCCCCGCTGCTCACCACTCAGGCCCCGCCGCCGAAGCTGTTCGGCGGCGGCGAGTCGTCGATGCCGGGGCAGCAGGCGTTGTTCTAGGCGCACGCTCGGCGGGGCGGTGGGCGCTGTGTTGAGGCGCGCGCCGATGAGATCGGAAGAGCGTCGTGTAG
>NZ_JBWLKN010000100.1:0-978 GCF_059026195.1 Streptomyces sp. A01 | reverse complement strand
AAGGATGACGCGGTGAAGAAGTACAAGCACGTCTGATGGTGCGTCGGTCGGCGGCGGGGCCCATGGGCTGGGATCGGGGTCGGTGAGTATGCGGCACGGTAGGTTTGGTTTTATCGCGGGGTTTTTGTTCCTGCCTCTGGCGATTTACGCGGTGTTTGTGATCTCGCCGTTCGTTCAGGCCATCTATTATTCGTTCACGAATTGGAGTGGGCTGAGTTCGGATCTGGAGATGGTGGGGTTCGACAATTACCGTAAGATGTTGGAGGACGATGTCTTCTGGCATGCGTTGCGGAACAATCTGGTGTTGCTGTTGGTGCTGCCTCTGGTGACGCTGGGGATGGGCATTTTCTTCGCGTTCATGTTGAACGTGGGGGGCCGGCGGAAGAACGCGGTGGTCTCGGGTGTGCAGGGTTCTGCCTTGTACAAGGTCATTTACTTCTTTCCGCAGGTGCTGTCGATCGCGATTGTGGCGCTGATTTTCCAGTTCGCGTACAACCCGAACAGCGGGGCGTTGAACTCGTTCTTGTCGGGTGTGGGGCTGGATTCGGTGCAGCCGGACTGGCTGGGTGATCCTCAGTTGGCGTTGTGGTGTGTGATGGCGGTGATGGTGTGGAGTAACGTCGGTTTTTATGTGGTGTTGTTCTCGGCGGCGATGAGTACGATTCCGCGTGATTTTTATGAGGCGGCGCTGCTGGATGGGGCGAACCGGTTCACGACGTTCTTCCGGATCACGTTGCCGTTGTTGTGGGACACGGTGCAGACCGGTTGGGTGTATATGGGGATCATGGCGTTGGACGCGTTCGCCGTGGTGCAGATCATGACGGTGGGTCCGGGTGGTCCTGATTACTCGACCGAGGTTCTGTCGTGGTTTGTGTATACCAAGGGTGTCCGGGACGGTCAGGCGGGTTACGCGACCGCGCTGGGTGTCGCGTTGCTGATCGTCACGATGCTGTTCGCGATGATCGTGATGCGGCTCGG
>NZ_JBWLKN010000099.1:0-1059 GCF_059026195.1 Streptomyces sp. A01 | reverse complement strand
AGGGGTTCGGGGTGTAGGGGTTCGGGGTGTAGGGGGGTATCGGTTGCGGGAGGTGGTGTGGGCTGAGCCGGGGAGTCTGGAGGCTGCCGCGTTGGACCGTACCGTCTATACGCAGGCCGGGTTGTTCGCCGTGGAGGTGGCCCTGTTCCGGTTGCTGGAACACTGGGGCGTGGCCGCGGATTACCTTCTGGGGCACTCGGTGGGGGAGCTGGCCGCCGCCCATATCGCCGGGGTGTGGTCGCTGCCCGACGCGTGTGCGGTCGTCGCCGCCCGGGGCCGGTTGATGCAGGCCCTGCCCACCGGCGGCGCCATGCTCGCCGTCGAAGCCGACGAGACCACCGTGGCCCGCACCCTGGACCACTACGCGGGACGGGTGTGCCTGGCCGCGGTCAACACCCCCCATGACATGGTCGTCTCCGGCGACAGTGACGCGATCACCGAGCTGCGCGAGCACTGGCACACGGCCGGATACCGCACCACACCCCTACGCGTCAGCCATGCCTTCCACTCCCACCATATCGACCCCATGCTGGAGGAGTTCCACACCGTGGTGGGACAGGTCGCCTGCCAGGCCCCGACTGTGCCGGTACTGTCCAACCTCACCGGGCAGCCGCTGACCGAGGCCCAGGCCCGCTCCCCGCGCTACTGGGCCGACCAGGCCCGCGCCACCGTCCGCTTCCACGACGGCCTGACCTGGCTCACCGAACACCACACCACCACCTACCTCGAACTCGGCCCCGACGCCATCCTCACCCCCCTCACCCACACCACCACCCACACCAGCACCAGCACCAGCACCACCAGCACTGCCAGCACCACCAGCACTGCCAGCACCAGCAGCACTGCCGGCAGCGAGGCTCCTGCCCGCTCCGCGCAACCCCCGGTCACCACTCCGGTGATCGTGCCGGTGTTGCGGCGTGATCGCCCCGAGGCAACCACGGCCCTGAGCGCGCTGGCCCGCGCGCACGTGCGGGGGATGCCGGTGGCGTGGGAGCAGGTACTGGCCGGGGAAGACGTGCGGCGGGTGGAGCTGCCCACCTACGCCTTCCAACGCCAGCG
>NZ_JBWLKN010000098.1:0-1061 GCF_059026195.1 Streptomyces sp. A01 | reverse complement strand
TGTACTGACCCGTGAGGTTGGGGACGCGGCTGGCGGGTGGTTGGCCTTTCAGCGCGGTGTGTCCGCGGTGATGATTGTAGGTGTGCAGCCATTCGGGGAAGGCGTCGCGTCGTTCCTGCTCTGAGTGGTAGGGGCGGGCGTAGGCCCACTCGTCCAGCAGCGTGCGGTTGAAGCGTTCGACCTTTCCGTTGGTCTGGGGCCGGTAGGGCCGGGTCCGCTTGTGCGTGATCCCGGCCCGGGCCAGCTCGTCGCGCCAGTCGCGTGAGCGGTAGCAGGAACCGTTGTCGGTCAGCACCCGTTCGACGGTGATCCCGGCCTGGCTGAAGAAGGTGTGGGCGCGCTGCCAGAAGCCGGTGGCGGTTTCCTTCTTCTCGTCGGTGAGGATCTCGCTGTAGGCGAGGCGGGAGTGGTCGTCGACGGCGGTGTGCAGGTAGCTGTAGCCCAGGTTGGGGCGGCCGTGGCGGGTGCGGGGCCGGGCGGGGTCGCGGTGTGCGGAGCTGTTGCGGCCTCCTTGGGTCCTGCCGTTGACCTTGTGCCCGCCGCCGTCGGGGATGTTGCCCAGTTTCTTGATGTCGACGTGGATCAGTTCGCCGGGCCGGTCGCGTTCGTAGCGGCGCACGACATGGCCCGTGGCCCGGTCGAGATGGGACAGGCGGGCCAAGCGGTAGCGGGTCAGGACGCGGTGCACGGTCGAGGGCACCAGGCGCAGGAAGTGTGCGATGCGGGCCGGTCCCCATCTGCGCAGCAGCCGGACCTTGATGATCCGTCGCTCGGTGCGGGTGGGAGTGCGGCGGGGACTGTGGTGAGGCCGGCTCGAGCGGTCGGCCAGACCGGCCTCGCCCTTGCGCCGGTAGCGGTCGGCCCATCGCTGGGCCGTGGTGGGCGAGACCTGGAAACGTTCGGCGGCCCGCCGAAGCGGCCAACCCTCCTCGACCACGCAGCGGGCCAGGCGCAGGCGGCCGGTCTCGGTCAGGGGTGCATTACGGTGGGGCACGAGGGCCTTTCGGTCGGTGTAGACGTCGCAATCCACACCGAACCCGGAAGGCCCTCACCTGTTCAAG
>NZ_JBWLKN010000097.1:0-1069 GCF_059026195.1 Streptomyces sp. A01 | reverse complement strand
TGGGTGGTGGGTGGGGTGTGGGTGAGGCGTGCGGCGGTGATGCTGTGGTGGCGGATGGCGAGTTGGTCTTCGTGGGCCCAATCGGCTCCGGTGTTGTGGGGTGTGTTGGTGGTGGTGTGGTGGAGGGTGGTGGTGAGGTGGGTTTGGGTGGTGGTGGTGTGGGTGGTGGGGAGGTCGATGAGGCCGCCCCAGCGGTCGGGGTGTTCGAGGGCGGCGACGCGGCCCAGGCCCCAGATCATGGCTTGGTCGGGGTGGGTGAGGGGGTCGGTGGTGGTGTGGGTGGTCACAGCGCTGGTGGTCACGCACCACAGGCGTCCGGGCAGGTGGGCGTCTTGGAGGGCTTGGAGGAGGAGGAGGGTCGCGGTGAGTCCGGCGGGCAGGGTGGGGGTGCTCGTGTGGGAGCCGGGGGCCAGGGCCAGCAGAGACAAGGTGCCGGCCACCGTCACCCCACCCACCACAGCCACCTGATCCACCTGAGCCGCGTGATCCACCTGATCCGCGTGAGCCGCCTGATCCGCGTGGGTGGTCTGGGCTGTGTGGGTGGTGAGGTTGGTGAGGGTGGTGGTGAGGTTCTCGCGTTGGGTGGTGGAGGCGTCGACTTCCAGGGTGTGGGTGGTCTTTCCCAGGTCGTGGAGTGCTTGCAGGCACGCGGTCACGGTCGGATCGGTGTCCGACCCGGTGGGGATGACGACCAGCCACACTCCACCCTCAACGCCAGGGGTGGTGTCGGCAGCAGCAGTGGTGGTGGGTGGTGTGGTGGTGGGTGGTGTGGTGGGGAGGGGTTTCCAGGTGAGGTGGTAGCGCCAGGTGTCCAGGGTGGTGCGTTGCCGTTGGCGTTGCCGCCAGGCGGCTAGTGCGGGCAGGACCGCGCCCAGTCCCGCGCGTTCTTCTTCCTCGCCGGGCGGTAGGGCCAGGGTGTGGGTCAGGGCGGTCAGATCCCCTCGCTCGACCGCTTCCCAGAACCCGGCCTCCGCCATCTCCTGCCCATCCCCCTGCTCCCGCCCCGACCGGGAGGGCCCGGCGGTCTCCAGCCAGTACCGCTGGCGTTGGAAGGGATACGTCGGCAGCT
>NZ_JBWLKN010000096.1:0-1072 GCF_059026195.1 Streptomyces sp. A01 | reverse complement strand
TAGTGTCCTGCGCCGGAGATCCGTCGGCAGAAGCGGGCGAGGGAGTCGAGGATCTCCTCGGCTGTCTTGGTCCAGATGAACGGCTTGGGATCTTCGTTCCAGTTCTTGACCCATGCGCGGATGTCGGCTTCGAGGGCCTGGACGTTCTTGTGTGCGCCGCGACGGATCATCTGGTCGGCGAGGAAGCCGAACCACCGCTCGACCTGGTTAATCCAGGAGGAGCCGGTCGGGGTGAAGTGCACCTGGAACCGGGGGTGCTTGGCCAGCCACGTTTTGATCGCGGGGGTTTTGTGGGTGCCGTAGTTGTCGCAGATCAGGTGGATCTGCAGCTGCGCGGGAACCTCCTTGTCGATCCTGATCAGGAACTTCTTGAACTCCGCTGCCCGGTGCCGACGGTGCAGTGCACTGATCACCTCCCCGGTGGCCACGTCGAACGCGGCGAACAACGTGGTCAGACCGTTGCGGACGCAGTCGTGGGTCCGGCGCTCGGGCATACCCGGCATTATCGGCAGCACCGGCTGGGACCGGTCCAGGGCCTGGATTTGCGACTTCTCGTCCACCCACAGCACCACCGCGCCCTCGGGCGGATTGAAGTACAGACCCACCACGTCGTAGACCTTCTCCACGAACAACGGGTCGGTCGACAGCTTGAACGTGTCCGTCAGATGCGGCTTGAGCTGGAACTTCCGCCAGATCCGGCCCACGGTGGACTTCGACAGGCCGCTGGCCTCGGCCATCGACCGGCGCGACCAGTGGGTGGCGTTCTTCGGGAGTTCCTCCAGCGTGGTGACGACGACGGCCTCCACCTGGTCAACGCTGATGGTCGGCGGCCGGCCCGGCCGGGGCTCATCAACGAGTCCGTCCAGGCGGTCGGTCAGGAACCGACGCCGCCACTTGCGGACCGTGTCCGCGCTCACCCGCAGATCCCGGGCAACCGCCACAATCGGCGGCACCTTCGGCCCCGCACATGCCAGCACGATCCGCGAGCGTAAAGCCAGGGCCTGGGCCGACGTCGCCCGACGCACCCACCGCTCCAACACCGCCCGCTCATCAGCGGACAGCAGCAACGGCT
>NZ_JBWLKN010000095.1:0-1105 GCF_059026195.1 Streptomyces sp. A01 | reverse complement strand
GTGAACTTCGGCCACCAGAAGTGGAATCCGGAGAACATCGCGAACACGACCGTACCGAAGATCACGTAGTGGAAGTGCGCCACCACGAAGTACGAGTCGGAGACGTGGAAGTCCACCGGCGGCGAGGCCAGCATCACGCCGGTCAGACCACCGAAGACGAAGGTGATCAGGAAGCCGACCGCCCAGAGCATCGGTGTCTCGAAACTCAGGCTGCCCTTCCACATCGTGCCGATCCAGTTGAAGAACTTCACACCGGTCGGCACCGCGATCATGAAGGTCATGAACGAGAAGAACGGCAAGAGCACGCCGCCCGTCACATACATATGGTGCGCCCACACCGTCACCGACAGACCGGCGATGGCGATCGTCGCCGCCACCAGACCGAAGTAACCGAACATCGGCTTACGGCTGAAGACCGGCAGCACCTCGGAAATGATCCCGAAGAACGGCAACGCGATGATGTACACCTCTGGATGCCCGAAGAACCAGAACAGATGCTGCCACAGCAAAGCGCCGCCATTGGCCGCGTCAAAGACATGCGCCCCGAATTTCCGGTCCGCCTCCAGCGCGAACAGCGCCGCGGCCAGCACCGGGAAGGCGAGCAGCACCAGCACACCGGTGAGCAGCACGTTCCAGGTGAAGATCGGCATCCGGAACATCGTCATGCCGGGGGCGCGCATGCAGATGATGGTGGTGATGAAGTTGACCGAGCCGAGGATGGTGCCGAAGCCGGAGAAGGCCAGGCCCATGATCCACATGTCGGCTCCTATCCCCGGCGAGCGGACCGCGTCCGACAGCGGGGAGTAGGCGAACCAGCCGAAGTCGGCCGCGCCGTCAGGGGTGAGGAAGCCACCCACGGCGATCAGCGACCCGAACAGGTACAGCCAGTAGGCGAACATGTTCAGCCGCGGGAACGCCACGTCGGGCGCGCCGATCTGGAGCGGCATGATCCAGTTCGCGAAGCCGGCGAACAGCGGCGTCGCGAACATCAGCAGCATGATCGTGCCGTGCATCGTGAACGCCTGGTTGAACTGCTCGTTCGACATGATCTGCGTGCCGGGACGAGCCAGCTCGGCGCGCATGAACAGCGCCATCACGCCACCGA
>NZ_JBWLKN010000094.1:0-1139 GCF_059026195.1 Streptomyces sp. A01 | reverse complement strand
CTAGTCTTCTGAGTCAGGAATTCTGTTCAGATATGAAGCGAGGCGTTCGAGGATTTCGTCGGCGGTCTTGGTCCAGACGTAGGGCTTCGGGTCGGTGTTCCAGGCCGTGATCCAGTTGCGGATGTCCTTCTCCAGGGCCTGGACAGACCTGTGGACGCCTCGCCGTATCTGCTTGTTGGTGAGTTCGGCGAACCATCGCTCGACGAGGTTCAGCCAGGACGAGCCGGTCGGTGTGAAGTGCAGATGGAAGCGGGGATGAGCCAGCAGCCACTTCTTGATGGCGGGGGTCTTGTGGGTGGCGTAGTTGTCGCAGATCAGGTGGACGTCCAGGCCGGCGGGTACTTCCTTGTCGAGCTTGATCAGGAACTTCTTGAACTCCTCGGCGCGGTGTCGACGGTGCAGCGAGCCGATCACCTTGCCGGTGGCGACCTCCAGTGCGGCGAACAGCGTTGTGGTGCCGGCGCGGACGTAGTCGTGCGTGGTTCGCTGCGGAACTCCGGGCATCATCGGCAGCACGGGCTGGGACCTGTCCAGCGCCTGGATCTGCGACTTCTCATCCACGCACAACACCAACGCCCGCTCGGGCGGGTCCAGATACAACCCAACGACGTCGTGGACCTTGTCGACGAAGTACGGATCCGTCGACAGCTTGAAGGTCTCCGACCGGTGCGGCTGCAGGCCGAACGCCCGCCAGATCCGTGACACCGATGACTGCGACAGGCCCATCTCCTTCGCCATCGACCGAGTCGACCAGTGTGTTGCGTTCTTAGGTGTGGACTCCAACGTTTTGGTGACCACCGCGGCGACCTGCTCGTCCGTCACCGTCCTGGGCCCGCCCGGACGCGGCATGTCGCCCAGACCGGCAATCCGGTACTGCACGAACCGGGACCGCCAACGACCCACTGCATGAGGTGTGGAACCGAGCCGGACCGCCACATCCTTGTTCGAGGCACCCTCGGCGCAAGCCAGGATGATCCGGCACCGCAAGGCCCACGCCTGCGGCGTGGAACGACGCCGCACCCACCCCTCCAGCGCAGCCCGTTCCTCATCCGACAGTCTCAACTCGGCCTTCGGCCGCCCCGTCCGTGCCATGAGACTAGCCTATACATCTGAACAGAGTTCCTGACTCAGAAGACTAG
>NZ_JBWLKN010000093.1:0-1167 GCF_059026195.1 Streptomyces sp. A01 | reverse complement strand
TCCTCCACCAATCCACCCATCACTGACCAACACTGACACTGACCAACACAGACCAACACCGACACCGGCCAACACCGGCACACACCAACCAGCACACCCACACCAACCCCCCACCCACCATCAGCAGGCGAGACCACCCCCGGCGGCGCTGAGACCACACCAGCACCACGAGCCGAACGCACACCAGCACTTCAGGCAAGTACCGGCGCCGCCATACGCGCGCTCGGCGGTCCGCACGCGTGGCGGCGGCAGCCGGCCGGTGGGGTCACTGCCAGGAGAAGAGAGCGCCGCCCGGGGCGACGTCATCGTCGTCCTCCACGATGTCGGCCAGCGCGTCAGCGGTCGCCTCCAAGGCGACGACGGGGCATACGGGCGATTTGCCCGCCCGCTCCACCTCTGCCGGGTCCCATCGGACTATCGGGTCGCCGCGGCGGACGGCGTCGCCCTTGTGCACCAGCAGCTCGAAACCCTCGCCACCCAACTGCACGGTGTCGATCCCCAGATGCGTCAGCACCCCATGCCCCGACTCATCCACGATCACGAACGCGTGCGGATGCAGGGAGACGACGATGCCGCCGACGGGGGCGACCGCTACAGATGGTGCGCGCACGGGGTCGATCGCGGTGCCTGGCCCCACCATCGCGCCGGAGAACACCGGGTCGGGGACTGCGGAGAGTCCAATGGCGCGTCCGGCCAACGGCGACGTCACCATGGTCATGGGAATGCCTCCCAGCGGTGGAGATGCGGCAAGCGCCATCGAGACCTGTCCCGGACGACGCACTGGTCAGCAGCGTAAGTCATAGGAACCGGACGTTCCGCTCGTAACCACCCGGCCGGGAGAAGGGGTGATCGCGCGCGGGAGTGGCGACGAGGGACCGGGGATGAACCGGTCTGAGGCGAGCCGAATCGATTTGCCTCGACTGTGGGGGCGCTGTACTGTCGTACTCCTGCCCACGACAACGCACCGCGGTGAAACGCGAGTGCATCGAGGGTGGCCTCTATGAGATCTTGTTCCGACTTCTCTGGTGTGCATTTTTGCGTTCTGCGGAAATCGCCGGTCAGGGAAGCGGGAAATAGCCTGATAGAGTGTGAAACACAGAAGGGAAAGCCCGGAGGGCCTGGTGAAACAGGCGCAAAGGAAGCGTCCGTTCCTTGAGAACTCAACAG
>NZ_JBWLKN010000092.1:0-1176 GCF_059026195.1 Streptomyces sp. A01 | reverse complement strand
CGGTTCGGCCGGGAACCAGCGGGACCAGTCCACCGCGACACCGGCGGTGAACGCCTGACCGAAGGACCGCGCGAGCTGGTCGGCACCGCCGTGGTCCCGGCGCAGCGTCGGCACGGTGGCCGCCTGGACACCGGCCTCATCGAACGACTCCTGCATACCCACGGTCAGTACGGGATGGGTACTGGCCTCGATGAAGACCCGGTGCCCGTCGGCGAGCAGGGCCCCCACGGTATCGGCGAACCGGACCCGTTCGCGCAGGTTCCGCACCCAGTACGCCGCGTCAAGACCACTGGTATCCATCCGCTCGGCGGTCACCGCGGAGTAGAACGCGACCTCCGAACTGACCGGCCGGATACCGGCCAGCACCTCCGTCAGCTCGCCGGCGATCTCATCGACCTGGGAGCTGTGCGACGCGTAATCCACGTCGATCAACCGAGCCCGGCCACCGGCCGTCTCGCAGGCCGTCACCGTGCGGCGCACCCGCTCAGGGGGTCCGGAGACCACCACGGAGCCCGGGCCGTTGACCGCTGCCACCACGACGGCCTCGGCCTGTTCGCCGAGCCCCGCAAGCCACTCCTGCGCCTGGTCCTGGCTCATGCCGAGGGAAGCCATCGCCCCACCACCGGCCAACCGCCGCAACACACGACCACGCAACGCGGCAACCCGCGCCCCCTCCTCCAACGACAACGCACCCGCCACCACCGCCGCAGCAATCTCCCCCTGCGAATGCCCCACCACCGCACCAGGCACCACACCCACCTCAGCCCACACCGCCGCCAACGACACCATCACCGCCCACAACACCGGCTGCACCACATCCACCCGACCCACATCAACCCCACCCACACCACCCCGCAACACACCAGACAACGACCACCCCACAAACGGCGACAACGCCCGCTCACACTCACCCACCCGCGCCGCGAACACCCCCGACGACTCCAACAACCCCGCACCCATCCCCACCCACTGCGACCCCTGCCCCGGAAACACCAACACCGGACCCAAACCCCCACCACCCACCACCGGACCGCAACCCACCACACCCGAATGCGCCTCACCAACAGCCAACGCCCCCACACCCGACAACAGCGACGCACGACTGTCTCCGAACACCACAGCCCGGTGATCAAACACCGACCGCGTAGTAGCCAACGACCAACCCACGTCCGTAGG
>NZ_JBWLKN010000091.1:0-1194 GCF_059026195.1 Streptomyces sp. A01 | reverse complement strand
GGCAAGGATGAGGAGGGCAACGAGAAGGCGACACCGGAGCAGCTGGCGGGGGTGCCCGCGTCGGCGCTGGCCGAGGCGGAGCGGCCGCTGGTGGGCACGCTGGAGGACAACGGGGTCATCGACCCGGATGTGCTGTGGTCGTGCACCACGTGCGGGGCGTGTGTGGAGCAGTGCCCGGTGGACATCGAGCATGTCGATCACATCGTGGACATGCGCCGTTACCAGGTGATGATCGAGAGCTCGTTCCCGTCCGAGGCGGGCACGATGCTCAAGAACCTGGAGAAGAAGGGCAACCCCTGGGGCCTGGCGAAGAAGCAGCGCCTGGCGTGGACGAAGGAGGTCGGCTTCGAGGTCCCGGTCGTCGGCAAGGACATCGAGGACCTGAGCGAGGTCGAATACCTGTACTGGGTCGGCTGCGCGGGCGCTTTGGAGGACCGGGCGAAGAAGACCACGAAGGCGTTCGCGGAGCTGCTGCACATCGCGGGCGTGAAGTTCGCGATCATGGGCGGGGACGAGGCGTGCACCGGGGACTCCGCCCGCCGCCTGGGCAACGAGTTCCTCTTCCAGCAGCTCGGCCAGCAAAACGTCGAGATGCTGAACACGGCCTTCGGTGAGGACGCCGAGGAGGGTGTGAGGGTCGAGAAGGCGAAGAAGAAGATCGTCGCGACCTGCCCGCACTGCTTCAACACCATCGCCAACGAGTACCCGCAGCTCGGTGGCGAGTTCGAGGTCATCCACCACACCCAGCTGCTCCAGCATCTGATCGATGAGGGCAAGCTGGTCCCGGTGACCCCGGTGGAGGGTCTGATCACCTACCACGACCCGTGCTACCTGGGCCGTCACAACAAGGTGTACACACCGCCGCGCGAGATCATCGCGAGGGTGCCCGGGTTGCGCAACGAGGAGATGCACCGGCACAAGGAACGCGGTTTCTGCTGCGGTGCCGGTGGTGCGCGGATGTGGATGGAGGAGCGGATCGGCAAGCGCGTCAACGACGAGCGGGTGGACGAGGCGCTGTCCCTCAACCCCGACATCGTCTCCACCGCCTGCCCGTTCTGCCTGGTGATGCTCACCGACTCCGTCAACGGCAAGAAGAACGACGGCAAGGCCAAGGAATCCCTCCAGGTCGTCGACGTCGCCCAGCTCCTCCTCGACTCCGTCAAGATCCCCGCCGGACCGGAAGGCGACGGCGAG
>NZ_JBWLKN010000090.1:0-1216 GCF_059026195.1 Streptomyces sp. A01 | reverse complement strand
GTTGGAAGGTGTAGGTGGGGAGGTCGGTGGTGTGGGGTGGGGGGTTGGTGGGGAACCAGGTGGTCCAGTCGACGGGGGCGCCGTGGGTGTGGGCGTGGGCGAGGGCGTGGGCGAGTTGGGTGTGGTCGCCGTGGTCGCGGCGCAGTGTCGGGATGGTGATCGCGTGGGTGCTGGTGTTATCGAAGGTTTCCTGGATGCCCGGGGTCAGTACGGGGTGGGGGCTGGCTTCGATGAAGATCCGGTGGCCGTGGTGCAGGAGGGTGTGGAGGGTGTCGGTGAAGCGGACGGGTTGGCGCAGGTTGGTCACCCAGTAGGTGGTGTCCAGGGTGGTGGTGTCGGTGGGGGTGGCGGTGACGGTGGAGTAGAACGCCACCTGCCCGGCCCGCGGGGTGATCCCGGCCAGGACCTGATGCAGCTCGTCGGCTATCTCATCGACTTGCGGGCCGTGCGAGGCGTAGTCCACCTCGATCAACCGCGCCCGCGACCCCTCCGCCTCCGCCTTGGTCACCACATCCGTAACCTGGGGTGGTGGTCCGGAGATCACGGTGGAGGAGGGGCCGTTGACGGCCGCTATGCCGACGCCGGGGTGGTCGGCCAGGAGTTCCTCGGCGCGTTGGCGGCTGACGCTGAGGGAGGCCATGGCCCCGCGTCCGGCCAGGCGCCGTAGGGCCCGGCTGCGCAGGGCGACGATTTTGGCGCCGTCGTCCAGGGTCAGGGCTCCGGCGACGCAGGCGGCGGCGATCTCGCCTTGGCTGTGGCCGACCACCGCCGTGGGGGTGATGCCGTGGCTGGCCCACAGGGCGGCCAGGCTGACCATGGTCGCCCACAGCACGGGCTGGACCACATCCACCCGCTCCAACTCGGCACCCTCCCCGCGCAGCACACCGGTCAAAGACCAGTCCACATACGGGGACAGGGCCTGCTCGCACTCCGCGATCCGGGACGCGAACACCGGGGAGGACTCCAGGAGTTCGGCGCCCATCCCGGCCCACTGCGAACCCTGCCCGGGAAAGACCAACACCGGACCGGCGGCACTCCGCCCACTGGCCGCGTCCTGTGGGCAGACCACGCCCGGATGCGGCTCACCGGCGGCCAGCGCCTTGAGCCCGGACAGCAGTTCGCCCTCATCCGCGCCGATGATGACGGCCCGGTGCTCGAACACCGACCGGGTCGTCACCAGCGACCACCCCACATCAGCCACCGGCACCGGGGCATC
>NZ_JBWLKN010000089.1:0-1248 GCF_059026195.1 Streptomyces sp. A01 | reverse complement strand
GACGAGGCATATGCCTTGGGTGGTGACACGCCCGCGTCCAGTTATCTGGATATGGGCAAGGTGCTCGCCGCGGCGGCTGAGTCGGGGGCGGACGCGATCCATCCCGGATACGGGTTCTTGTCGGAGAACGCGGAGTTCGCCCAGGCGGTCATCGACGCGGGGCTGACGTGGATCGGGCCGCCGCCGCAGGCCATCCGCGACCTGGGGGACAAGGTCGCCGCCCGGCACATCGCCCAGCGCGCGGGCGCTCCGCTGGTGGCGGGCACCCCCGACCCGGTCACCGGCGCCGGGGAGGTCGTGGCCTTCGCCCGCGAACACGGCCTGCCCATCGCGATCAAAGCGGCCTTCGGCGGCGGCGGACGCGGCCTGAAGGTCGCCCGCACCCTGGAAGAGGTCCCCGAGCTCTACGACTCCGCCGTCCGCGAGGCGGTAGCCGCCTTCGGCCGCGGCGAATGCTTCGTCGAGCGCTACCTCGACCGCCCCCGCCACGTGGAAACCCAGTGCCTGGCCGACCAGCACGGCAACGTGGTCGTCGTCTCCACCCGCGACTGCTCCCTCCAGCGCCGCCACCAAAAACTCGTCGAGGAAGCCCCCGCCCCCTTCCTGACCCCCCAGCAGAACGCCGAGCTCTACCGCGCCTCCAAGGCCATCTTGCGCGAAGCCGGCTACCAAGGCGCCGGCACCTGCGAGTTCCTCGTCGGCCAGGACGGCACCATCTCCTTCCTGGAGGTCAACACCCGCCTGCAGGTCGAACACCCGGTCACCGAAGAAGTCACCGGCATCGACCTGGTCCGCGAGATGTTCCGCATCGCCGACGGCGAACCCCTGGGCTACGACGACCCGCCCGTGCGCGGCCACTCCCTCGAATTCCGCATCAACGGCGAAGACCCCGGCCGCGGCTTCCTGCCCGCTCCCGGCACCGTCACCCGCTTCCAGCCCCCCGCCGGACCCGGCGTGCGCCTGGACGCCGGCGTCGAGACCGGCTCGGTCATCGGACCGGCCTGGGACTCCCTGCTGGCCAAACTCATCATCACCGGCGCCACCCGCCACCAAGCCCTCCAACGCGCCGCCCGCGCCCTGGAGGAATTCACCGTCGAAGGCATGGCCACCGCCATCCCCTTCCACCGCGCCGTGGTCACCGACCCCGCCTACGCCCCCGAACTCACCGGCGACCCCGGCCCCTTCACCATCCACACCCGATGGATCGAAACCGAGTTCACCAACACCATCACCCCCTACACCCCCACC
>NZ_JBWLKN010000088.1:0-1250 GCF_059026195.1 Streptomyces sp. A01 | reverse complement strand
GTGGCGTGGGAGCAGGTACTGGCCGGGGAAGACGTGCGGCGGGTGGAGCTGCCCACCTACGCCTTCCAACGCCAGCGTTACTGGCTCACTGCCGCGGCCGGGGCCGGGGCCGGGGCCGGGGCCGGGGTGGGGGATATGGCGGCGGCGGGGTTGGAGGTCACCGGGCATCCGCTGCTGCAAGCCGCCGTCCCGGTGGCCGAGGGGGACCGGTACCTGTTCACCGGACGCCTCTCCCTGACCACCCACCCCTGGCTGGCCGACCACACCATCTTCGACACCGTCCTGCTCCCCGGCACCGCCTTCGTCGAACTCGCCCTCCACGCCGGCACCCACACCCACTGCCCCCACATCAAAGAACTCACCCTCCACACCCCACTGATCCTCACCGAGGACGCCACCACCCAACTCCAACTCACCCTCAACCCACCCGACACCAACAACCACCGCACCCTGACCATCCACTCCCGCCCCCACCCCAACCCCACACCCTCAGAACACCCCCAACCCGACACCGACGCAGCACCCCCGGCCTGGACCCACCACGCCACCGCCACCCTCACCCCCACCCCCACGGCTGCGGCTGCGGCTGCGGCTGCGGCCAGTCCCCCGGATGACTGCTGGCCCCCGGCCGGTGCCCGGCCCATCGACCTCACCGGCCTCTACCCCCGCCTGGCCGCCGCCGGCTTCGACTACGGACCCCTCTTCCAAGGACTCCACACCGCCTGGCACCACGAACAGCACCTCTACGCCGAAATCACCCTCCCCCACCCCCACACCCCCCACACCCCCACCTACCTCCTCCACCCCGCACTCCTCGACACCACCCTCCACACACTCGGACTGCAGGGCCCCGATGACCACCCGCAGGGTGAAGCCATTCCGAGTCGTGTCCCCTTCCGCTGGAGCGGAGTGTCCGTGCACACCGCGGGTGCCGATACCGTGCGTGTCCGCGTTACCCCAACTGCCCCGGACACGGTCACCATCACCCTGACCGACACCACCGGGACGCCCGTCGCCACCATCGAGGGCCTCACCACCCGACCCCTCACCCCCGAACAACTCACAACCACCCAACCCACCACCCCCCACCAACACCTCTACCACCTCCAATGGACCCCCCAACCACCCACAACCCCCACCACCGCAACCACCGCAACCACCGCAACCACCGCAACCACCGCAACCACCGCTACTTCATCCTCCGGGGAACGCTGGGCCATCATCGGCGACGACCCCCTCGACCTCGCCAC
>NZ_JBWLKN010000087.1:0-1376 GCF_059026195.1 Streptomyces sp. A01 | reverse complement strand
TGTTGGTGTTGGTGTGGTGGGTGTGGAGTTGGGCGAGGGTGGTGGCGAGGGCGGTGGTGTCGGGGTGTTGGTGGTTCAGGGTGCTGAGGATGAGGGGTTCGGGCTGGTCGGGCTGGTCGGGTTGGCGGGGTTGGTTGGGTTGTTGGGGGTGGGGGTGGTTGTGGTGGTGGTGGAGGGTGTGGTGGGTGGCGGTGGTGAGGGTGGGGGTGGGGGTGAGTTCGAGGTAGGTGTGGGTGTGGGGGGTGGTGTGGGTCAGGGCGGGGGCGTAGTGGACGGGTTGGCGGATGTGTTGGGTCCAGTAGTGGGGGGTGGTGATGTGGTGGTCGGCGGGTTGGCCGGTGAGGTTGGTGATGAGGGGGAGGGTGGGTGGGTGGTAGGTGAGGTGGGTGATGGCTTGGTGGAAGGGGTCGAGGATGGGGTCCATTTGCGGGGAGTGGAAGGCGTGGCTGACGGTGAGGTGGTGGGTTTTGCGTCCTTGGTTGTTCCAGTGGGTGGTGATGCGGTTGATGTGGTCGGTGGGGCCGGAGATGACGGTGGTGGTGGGGGTGTTCAGGGCGGCGATGGCTACGTGGGGGTGGTCCAGGGTGGGGGTGAGTTCGTCGGGGGTGGCCTGGATGGCGGCCATGGCCCCGCCGGGGGGCAGGGAGCCCATGAGGGTGGCGCGGGCGGCGACTAGGTGGCAGGCGTCGGGCAGGGAGAAGATTCCGGCGATGTGGGCGGCGGCGACTTCGCCGATGGAGTGGCCGATGACCGCGTCCGGGGCCAGGCCGTGGGAGGTCAGCAGGTGGGCCAGGGCGATGTGCAGGGCGAACAGGCCGCACTGGGCGTAGGTGGTGTGGTCCAGCAGTCCCGGCTTCCCGGGGATGCCGTCGAAGACGACCTGGCGCAAGGGGTGGTCCAGGTGGGGGTCGAGCAGGGCGCACACCTCGTCGAAGGCGGTGGCGAAGACGGGGAAGCGGGCGTAGAGCCCGGCGCCCATCCCCAGACGCTGACTGCCCTGCCCACTGAACAACCACACCCGCCCACCCACACCCAAACCACCATCGGTGGACACACCAGCCCCAGCCCCAGCCCCAGCACCGGTGCTGGTGTTGGGGCTGGTGGTCAGGTGGGGGTGGGGTCCGGCGGTGGCCAGGGCACGCAGCCCGCCCAGGAGTTCCGCACGGCTGGTGCCGTGGACCACCGCACGGTGTTCGAAGAGGGTACGGGAGGTCAGCAGCGACCAGCCCACACTCTCCAACGAGATGCCAGGGTCCGCGCCCACCCGGGCGGCCAGCGCCGCGGCCTGCGCCCGCAACGCCGCCCCACTGCGCGCCGACACCACCCACGGCACCACCCCAACGCCAGACCCCGACCCGAGCTCAGCCGACACCACC
>NZ_JBWLKN010000086.1:0-1419 GCF_059026195.1 Streptomyces sp. A01 | reverse complement strand
GGCGGGCCGTTGTCTTGTCGTGCAAGATGATGTGCAGCCCGATGCCTGGTCCGCGGAACTGGAAGAGCTGCTGGTACGGATCGGTCACCGGTTCGGTCGGGTGGATCTGCGGCGGCGGATGCGCGCCTACGTACACGGTCTGATCGGTCCAGTGGGACGGAAGAACAGCTGGCAGCTGGCCGAGCACGCCGGTCACCCGACTCCTGCGGGTCTGCAGCACCTATTGAGCCGGGCCTGCTGGGATCCTGACGTGGTACGCGATGACCTGCAGGAATATGTTGCCGAGAGACTCGGGGGCCCCGTTGGAGTGCTGATCATCGATGACACAGGGTTCCTCAAGAAAGGCACGGTCTCAGCCGGCGTGCAGCGCCAGTACTCCGGCACGGCCGGCCGCACCGAGAACTGCCAGATCGGTGTCTTCGCCGCCTATGCCTCACCCAAGGGCCGGGCCCTGGTGGACCGGGAGCTGTATCTGCCCAAGTCCTGGACGTCCGACCGGGATCGCTGCCGAGCGGCGAAGATCCCCGACGAGCGGGAGTTCGCTACCAAGGGGGACTTGGCCAAGGCCATGGTGAGGCGTGCCCTGGCCTCACCGCTGCCCGTCGCCTGGGTGACCGCGGACTCCGCCTACGGCCAGGAATGGCGGCTGCGCCGCATGCTGGAAGAGACCGGCGTCGGCTACGTCCTGGCCGTGCCGAAGTCCCAGCATGTCCACGCCCTGGGCCGCATCGACTTCGCCATCGCCCAGGCACCCGACGACGCCTGGGAATGTCACTCCTGCAGCAACGGCGCGAAAGGCCCGCGCGTCTACGACTGGGCCGCGGCCCAACTGCCCGCCATCGACGACTTCGACGGCGATCAGCCCACCCACCAGCGCTGGGTCCTGGCCCGCCGCAGCCTGGCCCGCCCGGACGAGATCGCCTACTACCTCGCCTACGCACCCAATGGCACCGCCGTCGCCGAACTCGTGCGCATCGCCGGGACCCGCTGGGCGATCGAGGAAGCCTTCCAGGCCGCGAAGAACGAGTGCGGCCTCGACCAGTACGAGGTCCGCCGGTATCCGGGCTGGTACCGGCACATCACCCTGGCCATACTCGCTCACGCCTTCCTCGCCGCCATGGCATCAGCGGCGGCCGAAAAGGGGGCGGCAGAAACGGTTCCGGCGCTCTCGCACCGCTCACCGTGGCAGAAATCCGGCGACTCCTGGCAGTTGGCCGCCCCTCGCCGAAACACCACTGGCGCACCGGCCACGCGCTGAGCTGGTCCCACTGGCGCAGGCGCCACCAGGCCATCGCCAGACGCTGCCACTACCGCCGCCGCACCAGAGGTCACGAACTTCCGCAACATGACGGCACATCAGCCGAGTACACTCAGAAACCCGGCCCTGACCAGCGGTGATACCGAACTGCGACTGGAGTA
>NZ_JBWLKN010000085.1:0-1460 GCF_059026195.1 Streptomyces sp. A01 | reverse complement strand
GTGGAGTTCCGGTTCAACGTGTAATCGTCCCGTTACTGTATGTTGGTCGTTTCGTCAAACGTGCCAGTCAGAAGGGGTCGGACTCTGACGAGTCCGACCCCTTCTGCATTCCCGTGCTGACTTGGTGCTGACTTTTCAGCTGCTTCGGGGCGGCGTGAGCTTGTCGAGGTCAAGGCTGACCTCGAAAGGCACCGGGCGCTGGAGGGTGCCCCGGAAGATCCCGGCGGGCGCGTAGGTGCCAGTGGGTTCGTCGAGTTCGTAGACGTGGACGACGGGTGCCCCGTCCTCGTCCTCGATGCACCAGTAGTGCGGGATGCCGGCCTCTGCGTACTTGCGGATTTTTACTGTGCGATCGCGATGGGCGGACTCCGGGGAGACGACCTCGATGACGAGCTGGACGTCCTCCGGTGCGAACCAGGTACGGTCGCCGTCGAAATCGGCCGTTGTCACCAGCAGGTCCGGTTCGGGACGGTTGCGCGGGTCGAGCTTGATGGTCATCTCGCGGCCGACTCTGGTGTCGGCGGGCACCTGCTCCATGAGTGCGACGGTGAGCATGGTGACGAGGTGGCCGTGCCACCACCTCTGGGGCGACATCATGAAGACGAGGGCTCCATCGATCAGCTCGGTGTGGCGGGGTGCCTCGGGGAGGCGGTCGAGGTCCTCCGCGAACCAGCCTTCCGCGCGCGGCGGGCGCATCCAGTCGGGCAGTGCGGTCATGAGCCAACCCTAGCGATTGCGGCCGCCAAGAGGGGGCGTCGTGCTGCTGATCCATAATCGGCGCATGGATGTCGTCGGGATACTTGAGGCAGCCTCGCTGCTGGTGCCCGAAGGGGTAGCCACCGAGAAGGACGTCACGGTGTCCGATGTCTGGGAGTACCTCGTGCACGACGAGTGGGAGGTCGCGCTCGACCTGCTGGAAGAGCTGGGTGACGAGTGGTCGGCGCCGTCGGGTTTCTGGGAGGAGCTGGAGCGTGCGGCCGGGATGCTGGGGCTCGAACGGAGCCGGGAGTGGTGCCGGTGGCGGGGGGTCGAGGCGCGAGCGGGCGTTATCCGGGCCGAACTCGTGCTCCGACCGGCTGGTGAGACGTTCCGGCGTACGTCGATTCCTGGAGCAGGGGTGCTGCGGCCGATGTGGGACATCGGCAACCGGAGGGACGACGGAACGAGTGAACTGGCCATCGCTCGGCTGTGGGTCGAGTTCGCTCGTGACCTCGCGCCCGGCGCTCGGGCTCCGGTGCGGCTCCTGCCCCTGACCGCGGCGCGGTGGAGGCACCTCGCCCCGGGCGACCGGATCACGCTGCACGAGACCGCGGTGGCCGGCGGGACGGCGACGATCCTGGAGGTTCGGCCTCCGTCGGTGGACGAGGAACACGCGCCACGGTGCTGATTCTGTGCTGACTTGAGCGCCCCAGAACAGTGTTTCCGCAGGTGGGAGCTTTGTAGTGCACATTCCGGTTCAA
>NZ_JBWLKN010000084.1:0-1518 GCF_059026195.1 Streptomyces sp. A01 | reverse complement strand
GACCGCACTGCCCCGCACCACCGCAAGCACCGGATGCCCATTACGCCGCGCCAACGACAACGGCTCCAACAACAACACCCCCGCACCCTCAGCCCAACTGGTGCCATCCGCATGCGCCGCGAACGTCTTGCAACGCCCATCAGGAGCCAGCCCGCGTTGTCGGCTGAACTCCACGAACACGCCCGGCGTGGCCATCACCGTCACTCCGCCGGCGAGCGCGAGGGAGCACTCGCCGGTTCGTAGGGCTTGGCAGGCGAGATGCAGCGCCACTAGCGACGACGAACATGCCGTCTCCACCGTGACCGCCGGGCCCTCCAACCCCAGGGTGTACGCGACGCGGCCCGAGGCAACGCTGGTCACGTTTCCGGTCAGTAGGTATCCCTCGACGCCATCAGGGGCGTCCAGATAGCGCGGGGCGTACTCCTGCGACGCGACTCCCGCGAAAACCCCGGTCTGGCTTCCCTTGAGTGACGTCGCATCGATTCCGGCGCGCTCCACAGCTTCCCAGGCGGTTTCCAGCAGGAGCCGTTGCTGGGGGTCCATCGCCAGTGCCTCGCGGGGGGAGATCCCGAAGAAGGCTGGGTCGAAGTCGGTCGCCTCGTGAAGGAATCCGCCCTCACGGACGTAGGACTTACCAGGCCGCTCCGGGTCCGGATCGTAGATCCCGTCGGTGTCCCAACCACGGTTGGTCGGAAAGCCCGAGATGCCATCGCCCCCTGCTGCGACCAGATCCCACAGCGCCTCAGGAGATGACGCGCCCCCTGGGAAGCGGCAGGCCATGCCGACCACCGCGATGGCTTCATCCGCCAACGCGGCTGCCCTGGGCATCGGAAGTGTGGCCGGTGCGCTTGTAGTGCCCAGGATCTCAGCGTGCAGGTAGTCAGCCAGGGCCATAGGCGTCGGGTGGTCGAAGAGCAGGGCTGCCTGCGGCCGTAGTCCAGTTGCTTCGGCGAGGCGGTTGCGCAGCTCGACGGCCGTGAAGGAGTCGAAGCCGAGGTCGGCGAACGCGTGCTCTTCCGGGATCGCGTCGGGCGTCGTGTGTCCGAGGGTGGCGGCTGCGTACGTACGGACAAGGTCGAGGAGGGCGTGGTGTTGCTTGGCGGGTGTGAGGCCAGCCAGTCGCTGACGAAGGCTGTCGGAGCTGGCGGTGCCACGGCGTGGGGCAGCTGCGCGACGCGAGGCGGGAACGAGGTTACGAAGCAGTGGGTGAGGTGCGGATTCGTGGGCCTGTCGACGCAGAGCTGCAAGGTTGAGGTGGAGGGGAACGAGCAGCGGGAGGCTGGTGGCGTGAGCCGCGTCGAGGAGGTCAAGCCCCTGCTGTCCGGTCAGGGTGGTGATCGCATCGATACCACTGCAGCCATCGATGCCAGCGCGGGTGGTGCCTTGCTGATCGGTGGCATCAGACTGGCCGGCTGTGCTGCTGGTAGCGATCTCCTGTGCTCCCCAGGCGAGGGAGTGGGCGGGTTGGTGGGTGGTGTGGCGGTGGTGGGCGAGGGTGTCGAGGAAGGTGTTGGCGGT
>NZ_JBWLKN010000083.1:0-1541 GCF_059026195.1 Streptomyces sp. A01 | reverse complement strand
GGAGGGGCCGTTGGGGGCGGTGAGTCCGTTGCTGGCCCCGTCCTGGTTGACCGCGCTGCCGCGCACGAGGGCGAGGATGGGGTGGCCGTGGCGTTGGGCCTGGGACAGCGGCTCCAGGAGGAGCATGCCCACACCCTCGGACCAACCAGTCCCATCCGCACCCGCCGCGAACGCCTTGCACCGCCCGTCCGGTGACAGCGCCCGTTGTCGGCTGAACTCCACGAAGCCGGTGGGGGTGGACATCACGGTGACGCCACCGGCCAGGGCCACGGAGCATTCCCCGCTGCGCAGGGCCTGGCAGGCCAGATGCATAGCCACCAAAGACGACGAACAAGCGGTATCGACCGTGACGGCCGGACCTTCCAGGCCGAAGGCATACGACAGCCGACCGGAGGCGACACTGCCAGCGCTGCCGCTGCCCAAGTATCCTTCGAGGCTTTCGGGGACGGTGGTGAACCGTGCCGCATAGTCCGAGTGCATCATTCCGGTGAATACACCGGCTGGGCTTCCTTTGAGTGAGGTTGCGTCGATGCCCGCGTATTCGATGGCTTCCCATGCGGTTTCCAGTAGGAGCCGTTGCTGGGGGTCCATTGCCTGTGCCTCGCGGGGGGAGATCCCGAAGAAGGCTGGGTCGAAGTCGGCGGCGTCGTGGAGGAAGCCGCCCTCGCGGACGTAGGACTTGCCCGGTTCGTCTGGGTCGGGGTCGTAGAGCCTGTCCAGGTCCCAGCCGCGGTTGGTCGGGAAGGGGGAGACGGCGTCGGTGCCCGTGGCGACCAGGTCCCACAGGGCCTCGGGCGTGGACACGCCACCCGGATAACGGCACGCCATCCCCACCACCGCAATCGGTTCATCCGACGAGGAGACGGAGGGAGCCAGCGACGACAGCGGCGCATCGTCTACCTGGAGAAGCTCTGCGGACAGATAGTCAGCCAAGGCGGTCGGGGTGGGGTAATCGAAGATCAGTGATGTGGGGAGCTGAAGTCCCGTGGTTGTGGTGAGTTGATTACGCAGCTCGACGGCGGTGAGGGAGTCGAAGCCGAGGTCGGTGAAGGCGTGGTCGGGTTGGATGGTGTGGGGGGTGGTGTGTCCGAGGCTGGTGGCTGCGTGGGTGCGGATGAGGTTGAGGAGGGTTTGGTGTTGTTTGGTGGGTGTGAGGGTGGTGAGTTGTTCGCGGAGGGTGTCGGCGTTGGTGCTGGTGTTGTTGTGGGCGTGGTTGGGGTTGGGGTTTGTGGGGGTGGTGGTGTGGGGGGGTGTGGGGGTGAGGTGTTGGAGGAGGGGGTGGAGGGTGTTTTGTTGGGCTTGTCGGCGTAGGGCTGTGGGGTTGAGGTGGATGGGGATGAGGTGGGGGTGGGGTGTGGTGTGGGCGGTGTCGAGGAGGTGGAGTCCTTGGTGGTCGGTGAGGGGGTTGATGCCGGAGCGTTTGATGCGTTGGAGGTCGGTGGTGTCGAGTTGGCCGGTGATGGTGCTGGTGGTGGCCCATAGGCCCCAGGCGAGGGAGTGGGCGGGTTGGTGGGTGGTGTGGCGGTGGTGGGCGAGGGTGT
>NZ_JBWLKN010000082.1:0-1725 GCF_059026195.1 Streptomyces sp. A01 | reverse complement strand
CGCTGCTTGGCGTGCTTGTTGGGGGGTGTCGGTGGTGCGGGCGGCTTGGGCGGCGCGTTGGCATTGGGCGAGGGTGTGTTGGGCGAGGGTGGCGCGGACGTGGGGGATGGCGGTGGGGGTCATGGAGAGGCTGGTGATGCCCAGGCCGGTCAGGACGCAGGCCAGGAGGGGGTCGGCGGCGGCTTCGCCGCAGACGCCGCAGGTTTTGTTCTCGGTGGTGGCGGCGTGGGCGGCGGTGGCGATGAGGTCCAGGAGGGCGGGTTGCCAGGGGTCCTGGTAGCGGGCGAGGGCGCCGGTTTGGCGGTCGGCGGCGAAGGTGTACTGGGCGAGGTCGTTGGTGCCCAGGGAGAGGAAGTCGACTTCCTTGAGGAGGGAGCGGGCGCGGAGGGCGGCGGAGGGGATTTCGATCATGGCGCCGGTTTTGGCGGTCAGTCCGGCGTTGTGGCAGGCGTCGGCGAAGGCTTTGGCGTCGGTGCGGTCGGCGACCATGGGGGCCATGACTTCGAGGTGGACGGGCAGGCCGTCGGCGGCGTGGGCCAGGGCGGTGAGTTGGGTGGTGAGGATGTGGGGGTGGGTCAGGAGGCTGCGTAGGCCGCGGACGCCCAGGGCGGGGTTGGGTTCGTTGGCGGGGGTGAGGAAGGTGAGGGGTTTGTCGGCTCCGGCGTCCAGGACGCGGACGACGACGCGGGATTGGGGGAAGGCTTCGAGGACGGTGCGGTAGGCGGTGGTCTGGGTTTCGAGGGTGGGGGCGTGTTCGGGGTTGTCGAGGAAGAGGAATTCGGTGCGGAAGAGGCCGATGCCTTCGGCCCCCGCGGTGTGGGCGGCGGTGAGGTCGGTGGGGCCGCCGATGTTGGCCAGGAGGGGGATGCGGTGGCCGTCGGAGGTGGTGCCGGGTCCGGTGGTGGCGGTGTGGGCGGCGGTGCGGGTGGCGGCGGTTTCGCGCAGGTGGGTCTGGTGGTCTGGGGTGGGGTTGGGGTGGAGGTCGCCGGTGCTGCCGTCGATGGCGATGAGGGTGTTCTCGGGGATGTCGGTGGCGTGGGGGAGGGCGACGATGGCGGGGACGCCCAGGGCGCGGGCGAGGATGGCGCTGTGGCTGGTGGGGCCGCCTTCTTCGGTGACGAAGCCCAGGACGAGGGCGGGGTCGAGCAGGGCGGTGTCGGCGGGGGCGAGGTCGCGGGCGATGAGGATGTAGGGCTGGTCGCTGTCGGGGACGCCGGGCATGGGGACGCCCAGGAGGCGGGCGATGATGCGGTTGCGGACGTCGTCGAGGTCGGCGACGCGTCCGGCGAGGTAGTCGCCGGCGGCGGCCAGGAGGTCGCGGTAGGCGGCGAAGGCGTCGTAGACGGCGCGTTCGGCGGTGCTGCCGATGGTGATGCGGCGTTCGACGTCGGTTTTGAGTTCGGGGTCCTGGGCCATGAGGGCCTGGGCTTCCAGGACGGCTTGGGCCTGGCCTCCGGCGAGGTTGCCGCGGGCGGTCAGGTCGGCGGCGACGGCCTCGACCGCGCGGGCGGCGCGGGCCTGTTCCCGGGGGGCTTCCCCGGCGGCGATCCGGCGGGTGGGCGGTTCCAGGACCGCGGTACCCATATGCCGGACCTCACCGATAGCGACCCCATGGCTGACACCCACACCACGCAACGTCATTCCCATGTCCTCCACCAATCCACCCATCACTGACCAACACTGACACTGACCAACACAGACCAACACCGACACCGGCCAACACCG
>NZ_JBWLKN010000081.1:0-1761 GCF_059026195.1 Streptomyces sp. A01 | reverse complement strand
CCGTCGACTGGACCACCTGGTTCCCCACCAACCCCCCACCCCACACCACCGACCTCCCCACCTACACCTTCCAACACGACCGCTACTGGCTGGACGGTCGCAGCAGCGGGGGGAGCAACCCCGCGAGTCTCGGTCTGACCTCCCCTGGGCATCCCCTCCTGGGAGCGGCCATCGAACAGGCGGCAGCGGACAGTCATTTGTTCACCGGTCGGCTGTCCGCGACCGGTGGGACCGGCTGGCTGGCCGATCACCAGGTCCTCGACACCGTGCTGGTGCCGGGCGCGGCGCTGGTGGAGTGGGCGCTGCGCGCCGCCGACGAGGTCGGCTGCGTCGGCGTGGAGGACCTGGCGTTGCAGGCGCAGCTGGTTGTTCCAGAGTCGGGAAGTGTGCGCGTTCAGGTCGCTGTGGGGCCGGCTGGGTCCGATGGGCGGCGTGACGTACGGGTGTACTCGCGCCACGACGACGGCGGTTCGTCCGACGATACGCAGTGGGTGTGTCACGCGGTGGGCGTGCTCAGCCCCGAGGCGGCCGCTCCCGCTGAGGAAATGGCCGGGGCGTGGCCTCCTGCCGACGCTGACCCGATCGACATCGGCGACTTCTACTCACGAGCCGCCGCGGTTGGTTACGCGTACGGCCCGGCGTTTCAGGGGTTGCGCGCTGCCTGGCGGCACGGCGCTGACGTGCTGGCGGAGGCCGTGCTGCCCGAGGCGGCCGGGGAGCCCGGGGGGTTCGGTATCCACCCCGCGCTGCTGGACGCCGCTTTGCAATCGGCGCTGCTGGTCGGCCTGCCCGACGACGAGCAGGAGGCGACGAGAGTGTGGCTGCCGTTCGCATGGAACGGGGTCTCCCTGTGGGCCGCCGACGCGACCATGGTGCGCGTCCGGCTGACCCTCGACGAGGAGGGTGGTCCGGGCGAGCGTGGAGTGCGGGTCACGCTGGCCGACGCGGTGGGCGCTCCGGTGCTCAGTGCTGCTTCGGTCGTGATGCGCGCCGCCGACACCACTCACCCGCCCACTGCTCGTGGCCACGATGCCCAGGGCCTGTTCAGCGTGGACTGGGCACCGCTGCCGGTGCCAGTCGACGGCCGTACACCCCGGGAACAGGACGTGATCGGCGAGGGCGACTGGGTGGTACTGGGAACCGACCCGGTGGTCCAGGGCCTGGTCTGCTACCCGGACGTCGGCGCGCTCGTGCACGCGATCGACGCGGGTGAACCCGCTCCACCGGTCGTACTGACCGGAGTCGCGTCCACCGATGACGGACTACGCGCGGCCGAGGACGCCTTGGCGCTGGTGCGGGGCTGGCTGGCCGCACCGTCACTGGGCGCCTCCCGGTTGGTGCTCGTCACGCGCGGAGCGGTCGCGGCCGATGGCGCCGACGACGGGGTTGACGCACCCGGCGCCGGGGTCTGGGGGCTGGTACGGAGCGCGCAGTCGGAGAACCCGGGTCGCCTCGTCCTGCTGGACATCACCCCGGGACTCGAACTGTCCGGTGACAGCGTGCGGGAAGCGGTCACCCGAGCGGTGCGCGCCGACGAACCGCAGCTCGCCGTACGGGACGAGCGGGGGGGTCTGGTGCCTCGGCTCGTCCGCGCCGGGGACCGTGGCGATCTGGTGGCGCCGCCCGGGTTGCGGGCCTGGCGCCTGGCCACGGTGGGCGCGGCCACCTTGGACAACGTCTCCGTGGTGCCGTGCTCGGAGGTGCTGGAGCCGTTGGCGCCCGGTCAGGTGCGGATCGAGGTGCGTGCGGCGGGGGTGAACT
>NZ_JBWLKN010000080.1:0-2127 GCF_059026195.1 Streptomyces sp. A01 | reverse complement strand
GGCTGTGGGCCGATTCCAGTGGCATGACGGGCAAGGTCACCGACACCGACCTGGCACGGATGAACCGCATGGGCATCAAGCCCATGAACGCCCAGCACGGGCTGGCCCTGCTCGACGCCGCCCTCCAGCACGGCGACCCCGCCCCCCTCGCCGCGGATCTCAACCCCCGCGCCCTGACCGGCCGGGCCGACCACACCCTCCCCGCCCTGCTGCGCGGCCTCGCCCCCAGCGCCACCCCCCGGCGCACCGCCGCCACCGGCCCGGCCCCGGCCGACGCGGCCGAGCGGCTCCGCGTGCTCACCCCCGACGAGCGCCACAGCGCCCTGCTCCACCTCGTACGCACCCACGCCGCGGCCGTACTGGGACACACCGACACCCATGCCGTCCACACCGACGTCCCGTTCAAGGAACTGGGTCTCGACTCGCTGACCGCCGTCGAACTACGCAACAGGCTCGCCGCCGCGACCGGGCTGCGCCTGCCCGCCTCCCTGGTCTTCGACTACCCGGAGGCCGCCGCGCTCGCCGACCACCTGGGCCAGAGGCTCGCGCCGAACGGCGAGGCACGGCCGGCGGTGGACGCCGTGGACCCGCTCCTCGGCGAACTGGGCCGCATCGAAACCACCCTGACCACCCTCCTCCTGGACGAGGACGCGCGCGGCAGGGTCGCCAGGCGGCTCAACGGACTGCTGTCCGCGGTCACCGGCGGCCGGGCTGATCCCACCGGATACGACACGGTCGAGGCCGCCTCGGACGACGAGATCTTCAGGCTGATCGACGGGGAACTGTGAGTACGTTGACGGAGAGCGAGAAGTGATGTCGGGAACGGAAGACAAGCTCCGCCAGTACCTGAAGCGTGTGACGGTGGACCTCGGACAAACCCGTCAGCGGCTGCGCGAGGTGGAGGAACGTCACCAGGAACCGGTGGCCGTCGTCAGCATGGCCTGCCGCTACCCGGGCGGCATCGGTTCACCGCAGGACCTGTGGGACGTCGTCGACTCGGGCGTGGACGCGATCGGTGCGTTCCCCACCGGTCGTGGCTGGGACCTGGAGGGCCTGTACCACCCCGACCCCGACCACCCCGGCACCACGTACGCGCGCGAAGGCGGCTTCCTGCATGACGCGGGGGGATTCGACGCGGAGTTCTTCGGCATCAGCCCGCGGGAGGCGCTGGCGATGGAGCCGCAGCAGCGGCTGCTGCTGGAGACCGCCTGGGAACTGCTGGAGCACGCCCGCATCGACCCTCGGTCATTGAAGGGCAGCGCGACCGGCATCTATGCCGGGGCCGGACTTCCCGGCTTCGGCGGCCCGCACGCCGACAAGGGCACCGAAGGGTACCTGCTGACCGGCAACGCCCTGAGCGTCCTCTCGGGACGCGTCGCGTTCACCCTGGGCCTCGAAGGCCCGGCCGTCTCGGTGGACACGGCGTGTTCGTCGTCGCTGGTGGCGATGCATCTGGCGTGCCAGGGGCTGCGCCAGGGCGAGTGCTCGCTGGCCCTCGCGGGTGGCGTGACCGTGATGGCCACCCCGTTCATGTTCACCGAGTTCTCCCGGCAGCGGGGCCTGGCCCCCGACGGCCGGTGCAAGCCGTTCGCCGAGGCAGCCGACGGTACCGGCTTCGCCGAGGGCGTCGGTCTTGTGCTGCTGGAACGGCTGTCGGACGCACGCCGCAACGGCCACGAGGTCCTGGCCGTCATCCGGGGCACGGCCATCAACCAGGACGGCACCAGCAACGGACTCACCGCCCCCAACGGCCCGGCACAGGAGCGGGTGATCCGGCAGGCGCTGTCCGCGTCCGGGCTGTCGGCCTCCGAGGTGGACGCGGTGGAAGCCCACGGGACGGGCACCCGCCTGGGCGACCCGATCGAGGCAGGAGCGCTGCTGGCGACGTACGGGCGGAACCGGCCGGAGGGCCGACCGCTGTGGCTCGGGTCCGTCAAGTCCAACATCGGGCACACACAAGGCGCTTCTGGCGTGGCCGGTGTCATCAAGATGGTCATGGCCATGCGCTACGGAACGCTCCCGGCCACCTTGCACGTCGACCGCCCCTCGACGCATGTGGACTGGGGCTCGGGCGCGGTGCGGCTGCTGACCGAGCCGGTCGCCTGGACGGATGAGGAACGCCCGCGC
>NZ_JBWLKN010000079.1:0-2256 GCF_059026195.1 Streptomyces sp. A01 | reverse complement strand
GGCTGTGGGCCGATTCCAGTGGCATGACGGGCAAGGTCACCGACACCGACCTGGCACGGATGAACCGCATGGGCATCGGTGCGATGTCCAGCGAACAAGCCCTGGGACTGCTCGACGCCGCCTGCCGCCACGGCGACCCGCAGCTGATCGCGGCGAACCTGGATGTCCGGGCCCTGACCGCCGAACCCGCTGACAAGGTGCCCGCGCTCCTGCGTGCCCTCGCCAGCGGCGGCCCGGCACGGCGGACCGCCGCAGCGGGCCCCTCGCCGGCCGACTGGGTCAGCCGCCTGGCAGCCACCCCCCGGGACGAGCAACACCGCGTGCTGCTCGACCTGGTCCGTACGCACGCCACAGCGGTGCTCGGGCATACCGACTCCAACGCGGTGCCCGCCGATGTGCCCTTCAAGGAACTGGGCTTCGACTCCCTGACCGCCGTCGAACTAAGGAACAGGCTGGCTGCCGCCAGCGGTCTGCGCCTGCCCGCCACCTTCATCTTCAGGTACCCGACCCCTGCGGCCATCGCGGAGTATCTGCGCGGCGAACTCTGCCCCGCTGACGCCGACCCGTCGCAGCCCCTCTTCGCCGAACTGGAGAAGCTGGAACGCGCGATGACGCGATGCGCACCTGAGGGAGACGCCCGCGGCAGGCTGGCCAAACGCCTGGAGACCCTGCTCTGGAGGCTGGGTGATGGTGCGGCCGACACAGAGCGGAGTGTGGCCGACGAAGCACTGGAGTCCGCCTCTGACGACGAGCTGTTCGACCTGATTGACCGCGAAGTCACGTCATGATCGGGAGAGCGAGAACTGAATGTCCGGTACCGAAGAAAAGCTTCGCCAGTACCTGAAGCGGGTCACAGCGGATCTCGGGCAGACTCGCCAGCGTTTGCGCGAGGCGGAGGAACGGCAGCGACAGCCGATCGCCGTAGTGGCCATGGCCTGCCGCTACCCGGGCGGGATCACCTCTCCCGAGGAGCTGTGGGACCTGGTCGACTCGGGCGGGGACTCGATCACCGCCTTCCCGACCGACCGCGGCTGGGACCTGGACGCCCTCTACCACCCCGACCCGGACCACCCCGGCACAAGTTACGTACGCGAGGGCGGCTTCCTGCACGACGCCGACAGGTTCGACGCGGATTTCTTCGGCATCAGTCCGCGTGAGGCCGTGGCCATGGACCCCCAGCAGCGGCTGCTGCTGGAGGTGGCCTGGGAGACCTTCGAGCGGGCGGGCATCGATCCCGCGACATTGAAGGGCAGCACGACCGGTGTCTACGCCGGTGTGTCCAGCCGCGACTACATGTCCGGCATGCCGCGCGTCCCGGAGGGCTTCGAGGGGTACGCGACGACGGGCACCCTCACCAGCGTGGTCTCGGGCCGCGTCGCGTACACCTTCGGCCTGGAGGGCCCGGCGGTGACGGTGGACACGGCGTGTTCGTCGTCGCTGGTGGCGATGCACCTGGCCGCGCAGGCGCTGCGGCAGGGTGAGTGCACGATGGCGCTGGCAGGCGGGGTGACGGCGCTCACCACGCCCACGGCCTTTGTGGAGTTCTCCCGGCAACGCGGCCTGGCCCCGGACGGCCGGTGCAAGTCCTTCGCCGCCTCCGCCGACGGCACCGGCTTCTCGGAAGGCGCCGGGCTGGTCCTGCTGGAGCGCCTGTCCGACGCACAGCGCAACGGTCATCGGGTGCTGGCGGTGCTACGGGGTTCCGCGGTCACCCAGGACGGCGCCAGCAACGGCCTCACCGCCCCCAACGACGCCGCGCAGGAGCGGGTCATCCGGGAGGCGCTGGCGAACGCGCGACTGGCCGCCGACCAGGTGGACGTGGTGGAGGGGCACGGCACCGGCACCACCCTGGGCGACCCGATCGAGGCACAGGCGCTGCTGGCCACCTACGGGGAAGACCGCCCCGCCGACCTGCCCCTGCACCTGGGGTCCATCAAGGCCAACATCGGGCACGCGCAGGCCGCTGCCGGGGTGGCTGGCGTGATCAAGATGGTCATGGCCATGCGGCACGAGAAGCTGCCGATCTCCCCGCACATCGATGAGCCGACGCCGCACGTGGACTGGCAGTCCGGCGCCGTACGCCTGCTGACCGACCCCGTCCAGTGGCCGCGTCGTGACACCCCCCGGCGGGCCGCCGTCTCGTCGTTCGGCATCAGCGGCACGAACGCCCACGTGATCTTGGAGCAAGCCCCGGAACCGGTGGCGGCGCGGGTTGCTGAGGCGGTCGCATCGGTGGGGGTGGTGCCGTGGGTGGTG
>NZ_JBWLKN010000078.1:0-2470 GCF_059026195.1 Streptomyces sp. A01 | reverse complement strand
GCCCTCCACCACCTCCTGGACACCATCCCCGACGACCAACCCCTGACCACCGTCATCCACGCGGCGGGAATCGCCGATGTCGGCCCCCTCGCCGAACTAAGCCCCGAACGCCTCCACCAGCAACTGCGGTCCAAGGCGTACGCGGCGGCGCACCTGCACGACCTGACCCGGCAGCTGGACCTGAGCGCCTTCGTCCTGTTCTCCTCGAACGCCGCGACCTGGGGAAGCGGGCAACAGGGCTCCTACGCCGCCGCCAACGCCTATCTCGACGCGCTGGCCGAGCACCGCCATGCCCAGGGCCTGCCTGCCACCAGCCTGGCCTGGGGACCGTGGGCCGACATCGGCATGGCCGCGGACCAGGACACCCTCGCCTACCTCAAGAAGCGGGGGCTGTCCCCGCTCAGCCCCGAACCGGCCGTCAAGTCCCTGCATCGCGCCCTCAGCAACGGCGACGTCACCCTCACCATCGCCGACATCGACTGGAAGCGGTTCCCCGCCGCCTTCGCCGCGCAGCGCCCCAGCGCCCTGCTGAGCGACCTCGCCGCGACAAACCAGCCCGCGTCCCAGGTTGCCACCGCTCCCACCCATCCGCTACGGCAGGAACTCACCGGGAACAGCCCAGCCCAGCAGCTCCACCTCCTCCTCCGGCACGTGCAGACCCACGCCGCAGCCGTTCTCGGGCACCCCGGGCCGGAAGCGATCCCACCCGAGCGGCCCTTCCAGGAGCTCGGCTTCGACTCGCTCACGGCCGTGGAACTCCGCAACCAGCTCACGGCCGTCACCGGCCAGAACCTCCCGCCGTCGCTCATCTTCGACCACCCCACCCCGAAGGCCCTGGCCGCGTACCTGCGAGCGGAACTCACCGGTGAACAAGCGGCCCTCTCGGCCCACACCACCACCGCCATCGCCGCCGACGAGCCGATCGCGATCGTCGCGATGGCGTGCCGTTTCCCCGGCGGCGTGCGCTCTCCGGAGCAGCTGTGGGACCTCGTCGCGCAGGGCAGGGACGCCATAGCCGAACTGCCCACCGACCGTGGCTGGGACCTGGAAAGACTCTTCGATCCCGACCCCGGCCACCGGGGCACCAGCTACGTACGGGAAGGCGGTTTCCTCTACGACGCGGCCGGGTTCGACGCCGACTTCTTCGGGATCAGCCCCCGCGAAGCACTCGCCATGGACCCCCAACAGCGGCTCCTGCTCGAAACGGCCTGGGAGACCTTCGAGAACGCCGGCCTGGACCGCGGCGCGCTGAGCGGCAGCGACACCGGCGTCTTCACCGGCGGCACCTTCCAGGGCTACGGCGCGGGCGGACATTCCGCGGCACAGGAGGACGTGGAGGGCTATCTGCTCGCAGGGGGCACACCGAGCGTCATGTCCGGACGCCTGGCGTACGCCTTCGGGCTGCAGGGCCCGGCGATGACGGTGGACACCGCATGCTCGTCGGCGCTGGTGGCCATGCATCTGGCCGCGCAGGCACTGCGGCAGGGGGAGTGTTCCCTGGCACTGGCCGGTGGCGTCACCGTGATGGCGACGCCGACCACGTTCATCGAGTTCTCCCGGCAACGGGGCCTCGCCCCCGACGGCAGGTGCAAACCGTTCGCCGCGGCCGCCGACGGCACCGGCTGGGGCGAAGGGGCCGGGCTTCTGCTGCTGGAACGGCTGTCGGACGCGCGGCGCCACGGCCACCCGGTGCTCGCGGTCATACGGGGCTCGGCCATCAACCAGGACGGCACCAGCAACGGACTCACCGCCCCCAACGGCCCCGCTCAGCAGCGGGTCATCACCCAGGCGCTGGCCAACGCCCGCCTGTCACCGGCCGAAGTGGACGCGATCGAGGGCCACGGCACCGGCACCACCCTGGGCGACCCCATTGAAGCTCAGGCACTCCTGGCGACGTACGGGCAGAACCGGCCGGAGGACCGGCCGCTGTGGCTCGGGTCCGTCAAGTCCAACATCGGGCACACCCAGGCATCCGCCGGTGTGGCCGGTGTCATCAAGATGGTCATGGCGATGCGGCATGGCGTGCTGCCCACCACCCTGCACGTCGATGAGCCCACCCCGCATGTGGACTGGGGCTCGGGCGCGGTGCGGCTGCTGACCGAGCCGGTCGCCTGGACGGATGAGGAACGCCCGCGCCGGGCGGGTGTGTCGTCGTTCGGCATCTCGGGGACGAACGCGCATGTGATCTTGGAGCAGGCGCCGGAGTTGGTGGTTGAGGCGGTGTCAGATGCGCCGGAGCCGGTGGTTGAGGTGGTGTCGGCTGAGGCGAGGCCGGTGGTTGAGGCTGAGGTGGCGGCTGAGCCAGGGTCGATGGTCAGCGGTCAGGTGGTGTCGGCTGAGCTCGGGGCGGGGTCTGGCGCTGAGGTGGTGCCGGGTGCGGTGGTGCCGGGTGCGGTGGTGTCGGCTGAGCTCGGGTCGGGGTCTGGCGTTGGGGTGGTGCCGTGGGTGGTGTCGGCGCGCAGTGGGGCGG
>NZ_JBWLKN010000077.1:0-3073 GCF_059026195.1 Streptomyces sp. A01 | reverse complement strand
CCGAAGGCCACCACACCTTCATCGAAACCAGCCCCCACCCCATCCTCACCCACACCATCCACGACACCCTCGACACCACCACAGACACCAACACCACCACGGACACCAGCATCGCCGGTACAAGCACCACAGCAGCGGCCATCGAACCCCTCACCATCGGCACCCTGCGCCGCGACGAAAACGGCCCCCACCGCTTCCTCACCTCCCTCGCCCAAGCCCACACCCACGGCCTCCCCATCACCTGGGAACGCCTACTCCCCGAAACACAAACCCAACACATCGACCTGCCCACCTACCCCTTCCAACGCCAGCGCTACTGGCTGGACGCCCCCACCCACACAAGCGACGTCACAACCGCAGGACTACAAACCACCACCCACCCCCTCCTCGGCGCCGCGATCCAACTCGCCGACACCAACACACACATCCTCACCGCACGCATCTCCCTCACCACCCACCCCTGGCTCGCCGACCACGCAGTCATGGACACCGTCCTCCTCCCCGGCACCGCCTTCGTCGAACTCGCCCTCCACGCCGGCACCCAAACCAACTGCCCCCACCTCGAAGAACTCACCCTCCACACCCCCCTCACCCTCCCCCACCACACCGACACCCAACTCCAACTCACCATCAACCCACCCGACAACAACCAACGACGCACCCTCACCATCCACTCACGCGTTCAGGACCCCGTCGACGCAGAAGGGGACACTGATTGGCGCCAGCACGCCACCGGAATCCTGGCTACGGACAGCCCCGACGAGCGCGTTACCGGCGTCAGCGTCAATGAACCCTGGCCTCCCGCCGACGCCCAGCGGCTGCCGACTGATGACTTCTACCAACGCTTGGCCAGTCGCGATTTCGCGTACGGTCCCGTTTTCCAAGGTTTGACAGCTGCCTGGCGAAGCGGTGATGAAATCTTCGCCGAGGTCGCGCTTCCCGAGCACCACGCTCACGAGGCCAGCCACTACACCCTGCACCCAGCGCTGCTGGACGCCGCCCTGCACGCCGTCAGTTTTACCGTCTCGGATGAGGGCGAGTCGTCAGAGGCCGCGAGCCACGGCCGACTGCCCTTCTCCTGGGAGCGCGTCACCGCACACATCGCGGGCGCCGCCGCCTTGCGCGTACGGGTGACTCCCCGCGGCCCGGACGCTGTGGCTGTATCCATCACAGATCTCAGTAGCGCCCCAGTGGCCACCATCGGGCGCCTGGTCACTCGCCCCATTACCCCTGCACAGCTGGAGGCCACCCGTCCGGCCACCAGCGGTGACCATCTGTACCACGTGGAATGGACCAAGATCCCGAGCTCGTCGGACCTCGGCGTCGCCGAGAACGAGCATTGGGCTGTCGTCGATGCCGATCCGCTGGGGCTTGCCGTCGCGTTGTCCGGCACCGGTGTTCCTGTCGATACCCATGACGACCTGGCGTCCTTGATCCACACTCTGGACACCGGCGCACCCCCGCCACACACAGCGATCCTCAGCGTCCACCACTGGCACACCAACAACGAAGACCACCCCACCAGCACCAGCACCAGCACCAGCAGCGGCAGCGGCAGCGGCAGCGGCAGCGGCAGCGGCAGCGGCAGCCATCCCGCCGGAACGATCGCGGCAGCCCAGGAGACCGCCCAACACGTACGCACCGTGGCACACCGACTCCTGGCATGGGTCCAGGCATGGCTGGCCGAACCACGCCTCGCCGACACCCGCCTGATCATCGTCACCCAGCACGCGGTCACCACCGCCCCCAGCGACCCCGCACCCGACCTCGCCCACGGACCCGTCTGGGGCATGATCCGTACCGCCCAAGCCGAACACCCCCACCGCTTCCACCTCATCGACCTCGACACCGCGACGTCTCTTGCTATGGCCATCAGCGTCGCCCGAAGCGCCGACGAAACCCAACTCGCCCTGCGTGCCGACACTTTGCTCGCACCCCGGCTCGTTCGCACCTCCCAGGCCGATGCGCTCACCCCGCCCACCGACGGCTCGCACTGGCGACTGGACAGCACCGACAAGGGCTCCCTGGACAACCTCGCCCTCATCCCGTTCCCCCAGGCCTCCCAGCCACTGACCGCCGGACAGGTCCGCGTCGCGGTACACGCCGCCGGTCTGAACTTCCGCGACGTCCTCAACGCCCTCGGCATGATCCCCAACGCAGGCCCCATCGGCGTCGAAGGCGCAGGCGTAGTCCTGGAAACCGGACCAGAGGTGGACGACCTGGTCCCTGGCGACCGGGTCATGGGCCTCCTCCCTGGCGCCTTCGGGCCGGTCACGATCACCAACCGTCGCACTCTGGCGCCCATCCCGGACGGCTGGACCTTCCACCAAGCCGCCGCCGTCCCTGTCGTCTTCCTCACCGCGTACTACGCCTTGGTTGACCTCGCCGACCTCCGCGCGGGCCAGTCGGTCCTCATCCACGCCGGCACCGGCGGCGTCGGCATGGCGGCCATCCAACTCGCCCACCACCTCGGCGCCAAGGTATTCGCCACCGCCAGCCCCAGCAAATGGGACACCCTGCACGCCATGGGCCTGGACGACGACCACATCGCCTCCTCCCGCACCCTCGACTTCCGCCAGCACATCCTGACCACCACCGACAACCAAGGCGTGGACGCCGTACTCAACGCCCTCACCCACGACTTCATCGACGCCTCACTCGACACCCTCCCCCACGGCGGCCACTTCCTCGAAATGGGCAGAACCGACCTCCGCGACCCACAACACATCACCCAAACCCACCCCGGCGTCACCTACCACGCCTTCGACCTCGGCGACGCAGGACCACAACGACTCCAGACCATGCTCACCGACATCCTCACGCTCTTCGAATCCGGAGCACTCCAGCCACTCCCCCTCACCACATGGGACATCCATCGCAGCGTGCACGCCTTCCGGCACCTCAGCCAAGCCCGCCACGTGGGCAAGTTGGTTCTTACCCTGCCGCGATCCTCATCCTCGCCCGACCCCAACGGCACAGTCCTCATCACCGGTGGTACCGGCACCCTGGGCACCCTCCTCGCCCACCACCTCGTCACCCAACACAGCGCACGACACCTCCTCCTCCTCAGCCG
>NZ_JBWLKN010000076.1:0-3089 GCF_059026195.1 Streptomyces sp. A01 | reverse complement strand
GTGCCGCTGGTGATGCCCGCTTCGGGTGCCTTGCTGGTCCAGGTGGTGGTGACCGCCGCCACCGAGGACGGGCGGCGCGATGTGCGGATCTACTCCCGCGCCGATGACGACGGCGGCGACACCGCGTGGGAATGCCACGCCGAGGGAGTGCTCGGCCCGCCCGCCTCGGCGGAGGAAGCCGACGGGCTGGCGGGAGTGTGGCCTCCGGCGGGCGCGGACCCGGTGGACGTCGCGGGCTTCTCCGCGCGGATCGCCGCGGCGGGCTACGGCTACGGGCCCGCGTTCCAGGGGCTGCGGGCCATGTGGCGGCACGGTGCCGATGTGCTGGCCGAGGTCGAGCTGCCCAAGGCCGCCGGTGACCGCGACGGGTTCGGCATCCACCCGGCGCTCTTGGACGCGGCGCTCCAACCGGCGCTGCTGACCCACCAGTCCGGCACCGCAACCGCTGTCGGTGAGGACACCGGCGAGGAGCCCGGTGAGAGCACCGGCGTATCCGGCAACGGAACCAGCTGCGCTCCTGGACAGTTGTGGATGCCGTTCACCTGGAACGGGGTCGCGCTGTGGGCCGGTGAGGCGAGCACGGTCAGGGTGCGGCTGTCACCACTCCACGAAGGCGCGGCGGGTGCGGCAGACGCGGCGACCACGGCGGGTGCGGCGGGCGAACGGGCGCTCCGGGTGACCGTCGCCGACGGCGTCGGCGCCCCCGTCCTGACCGTCGACGCGCTGACGATGCGACAGGTCGGCATCGACCAACTGCGCGCGTCCGTGCCCGCTCCGCTCCGGGCGCTGGCCGCGACCGGGAAGGGCGGACGGCGGGGACGGCGCACGGCGGCCGAAGGAGGCGGCGGACAGGCCGCCGACTGGGCGGGCCGACTGGCCGGGCTGTCCGCCGACGAGCAGCACCGTACGCTCCTCACCCTCGTCCGCGGCCACGCCGCCACAGTGCTCGGCTATGCCGACGCCGACGCGGTCCATGTCAAGGCCAGCTTCAAGGAGTTGGGCTTCGACTCGTTCATGGCGATCGAGTTGCGCAACCGGCTCGCCGCCGTCACCGGGCTGCGGCTTCCGGCGGCCCTCGTCTTCCGGTACCCCACCCCGGACGGCATCGCCGGTCATCTGCTGCGTCGGCTCGCCCCCGGGGAGGCCGCCGCGACGGAGCGTCACCCGGTGGCCGACCCGGTCCTGACGGATCTCACCCGGCTCGAAACCACCCTGACCCGCACGGCATTGGAGGACAGCGTCTCCGGTGCGGTGATGTCGCGGCTGGAAAGCCTGCTGGCGAAGGTCAAGGCGGACAGGAAACCAGCGCGGGAGAGCAGCGCCGCCGAGAGGCTGGAGTCCGCATCGGCGGACCAGGTCCTCGACTTCATCCACAACGAACTTGGTGTGTCCTGATGTGCTGCGCGCCACCACCGCCGAAAGGCCGGGTGATACCTCATGGTGAATGAAGAGAAGCTGGTCGAATACCTCAAGCGGGTCTCAGCGGAACTGCATGACACGCGCCTGCGCCTGCGCGAGGTGGAGGGCCGCGCCCAGGAGCCGGTCGCCGTGGTGGGCATGGCATGCCAGTTCCCGGGCGGGGCGCGGTCGCCGGAGGAATACTGGGACCTGATCGTCTCGGGCGTGGACGCGATCGGGGAATTCCCCACCGACCGCGGCTGGGACCTGGAGAACCTGTACCACCCCGACCCCGGTCACTACGGCACGAGCTGTGTGAAGCAGGGCGGGTTCCTTTATGACGCCGACCGGTTCGACGCCGCCTTCTTCGGCATCAGCCCGCGTGAGGCGCTGGCGATGGACCCGCAGCAGCGGCTGCTGCTCCAGACCGCGTGGGAAGCCCTGGAACGCTCCGGCATCGATCCACTCTCGCTGAAGGGCTCCCGGACCGGCGTCTACGCCGGGGTCTCCGGGCAGGACTATCTGTCCCGTACGCTCCGCATCCCCGAGGGGTTCGAGGGATACGCCACGACCGGCGTCCTCCCGAGCCTGCTGACGGGCCGGGTGGCGTACACGCTGGGCCTCGAAGGTCCCGCCGTGACGGTGGACACCGCGTGCTCCGCCTCGCTGGTGGCCATGCACCTCGCGTGCCAGGCGATACGCCAGGGCGAGTGCACGCTGGCGCTCGCGGGCGGGGTCAACGCGCTCTCGACACCCGTGATGTTCACCGAGTTCTCCCGGCAGCGGGCGCTGGCCCCGGACGGCCGCTGCAAGTCCTTCGACGCCGCGGCCGACGGCACCGGCTTCTCCGAGGGCGTCGGCCTGGTGGTGTTGGAGCGGCTGTCCGACGCGCGGCGTAACGGCCGTCGTGTGCTGGCGGTCATCCGGGGTTCGGCGATCAACCAGGACGGCGCCAGCAACGGCCTGACCGCGCCCAGTGACGTCGCCCAGGAACGCGTGATCAACCAGGCGCTGGCCAGCGCCAGGCTCACCCCCGTCGATGTGGACGCGGTCGAGGCCCACGGCACCGGGACCGCACTGGGCGACCCCATCGAAGCGGAAGCGCTGATGGCCACGTACGGGCAGGGCCGACAGGCCGACCGGCCGCTGTGGCTGGGATCGGTGAAGTCGAACATCGGGCACACGCACGCGGCCGCGGGCGTGGCAGGCGTGATCAAGATGGTCATGGCGATGCGGCACGGCCTGCTGCCGGCCAACCTGCACCTCAACGAGCCCACGCCGCACGTGGACTGGAGCGGCGGCGCGGTGCGCCTGCTGACCTCGCCGGTCGACTGGACACCGGACGACCACCCTCGCCGGGCCGGGGTGTCGTCCTTCGGCATCTCCGGCACGAACGCGCACATCGTCCTGGAGCAAGTCGCCGAGAGCCCGGAGTCGGCGGCCGAGCGGGCGGATGAAGCCCCGTCCCGTACTGCCTTGGCACCGCGCGGCACGGGCGAACGTGCCCCGGCGGGCGGCATCACGCCGTGGATCGTGTCCGCGCGCGGCGCCGAAGCCCTGCGCGGCCAGGCGCGGGCGCTGGCCAGGCACCTGGCCGCCGCCACCGACGTATCGCCTACGGACGTGGGTTGGTCGTTGGCTACTACGCGGTCGGTGTTTGATCACCGGGCTGTGGTGTTCGGAGACAGTCG
>NZ_JBWLKN010000075.1:0-3302 GCF_059026195.1 Streptomyces sp. A01 | reverse complement strand
AGCAGGGGGATGGTGGGGGTGGTGGGGGTGAGGTGGGTGAGGCTGTCGCGGATCTGGGTTTCGACCGCTTCGACGTGGGGGCTGTGGGAGGCGTAGTCGACGGGGATGCGACGGGCCCGGACATCCCGCCGACCGCAGTGGGCCAGGAGTTCGTCGACGGCTTCGGGGTCGCCGGAGATGACCACCGTGCGGGGGCCGTTGACGGCGGCGATCGACAACCGCCCCGACCAGCAGGCGAGGTGTTCCTCGGCCTCTTTTGCAGACAGGGTCAGGGAGGCCATCGCGCCGTTCCCCGCCAACCGGGCCAGAGCCTGACTGCGGAGGGCGACCACGGTGGCGGCGTCGGTCAAGGTCAGGGCCCCGGCGATGTGGGCGGCGGCGATCTCGCCTTGGCTGTGGCCGATGACGGCGTCGGGTTGGATGCCGCAGGCCTGCCACATCCGCGCCAGACTTACCATGACGGCGAAGAGTGCGGGTTGGATGACGTCGACGCGTTCGAGGGCCGGGGCGTTGTCCGTGTGCCGCAGTACCTCTCCTAGCGACCAGTCGACGTGGGGTGTGAGGGCTTCCTCGCATGCCTGGATGTGGGTGGCGAAGACGGGTGAGGTGTCCAGGAGGTCGGCTGTCATGCCTGCCCATTGGGAGCCTTGGCCGGGGAAGACGAAGACGGTTTTGCCGGTGGCGTGGATGGCGCCGGTGATGATGTGCGCGGCCGGGTCGTCGATGGCGAGGCGCTGAAGGCTCTGGGTCAACTCGTTACGGTCATGGCCGAGGATGACCGCGCGGTGCTCGAAGGCGGTGCGGGTGGTGGCCAGGGACCAGGCCACGTCGGCGGGTGGGAGCTCGCGGTGGTTGTGGAGGTGAGTGTGGAGGCGTCGGGCTTGCTCGCGTAGGGCGTTGTCGGTACGGGCGGAGAGCATCCAGGGCAGTACCGGCGAGCGCAGGACGACGTCGCGTACTCCGTCGCCCTCTTCGGCATGCGTGTCATCGGCTGGTTCGGTGGGAGTGGGAGTGGGAGTGTGGGTGGGCGCGGGAGCGGGGGTGGGGGTGGGGAAGGTGGGGGACTGTTCGAGGATGAGGTGGGCGTTGGTGCCGCTGACGCCGAAGGAGGAGACACCGGCGCGGCGCGGCCGGTCCGAGCGGAGCCACGGCTGAGCCTCGGTCAGCAGGGACACCGCTCCACTCGACCAGTCCACGTGGGGAGACGGCGCGTCGATGTGCAGGGATTTCGGCAGTAGCTCGTTCCGTAGCGCCATCACCATCTTGATCACGCCTGCCACACCGGCGGCAGTCCCCGTATGGCCGATGTTCGACTTTACTGATCCGAGCCACAGGGGGTTTTCGGGGGTGTGGTTGTGGCCGTAGGTGGCGAGGAGGGCTTGGGCTTCGATGGGGTCGCCGAGGGTGGTGCCGGTGCCGTGGGCTTCGACGGCGTCGATGTCGGCTGGGGTGAGTGCGGCGTTGGTGAGGGCTTGGTGGATGACGCGTTGCTGGGAGGGGCCGTTGGGGGCGGTGAGTCCGTTGCTGGCGCCGTCCTGATTGACCGCGCTGCCGCGCACGAGGGCGAGGACGGGGTGTCCGTGGCGTTGTGCCTGGGACAGCGGCTCCAGCAGCAGCATGCCGGCGCCCTCGGACCAACCAGTTCCGTCCGCGTTGGCGGCGAAGGGTTTGCACCGGCCGTCGGGGGCCAGGCCACGCTGGCGGCTGAACTCCACAAACACGCTCGGTGTGGCGATCACGGTGACACCACCAGCCAGGGCCATGGCGCACTCCCCGGACCGCAACGCCTGGCAGGCCAGATGCAGTGCGACAAGCGATGACGAACACGCGGTCTCGACAGTGACCGCGGGGCCTTCCACGCCCAGGGTGTAGGCCACCCGGCCGGAGGCGACGCTGGTCATGTTGCCCGTCAGCAGGTAGCCCTCGACGCCATCCGGGGCGACGTCGAGGCGCGGCGCGTACTCCTGCGCGGCGATACCCGCGAAGACGCCTGCCTGACTTCCCTTCAATGACGTCGGGTCGATGCCTGCCCGTTCCACGGCTTCCCAGGAGGTCTCCAGGAGCAGTCGCTGCTGGGGGTCCATCGACAGGGCTTCGCGTGGAGAGATGCCGAAGAAGGCCGGGTCGAACTGCCCTGCCTCGTGGAGGAAGCCGCCCTCCCGGACGTAGGACTTACCCGGTTGCTCCGGGTCTGGGTCGTAGAAGCCGTCCAGGTCCCAGCCACGGTCGGTGGGGAAGTCTGATACCGCGTCAGCGCCTGATGCCACCAGGTCCCACAACGCCTCCGGAGATGAAGCGCCTCCTGGAAAGCGGCAGGCCATTCCGACGATCGCGATGGGTTCCTCCGCCACAGCCGTGATTGGCACGGGTCGCGCTGGATCGTCGTGTGCGCCCACCAACTGCGTACGAAGGAACTCTGCGAGGGCGGCAGGAGTGGGGTAGTCGAACACCAGAGTCGTGGGCAGCGCGAGTGCGGTCGCGGCCCGTAGCCGGTTGCGTAGATCGACAGCGGCGACTGAGTCGAACCCCAACTCCTTGAAAACGCGTTGGGCCCGCACTGCCTCTGAAGAACGGTGACCGAGCGTCGCTGCCGTATGGAGGCAGACCAGATCTGTGAGCACCTGTGTCTGGTCGGTCTTGGACAGGTCGGCGAGACTGCGTTGCCATTCGTGAGACGCATCGGAGGCGGCGCTCTGTTTCTCCGAGGATCGCAGGGCTTCTTGTGCCTCGGGTACGTCGCTGATCAGCGGGCTCGGACGTACGGACGCGACGCGCGGCGCGAAGCGCTGCCAGTCCAGTTCAGCGATGACCACGGCCGTCTCGTCGTGGTCAAGCGATTGACGCATGGCGCCGAGCGCGAACTCCGGGTCCAGACGAGGCAGCCCCTGCTGGCGACGCTTTCTGTCGAGGTCCGAGTGTGTGGGGCCGTTGCTCGCCTCTTGACTTGTCTCTGGTGCGTCCCACTCGCCCCAAGCGATCGATACGGCGGGCAGGCCAGCCGCGCGCCGATGGTGGGCCAAGGCGTCCATCTGAGCGCTGACCGCTGCGGAGCCCGCATGGTCCGTACCCCCGAAGGTGCCTACGGACGAGGAGAAGAGCACGAAGGCGGATAGGGGCACATCACGCGTGAGTTCGTGGAGGTGCCAGGCCGTTTGTTCCTTGGCGTTGATTGCGGAGGCGAGTTGCTGAGGGGTGATGGTGTTGATGGGGGCGTGGTGTCCGCTTCCCGCGGTGTGGATGACGGTGGTGAGGGGGTGTTCGGTGGGGATGGTGGCGAGGGTGTCGGCGAGGGTTTGGCGGTT
>NZ_JBWLKN010000074.1:0-3440 GCF_059026195.1 Streptomyces sp. A01 | reverse complement strand
GCGCCGTTGCCGAAGGTCAACCTGGCGTCGACCGCCCACCGCACCAGCAAGAAGACGACGTCGATGCCGACCGCGGCACCAAGGGCGATGAACCGTTGCCGCCAGGTGAGCACCACCATCATCAATGCCATAGCGGCGTACAACAGCGGACCCGATTTGGGGGCGAATACCACCTCTCGCGCCTGGTTGGTGATCGGCCCCGGCAGACCGTACCGGCGCGCGGCGATCTCCAGCACGATAAGGAATCCGAGGGCCACCACGCCCACCGTGGCCCACAGAATTACCCGTGGTTGTCGCCATGCGGCGAATACAGACCTGTAGTTTATTCGCGAGAATTTTCGCGATGCTCTAGATATCAATTGCTCGGCCGATTTGGTAGGTGTTGGTTAAATAGCTCATTCTTCGCGCTGGATGGCTTGCTTTCCCAGTGAAGGCCATGCGATCAGGGCGATCGTGGTGAGTTCGGCTGTGCGGTCGGACGGTGTGGGTCGGTTTCGCTGGTCATGGGTGGCGCGAAGGTCGGTCGATCCTACGCCCGATGGTGAAGCGTCTCGGGATGACCGTGAAACTCTCGACCTCCGGCGGGCGCCGAAGGCGTCACGGGTCACCCAGTGGCTCCTACCCTGCGAGTGAGCCACCGATGAGAGGAAGAAACCGTGCAGATCGCTGTCACCACCCCGACGGGAAACGTCGGCCGCCACCTGGTGGCCACACTGGTCCGCGCCGGGGTCCGGCCGCGCGTCTTGCTGCGCGACCCCGGCCGACTGGCGCCCGAGGTCCGAGACGAGGTGGATGCCGTAACGGTCGACCAATACGATGCCGAGGCGGTGGTCGCCGCCACAGGTGATGTCGACGCGCTGTTCTGGGTGGACCCGACCACCGACAGCCAAGACCCCCTCGCCGACTGCGCCCGCGCCACCCGCAGCGTGGTCCGCGCTGTCACCGAGAACCGGATCGGCCGTGTCGTCTTCCAAAGCAGCGTCGGCGCCGAGAAACGTCACGGTGCCGGCGAGATCGACGGCCTGGCGCACACCGAGACCGCCCTGGACGGCACGGGCGTCGACGTCACCCACCTGCGCTGCGGCTATTTCTTCACCAACCTCGAACTCCAACTCCAGGCCCTGCGGGCCGGCACCCTCCAGGTGATCCTTCCGCTCGACCAGCCCATGGCCTGGGTGGCGCCGCGCGATATCGCCGAGGTCGCCGCCACCCGCCTGCTCTCTCCCGCCTGGTCCGGACGCTGCGTGCAGGCGGTTCACGGGCCGGCCGATCTCACCTGGCGGCAGGTCGGCGAGATCCTCGCCGCCGCCACCGGTCGGCGGATCGGCGTGGAACGGATCACCGACGAGGCCATGCGTGCACAGCTGCACCAGGTCGGGATGTCCGACGCGCTGGTCGAGGCCGTGCTGGGGATGTCGACCGGCCTGCGCGAAGACTTCGTACCCGAACAGCGCCGCACCCTCCAGACCACCACCCCGACCACCCTCGCCGCCTGGGCCTACGACCATCTCCGCCACCAGATCACCGACGCGTCGTAAGCAACGTGGCCAGACAGCAGCGGCTGCACCTCCAAGAGGTCCTGGAAACCTGCCTCTGGAAACGACCTCGAACGTCACGAGCATCAGCACTCGGTTCCAGAATCGTTGAGCCAGCAACGACAGGGGGATGGGTCGACGACGAGCTGTGGGCGGTGATCGAGCCACTGCTGCCCAAGGTCGAGCGTCGGGCCCGGGCCCAAGCGGCCTCCTGAAGGAACTGCGGGCGGGCGTACCCCGCCAACTGGAAGCCGAGGCGAAGCTCTGAAGCTACCGCTGGGTTGCCTGTCCGCTGATGTCCGCGCCCAGACTCTCGGGCTGTGACCGGGTGTCGCTGGAGGGGACAGCTTGCCGGACGACGAGGGCGGCGATGAGGCACACGGCTCCAGCGACTGCCATTCCGGATGAGGTGCCGAGAGCCGCCATCAGTCCGGTGGCAGCCGCCAGCGTGAAGGTTTCCAGGCTCATCCGCCCCCGCGTCGGGATCAGCGACTGGCCGCTCTCGTCCGCGAAGCAGATGTGGGCGCCCAGGTCGTGCGCGGTACTTTTACCCGCGGCGACACCTCGGCCTTCCATATCTCGATGGCCGCCTCGTCCCGCTCCAGCGCCCGGCGGACGGGCACCTGGCAGCTCCAACCGTGCCGCTTGAGCAGCCGCCACACCCCTTGGACGGTGTAGCCGACGTGGAACATCCGGCCGATCAGCAGCTTGACCCTGGCCAGCGTCCAGCCCTGGTGCTCGTCATCGAAGCCGTGCACCAGCGGCCCCCGCTTGAGCTCCGCCTCCAGCCGCTGCCACTGCGCCAGCGCAAGCCCTTCGGTTGACATCGGCCCCGCCGACGCCAGCGCCGCCGTACCTCCGCGCTGCCAGGCCGCCCGCCACCGGCGCACCGACCGGTCCGTCACCCGTAGCACCACCGCGATCTGCGCGGTGCCCGCGTCAGCCTCGAACCACTCAGCGGCCTCCAGCCGCACGGCCTCCCGCTTCCCCTGCTCAGCGGGCGTCAGCCCGCCACCCTGCGCATACCGCATGCTCCGGTCGTACCGCAGGGATCACGACCCGTCACCCCAGCCCGAACATCGCGGATTCAAGCTGAGTAGCCCAGAACCACCACCAACCACGAGGAAGAGAACCGTCATGATCGGCACCAATGATCTGAAGGTCGGCGACACGGTCGACGCCGGATCATGGTGCCGCCGATGTCGCACTGAGGGAGTCGCGCTTCTTTCGGGGAATGTGGCGAGGGTATCTATTCATCAACTACCGTTGCTCTAGCAGGAGATAGGCGTACCCAGGGGCGGGGGAAGCGCATGGCGAAGGCCATGAGGTGGCTGATCACCGTCCTGGTTATCGCGGGCGCGGCTGTCTGGGCGCTCGTGCAGCTGTTGAGAGGACACCAGGACGCGAGCAGCACCCCCTCCATCGTGTCCGTGGTGCTCACGGCCATGAGTCTCGCCCTTGCGCTGGGCGGTTGGGAGGCGGCCCGCAAGGCCCTTCCACAGCGAGATGACGGGCTGACGCACGCACAGAACGCTGCGGGGACACTGGCGAAGAGAGTCTTGGCCGCCGAGGAGAAGCAGTGCCGCGCTCTGATTGGCAGGGACGAAGAACAACTCACTCTTACCTTCACTCAACGTGATCCTGACGCGATCCCCGGCACAGGCCCGCCACGCGGGCAGGCCGCGGGCAGCAGTCCCTCGACAAACGTAAACGTCCCCGGCATCGCTGAGTACTACCGGGCCTGTTCGAAGCCTCGCCTCGTCGTCACGGGAGCCGCCGGCGCGGGAAAGACGGTGCTATCGGTGGAGTTGGTGCGCGGCCTTCTTAATACTCCAGTCGCAGTTCGGTATCACCGCTGGTCAGGGCCGGGTTTCTGAGTGTACTCGGCTGATGTGCCGTCATGTT
>NZ_JBWLKN010000073.1:0-3537 GCF_059026195.1 Streptomyces sp. A01 | reverse complement strand
CGCAGGGCCTGCGCGGCCAGGTGCATCGCCACCAGCGACGACGAACACGCCGTGTCCACCGTCACCGCCGGGCCCTCAAGACCGAGGGTGTACGCCACCCGGCCCGAGACCACGCTTCCCGACCCGGCGAACATGGCGTAGCCCTCCAGCTCCGCATCGCCCCCGCTGCCCAGCCCGGCCGCGTAGTCGTGGTACATCACCCCCGCGTACACGCCGGCCCGGCTGCCCCGCAGCTCCCCCGGGTCGATCCCGGCCCGCTCCAGCACCTCCCACGCCGTCTCCAGAAGCAGCCGCTGCTGGGGGTCCGTCGCCAGCGCCTCACGCGGGTTCACCCCGAAGAAGCCCGCGTCGAACTCCTCGGCGCCCCGTACGAATCCGCCCTCGCTGGCGTAGCTGGTGCCGGGGTGGTCGGGGTCCGGGTGGAACAGCCCGGCCAGGTCCCAGCCCCGGCCGGTGGGGAACTCCCCGATCGCGTCCTCGCCCGAGGCTACGAGTTCCCACAGGTCCTCGGCGGAACGCACACCCCCCGGGTACCGGCACGCCATCGACACGATCGCCACCGGCTCCTCCAGGCCGGCCGCCACAGTCACCGGAGCGTGCGCGGCGGCGTCCTGACCGCTCAGCCGCGTACACAGATAAGCCGCCAGCGCCTGCGGCGTGGGGTAGTCGAACACCAGCGTCGCCGACAGCCGGAGCCCGGACACCGCCGCCAGCCGGTTGCGCAGCTCCACCGCCGTCAGCGAATCGAAGCCCAGATCCTTGAACGCCGCGTCAGCGCGCACAACGTCCGCCGACCGGTACCCCAGGGTTCCCGCCACGCACTCGCCGACCAGCCCTGTCACCACCTCCAGGCGGCCGTCCTCATCCAGCCCGGCCAGCCGAGAGGCGAGTCCGGTGCTGGCCTGACCGCCCGCCGCCGCACGCCGGGCCCGGGCACCGCCCACCGCACCGAGAGCACGCAGCGGAGAAGGCAAGGTGCGGGGAGGCTCAGCGGCCAGGGCGCGCCGGTCCAGACGCGCCGCGAACAGATACGGGTCACCGTGCCGACAGGCCGCGTCCAGCAGCTCCAGCGCCTGTTGCCTGCTCAGTGGCGCGCTCCATGAACGGTTCAGGCGGGCCACCGCGGCCTCCGTCAGATGCCCGGTCATTCCGCTGGCATCCGCCCACAGGCCCCACCCGACCGACACGCCCGCCAGCCCAGCCGCACGGCGGTGGGCGGCCAAAGCGTCACAGAAGGCGTTGGCGGCGGCATAGTTGCCCTGCCCCGGGCTGCCCAGGCAGGACGCGGCGGAGGAGAACATCACGAACAGGCCGAGCGGCAACCCCTCGGTGGCGCGGTGCAGGTGGTACGCGGCAGCTGCCTTCGCCGCCCACACCCGCGCCAGCCGTTGCGGGGACTGTGAGGTGATCACCGCGTCGTCCAGCACCCCGGCCGCGTGCACCACCCCGCTGAGCGGGCACGCCGGGTCGATGCCCGCGATCAGTTCGTCCACCACGGCGGCGTCGGAGACATCGGCCGCGACCATACGCACCTGAGCGCCGAGAGCGGCCAGCCGCCCCTCCAGCTCCCGCGCCCCCGGGGCGTCGGGCCCCCGGCGGCTGACGAGCACCAGATGCCGCACACCCCAGGCCCCCACTAGGTGCTCGGCGACGGCGCCGCCTGCCATCCCGGTGCCACCGGTGATGAGCACGGTTCCCCGCGGATCGAGTACGGGCGTCTCGCCGTCGTCCCGGCTCGCGGCCGGAGCCAGCCGTGGCACAAGGAACCGCCCCGCCCGCACGGCCACCTGCGGCTCGTCGGCCGCCAGCGCACGCCGTACGGCATCGATGGCGACATCGCGCATGGCGTCGTTACGGAGGATGCTGCTGAAGGTGATGGCGTCAGAGGTGACGGCGTCGGAGCTGATGGCACCGTCATCGGCGGTCTCGTCGCGAGCAGTCTCGTCGCGAGCGGTCTCGTCGCGAGCGGTCTCGTCGCGAGCGGTCTCGTCGCGAGCGGTCTCGTCGTGGTCGAGATCGACCAGCAGGAACCGGCCCGGTTCCTCCGACTGCGCGCTGCGCACCAACCCCCATACGGCGGCACCTGCCGGATCGGGGTCGTCGGAGGCGACCGCCCCATGGGTGATGAGCGCCAACGAGGCGTCTGACAGCCGGGGTTCGGACCGCCATCCCTGCACCAGCCGGAGTGCGTGATCGGCAGCGGCAAGACCATCCCCGGTACGAGGTACAGCGGCCAGCACGACCGGCGGGGCGGGAGAACCAGCGTCGAGCGCGGCGAGCAGCGGGCCAAGACCGGAACAGGGCAAGTCCTCGGCTGCCACCAGATCAGAGGTCCCCGGGTCGAGCACCGCCCAGTCGCTCTCGTCGGTGGCGGGCGGAGGCGCGTCAAGGGCAAGGGGCGTCCACTGCAAGGTGAACAGGCCCTGCGCGGCCCGGCCGCCCGCAGCGCGGAGCTGGTCGGGATCGGCCGGGTGCAGCACCACCGAGTCAACGCTCAGCACCGGCGCGCCCACCGCGTCGGACACCTGGACCCGCAGCCGGCGCTCGCCCCGCGCGCCCGGCTGCGGGGTGATCCGGACCCGTACCCTGGTCGCCTCACCAGCCCACAGCGTGACCCCGTTCCACGTGAACGGCAGCCAGACCACGCCGTCGTCGCCCGGCTCGTCGATCAGCATGCCCGCGTGCAGCGCCGCGTCCAGCAACGCCGGGTGGATACCCAACCCTTCACGTTCCCCGGCGGCCTCCGGCAGCACCACCTCGGCCAGCAGCTCCACACCGTCCCGCCACACCGCACGCAACCCCTGAAACGCCGGGCCGTACTCGTACCCCGACGCAGCGGCCCGCTCGTAGAAGGCACTCACGTCCACCGGCCGCGCACCCGGCGTGGGCCATGCCCCCTGCGGTTCGTCCGCCGGGGCGTCCGCGTCCGCGCGCGGGCTGAGGACGCCCACCGCGTGGCACTCCCAGCTCGCCGTGCCGTCGTCGTCGTGACCAGGGCAGGAGTGCACCCGTACGTCGCGTCGCCCATCGGGCCCGGCGGCGTCCACGACCACCTGAACGCGCACACTCCCCGACGACGGCAGAACCAGCGGCGCCTGGAGCACCAGCTCGTCCACACCGCCGCACCCTGCCTCATCGGCCGCCCGGAGCGCCCATTCGACCAGCGCCGCACCCGGCATCAGCACCGTGCCAAGCACCTGGTGATCGGCCAACCAGCCGCCCTCGGTGACCGACAACCGGCCGGTCAGCACATGGACGTTCGCATCGGCCAGCTCCACGGCGGCGCGCAGCGTCGGATGCCCAGCGGAGACCAGCCCAAGGCTCACGGGGTCACCCCCGGAGCCGTACCTGCCGGCCAGCCAGTAGTGCTGGTGTTGGAAGGCGTAGGTGGGGAGGGGGGTGGTGGGTGGTGGTGGGTTGGTGGGGAACCAGGGGGTCCAGTCGATGGTGGTGGTCCGGGTGTTGGTGTTGGTGTGGTGGGTGTGGAGTTGGGCGAGGGTGGTGGCGAGGGCGGTGGTGTCGGGGTGTTGGTGGTTC
>NZ_JBWLKN010000072.1:0-3812 GCF_059026195.1 Streptomyces sp. A01 | reverse complement strand
GCTTCCTCACCTCCCTCGCCCAAGCCCACACCCACGGCCTCCCCATCACCTGGGAACGCCTACTCCCCGAAACACAACCCCAACATGTCGACCTGCCCACCTACCCCTTCCAGCATGAGCACTACTGGCTCAAGAGCATCGCTCCCGCAGGCGACGTCAGCGCCGCAGGCCTGGAGACCACCGAGCACCCGCTACTGAGTGCCGCCGTCCACCTCCCCGACGAAGGCCGCGTGCTCACCGGACGGCTCTCCCTGGCCACCCACCCCTGGCTGGCCGACCACAGCATCATGGGCACCGTCCTTCTCCCCGGCGCCGCCTTCGTCGAACTCGCGCTCCACGCCGGTGCCCAAACCGGCTGCCCGGAGCTGGAAGAGCTCACCCTCCATGCTCCTCTCATCCTCGCCGAGCACGCCAGCACCCAACTCCAGCTCACCCTTGATCCACCCGACGACGACGGATGCCGTTCCCTGAGCATCCACTCGCGTGCGTACGACCCCGACAACGCCATCGAAGAGAACCTCTGGCGTCGACACGCGGCGGGAACACTCACGCCTGACCATCGCGACGAACACCTAAGCCACTCCCCCACCAGCGAACCCTGGCCTCCCGCCAACGCCGAACGCATCCCGACGGGCGATCTCTACCAACTCCTCGCCCAGCACGGCTTCGCCTACGGCCCGGCCTTCCAGGGGCTCCAGGCCGCCTGGCGGCACGGCGAGGACATCTACGCCGAGGTCGCCCTCCCCCAAGGACACAAGGACAAGCACCCATTCCAGCTGCATCCGGTCCTACTCGACGCCGCGCTCCAGGCCACGCTTCTGCCGAGCGCCACTGAGGCTCGCCCGGCAGGGCCCGCGCGGATGCCCTTCCTGTGGCGCCGGGTATGGTCGCGGGCCTCCGGAGCGGACGCCTGGCGCGTACGGCTGCGTCCCGTCGGTTCGGACGAGCTAGCGATCTCCGTCTCCGATATGTCCGGCGCGCCGGTCGCTGCCATCGAGGGGCTGATCAGCCGCCCGGTCACCCCTGAACAGATCAACGCCGCTCGCCCGACCACCCCACACGATGACCTGTACCAGCTCGACTGGCTCCCGGTCCGCACCTCGCCTCCTGAGCCCGTCGGTGAGAACCGATGGGCCGTGGTCGACGGTGACCCCTTGGAGCTGGTCGGCGCCCTGCGCACCGCGGGCACTCCCGTCGACAGCCATGACGACATCGCCTCTCTCGTCCACGCCCTCTGTGCAGGCGCGCCACCGCCCCGCACCGCCGTCCTCAGCGTTCACCACTGGCAGCGGACCACCGGGAGCACGCCGGACGACGACGGCAGCCCCGGCACGGACCACCTTTCGGCCACGCGGGAGACGGCGGCGCAGGTCCGGGCCGTGGCACACCGGCTGCTCGGCTGGCTCCAAGCCTGGCTGGCCGAGCCCCGCCTCGCTGACACGCGGCTGGTCATCGTCACCCAGGGCGCGGTGACCACCGGCCCCGATGACCCCGACCTCGACCTGACCCATGCGCCCGTCTGGGGCTTGATCCGTTCCGCCCAGGCCGAGCACCCCGACCGTTTCCAGCTCATCGACCTCGACGCCGACCCCGACAGCGCCGTCCAGCTGCCGATGGCCACCACCAGCGACGAACCCCAGCTCGCCCTCCGCCACGGAACCGCCCACGCCCCCCGCCTCGTGCGCGCCTCGCGTCCAGGAGCAGGCGACCCCTCGACTCGTACGGGATGGTCGGCAGACCCGGACGGAACGGTGCTGATCACCGGCGGCACCGGCGCCCTCGGTACGCTCCTCGCCCAGCACCTGGTCACCCAGCACGGTGCTCGGCATCTCCTCCTGCTCAGCCGCCGAGGCCCCAGCGCCCCCGGCGCGGCCGACCTGGACACCCACCTCACCGAACTCGGCGCCCACGTCACCATCACCGCCTGCGACGCCGCCGACCCCACCGCCCTCGCCAAGGCGCTCGGGGCCATCCCCGCCGAGCATCCGCTGACTGCCGTCATCCACGCCGCGGGCACCCTCGACGACGGCATCCTCACCAGCCTCACCCCCGACCGCTTCGACACCGTCCTCCGTACCAAGGTCGACGCCGCCCTCAACCTCCACCACCTCACCCGCGACACCGACCTCGCGCACTTCGCCCTGTTCTCCTCGGCGTCCGGCATCTTCGGTGGGCCGGGCATTGGCAACTACGCGACGGCGAACGTCTTCCTGGACGCTCTCGCGCAGCACCGGCGAGCCGTCGGTCTGTCGGCCATCTCCCTGGCCTGGGGCGTGTGGGAGCAGCCCGAGGGGATGGCAGCCCGGTTGGCCCGAGCCGACCTGGCCAGGACGGGGAGGGCGGGCATCATGCCGATCCCTGTGGACCAGAGCCTGGCACTGTTCGATGTCGCCACCGGCAGGGGCGAAGCGCTGCTGCTGCCCATGCGCCTCGACATGGCGGCCCTGCGGGCGCAGGACGCGCCGCTGCTGCGCAAGCTGACGAGCGCCACTCGGCGGGCCGTCGGGACACGTGCGGACGGCGCGAGCGCAGTGCTGCGCCAACGCCTCGCGGGGCTGGGGGGTCCCGAGCGCGCGGAGGCTGTCCTGGACGTCGTACGCGCGCAGGCGGCAGCCGTCCTCGGACACTCGACGCCCGAGGCGGTCGAGGCGGACCGAGCGTTCACAGAATCCGGCTTCGATTCCCTGACCGCCGTGGAACTACGCAACCGCCTGGGCACGGCCACCGGGCTGCGGCTGTCCGCGACGCTCGTCTTCGACCATCCCAACCCCTCAGCTCTGGCTGGTCACCTGGTAGCGCGGCTGTCCGAAGCGATCGGCGGTACACCGCAGCGTGCGCGGCCGGCGCTGGCCACCCCCGCTCCCGTGGTCGCCGCGTCGATGGAGCCGATCGCGGTGGTGGGCATGGCCTGCCGGTACCCGGGCGGAGCGTCCTCACCCGAAGCATTGTGGAACCTGATCGCCACGGGTGGCGACGCCATCGCCGGATTCCCCACCGACCGCGGCTGGGACCTGGACGCACTGTACGACCCGGACCCCGAACAACCGGGCACCTCCTACGCACGCGAAGGCGGGTTCCTCTACGACGTAGCCGACTTCGACTCCACCTTCTTCGGCATCTCCCCTCGCGAAGCGCTGGCGATGGACCCCCAGCAACGGCTCCTGCTGGAAACCGCCTGGGAAGCCCTCGAACGTGCGGGCATCAACCCAACCACCCTCAAAGGCAGCCAGACCGGCGTGTTCACGGGCTCTACGGGCAACGACTACGCGGCTGGCTGGCCCCAGACACCCGAGGTCTCCGAGGGACACCTCATGACAGGAAACCTGGCCAGCGTGGTGTCGGGCAGGGTGGCGTACACCCTGGGGCTGGAGGGCCCTGCGGTGACGGTGGATACCGCGTGCTCGTCTTCTCTGGTGGCGCTGCATCTGGCCTGCCAGGCGCTACGTAGCGGTGAATGCTCCCTCGCCCTGGCGGGCGGGGTGACGGTGATCTCCTCGCCGGGTGTGTTCATCGGGTTCAGCCGACAGCGGGGACTGGCCGCGGACGGGCGGTGCAAGGCGTTCGCCGCTGGCGGGGACGGCACCGGCATGGCTGAGGGTGCGGGGATGTTGTTGTTGGAGCCGTTGTCGTTGGCGCGGCGTAATGGGCATCCGGTGCTTGCGGTGGTGCGGGGCAGTGCGGTCAATCAGGACGGGGCGAGTAACGGGCTGACGGCTCCGAACGGCCCCGCACAAGAGCGGGTGATTCGGCAGGCTCTGGTGAACGCGGGGCTGGTGGCGGCCGATGTCGATGCGGTCGAGGCCCACGGCACC
>NZ_JBWLKN010000071.1:0-4102 GCF_059026195.1 Streptomyces sp. A01 | reverse complement strand
GAACACAGGCGAGGTATCCAGCAGATCCGCCGCCATACCCGCCCACTGCGACCCCTGACCCGGAAAGACGAACACCGTCTTCCCAACCGAGGCCCCAGCCCTCCCAGCAACCACCCCTCCAGCTGGATCGCCGGCCGCCAACCGCCGCAGTCCTTCAACCAACTCATCCCGGTCGCGACCAAGAACCACCGCGCGGTGTTCAAAGGTGGTACGCGTGGTGGCCAGTGACCAGCCGACGTCCAACGGCTCCAGGACCGGGTGCTCCAGCGTCAGTGCCGACGGCCGCACCGCCTGATCCCGGACTGTCGCTTCTTCCCGTCCTGAGGCCAGCGGCGACACCAGCCCTGCCCGAAGGGCCAACTCGCGGTCTTCCCCTTCGTCGCCCTCGCCAGGACAAGCGTGGTCGGCTTGTTCTACGCGGACGGGGGGTTGTTCGAGGATCAGATAAGCGTTGGTCTCCCCCGCGCCGAAGGAGGAAACCGCCGCACGACGGGGCCGATGGGTACGGGGCCAGGGCTGCGCCTCAGTGATCCAGTCCGCATGCGAAGCCTGCGCGTCGACACGTAGCGTCTTGGGCAGCAGTTCATGCCGTAGCGCCATGACCATCTTGATCACACCCGCCACACCGGCGGAAGCCCCCGCATGGCCGAGGTCGTGCTCAACCGACCCGAGCCACAAGGGTCGTTCAGCGGTACGGAACTGACCGTAGGTGGCCAGCAGCGCCTGGGCCTCGGTCGCATCGCCCAGCGCCGCGCCTACACCGTGCACCTCCAACGCATCGACGTCGGTCGCCGCCAGTCCCGAGTCGATAAGCCCCGAGTCGATCAGGGCTCGGCGGATCACTCCCTCCCGCAAGGGAGCATCCGAGACGGGCGAGCCGTCACCAACCCCGGCCTGACATGCCACGCTCTTCCGTACCACCGCCAGCACCTGGTGACCATCGCGCTGCGCTAGCGACAACGGCTCCAGCAACAGCATTGCCGCGCCCTCACCCCGCACACCGCCGTCCGTGTGCTGGGCGAACATTGTGGACCGTCGTCCGACCGCGACCGCGACCGCCTCATGGTGCTTGTTGTCCTCCGCCCACTCGCCCGGCGCGGCCATCGCCACCCCGCCAGCCAGGGCCATGGAGCACTCGCCAGCCCGCAACGCCTGACACGCCATATGCAGCGCTACCAAGGAGGACGAGTCTCCCGTGTCCACACTGACGCTCGGCCCCTCCACGCCCAAAACGTGCGCCACCTGGCCGGAAGCGCCGCCGATCACGTCGTCCGCCAGCAACGAGCCACCGTCACCGTCCGAGGCCTCATGCTCGTCTACAGCGCATCCCTGCGACGTAGCCCCCACGAAAACCCCGGTGTGACTGCCCCTGAGCGAAGCCAGTTCGACGCCCGCCTGCTCCACCGCCTGCCTGGTGACATCCAGCAGCAGTTGCTGGTGGCAGCTGGCCGCCGACGTCCCTTGTGCAGAAGTCCCGGCTGAGGCCGGATTCAACTCGGTTACGTCGCCCAGTTGTTCACCCGGGGGCGCTGAGGAGGTACCCAAGGTACTCGGTCGCTTCGTGTCCGGGACGTCCAACTCTTCGAGGTCCCCGCCCCTGCCGGTCGGAGTACCGGACATCGCGCCGTCTCCCGCCACCAGCAGTTCCCACAACGCCTCGGGAGACGAGACTCCTCCCGGGTACCGGCACGCCATCCCCACCACAGCGATGGGTTCTTCGGCCGACACCTCGCCCACGCCCGCCCTTTCTCGCACATCACCCTGGTCACCCAAAACCTCGACTCGCCGGAGATCGGCCAACGCGGCGGGAGTGAGGGGCACGCGGTCTTCACCAGTGGAATAACTCGCCGCCGAGTCCCGCTGACCCTGGTCCTTCTTGCTCAACTCTCGTCCCTCGCCCTCTTGTCCAGCGTCATGAACGGCGACCCGCGCCGCCGCCTGCGTCCCCGGTGCGGTCACCGGGCTCCAGCCAGGCGGCGCGACATGGCAGTACGTCCGTCTCGTATCGAAAGAACTGAATTCGGCCGTGGCGACGATCGCTGAGGCGAGTCAATCGCGATGACCTCAACCTCACACCGAGAAATCCCACGCAGCCAGCAATGGAAGCGGTCAGCGCCATCGAGAAAATAACCCATCGCGTCTTGCCTCCTGAGTGCAGCACAAGCGTTCTGAGTGCTTTCATCACCCGCCACCCCCCGGCAGACATCCACGCGATAGCGTTTTCCCGAAACCGAGTGGACCCCGGAAGACGATCGGACCTAGCAGCCCAAGGAATCAGCAAATAAATCCTCTGGCGGCGAGACGGCTCATCGCAGCCTGACAGGGCTGCTCACGCCACAAGATCGCCGCATCGCAGAGTTCGCCCCCCGACAGGCAACCTCTCACACGCGGGCGGCACAAAGCTTTACCGTACCGACGTCGGTTGATCGCCTCAACCCCACTTCTCTCACCTTCACCCCACCTTTCACCGCAGACCCCAGAATTCAAAGAATAAAACGCACGCACGTTCTTCCACGCACCAACGACAAACACAAAAGAGCTGGCATCACCCCAGCTCAAGGGGGCAATGACCCAACCACCCCCCTCCGGAATTTCTCGAACGCAACGCCGATTCCCGGCTCTCCATCTCCCTCCCCACCCCTCTCCCATGAGATCCCCAGGCCTCCTATAGGGGTTTTCCAGTCGCCCTATAGGGGTTGCCCGAATCTCCCCTACCTAAATAATCTCGCCTTCGAGAGTCATCGATCGGAGGACGGAACATAAACGCCCTCCGCTGTGGGCATGCAACATGGCGATGACTCACGGCACAGGTAAGGGGAGCTGGGCGGCATGACACAGGTTTTCACATCAGCCGCCCCTCAGGCCTGCCTGCCTTCAAATTCTGGCGACCGAATACAGCCACATACCTGAATTCGGCTCTCTGTACGTCGCCATCCAGCTGCCCTGTAGGCTTCGGCGTCGCGCTGCTCTCTGTTATCGGAGCCTCCGGCTCCCAGCAACCTCAAAAAAGTCTCACGCCATCCGGCTGTGGCACCGCCATGTCGACTGCGTTTCGGGTTTGGAGACCATGATGACGTCACCTGGTGACAAGGTCGTCGAAGCACTCCGGGCATCGCTCAAGGAGAACGAAAGCCTTCGACAGCAGAACCAGCGGCTGGTCGCCGCGTCGATGGAGCCGATCGCGGTGGTGGGCATGGCCTGCCGGTACCCGGGCGGAGCGTCCTCACCCGAAGCATTGTGGAACCTGATCGCCACGGGTGGCGACGCCATCGCCGGATTCCCCACCGACCGCGGCTGGGACCTGGACGCACTGTACGACCCGGACCCCGAACAACCGGGCACCTCCTACGCACGCGAAGGCGGGTTCCTCTACGACGTAGCCGACTTCGACTCCACCTTCTTCGGCATCTCCCCTCGCGAAGCGCTGGCGATGGACCCCCAGCAACGGCTCCTGCTGGAAACCGCCTGGGAAGCCCTCGAACGTGCGGGCATCAACCCAACCACCCTCAAAGGCAGCCAGACCGGCGTGTTTGCTGGCGCCAGCTCGCAGGGGTACGCGCCAAACCTCAGCAAGACGCCCGAACAGCTTGAGGGTTACCTGCTGGCTGGAACCTCGAACAGTGTGGTGACGGGCCGGGTGGCGTACACCCTGGGGCTGGAAGGCCCGGCGGTCACGGTGGACACCGCGTGCTCGTCTTCTCTGGTGGCGCTGCATCTGGCGTGTCAGGCCCTGCGTAACAGTGAATGCTCCCTTGCCCTGGCGGGCGGGGTGGCGGTGATGGCCACGCCGGGCGTCTTCGTGGAGTTCAGTCGACAACGTGGAATGGCAGTCGATGGGCGGTGCAAGGCGTTCGCCGCCAGTGCAGACGGCGCCGGCTGGGGCGAGGGCGCCGGAATCCTCGTACTGGCACGGCTCTCCGACGCTCAGCGTCAAGGTCTCCCTGTGCTGGCGGTGATGCGGGGCAGTGCGGTCAATCAGGACGGAGCCAGCAGTCGCCTGACGGCTCCGAATGGTCCTTCGCAGCAGCGGGTGATTCGGCAGGCTCTGGTGAACGCGGGGCTGGTGGCGGCCGATGTCGATGCGGTCGAGGCCCACGGCACC
>NZ_JBWLKN010000070.1:0-4225 GCF_059026195.1 Streptomyces sp. A01 | reverse complement strand
GGACTGTTTCTGAGATCTCTCGGGTGCGGTTCTTGAGATCCCGTCCGGTCGAGTTGATCGGGCGGGATCTTGCAGTTTTCGGGGGCGTTTTGAGGGTCGGCTGGAGCTGAGCGGCGGTTCCGGGGCGCTTGGAGGCGTCTTCCGGGGGTGGCCGATGCCGGAGAGCGCGCGGTGGTGTGGCTGCGGGACTGGGAAGGTCTCGTGGCGGCGGTTGGTGTGGCTGTTCACTTCCGGATCATCGTGGTGTGCAGGGTGGGGGACGGCCGGTTGGCTGAGGAACGGGCCGCTCCGGCTCGGTGGGGACGTTTTCGGTGTAGGCGGTCGCGGGCAGGTGCTCGCCGCGGGTGGTCTGGCAGTAGACGTCCAGGATCGTCAGGTTCGCGATAGTGATCATGAGGGCGACGAGCAGGGTCTGGGCGACGCGGCCGTGGGCGAGCCGGTTCTTTGGCTCGGAGATGTCGATCCGGTGTCCCTTGATGATGCCGTTGATCCCCTCGTTCTGGGCCCTAGTGACCGTAAAAGTGCTGGTCCAGGCGTCGGTGAGGTAGGGAAGGTCCTGGCGGAACTTCTCCATCGTGCCGAGGTCGCCGGGGCGGATGGTGATCGACTTTTGGCGGCAGATGTCCGGCCGTTGGTCTCTCGGCACCGACGGGGCGATCACGGTGGGGCGGGCGGCCGGGTGCGTGGATCGTTGTCGCGCATCGGTGAGGTCGAGGGTTCGTGGTGGGCCGTCGGCGGCCGGCCTGCGCGGGCAGTTGACGGTCGGCGAGGTTCCGGAGGCCGGGCAGGCGAGCCGGATCGCCCCACTGTCGTCTGGGCCTTGCTTGAGGTGGAGGAAGTACGGCTTCCGGTTGTTGATGCGGGTAGCGGTGAGCTCGTCCGGGTCGCGGGCCGCATGGTCGGCGAGACGGTGGGAGGCGTTCGCGAGGGCGGGTGGGATGAACGGGCAGGCGAGGGTGCCGTCGATCATGATGGCGCCGCCGTGGCTGCCCTGGATGCCCCGCTGGTCCTGCTTGTAGTCGAGGACGAGCCGGTAACCGAGTGCGCGGGCGGGCAGGGCGAAAGTTTCGGGACGGGCGTCAGTGTAGAGGCGGTCGACGGCCAGGGTGGCAGTGGGCAGGCCGAGTTCAGCCAGCGGCGTGAGCAGGGCGATGGCGTTGATGCCGGTGCGGCGTCCGGGATAGTCGACGACCAGGCCAAGCGCGATCTGGGCGATGCGGCCGGAGCGGAGCCGGGGCAGGGCGGCCAGGGCGAGGTGGCCGCTCAGGCCGAAGGTCGGTTCACTCGATCCGCCGCTGAAGTGCCAGCCCGCGGTGACGTCGAGGGAAGCGAGCTGTCGTCGCCTGCTGGCGGGCTTGTGCCAGGAAGGCAGGGCCGTCGCGTCGATGCCGATGTCGCCTCGCCAGTGCTTCAGTGTCCCGCAGCGGTGCGCGATCTTGACCGTCTCGCTGATCAGCGCGGTGCAGATCTGCTGCAGCACCGTCTTCTTGCGGACATGCTCTGCGTCGTTGTCTTCCCAGGCAGCAGTGAACCGTTCGACCTCACCGAGCGGGAGACGGCGCCTTCGGTCGCAGCGGGCCGGGTCGAGCACTGTGGTGACGCGGTCGAAGGCCCGGTAGATGCGGCCCGACAACGCCGGCGGGGCGATGTGTGCAACGCCGAGCCTGTGTCCGGCGGTGGGCGAGAGACTGAAGGCGAGGACGCGCCAAGCCTCGGCAAGAGTGGCCTTGCCGGTGTAGTGGACGGCCAGCAGCAGCCCGGTCAGCACCGATCGAACGGGCAGTGGCGCAGGCCCCGGCCGCCGTCCCACCTCCTGATCGATCAGGTCAAGGACACCCGAGTGATCCAGGAGAGCGGCCAGCTGGAACACCTTCGAGTCCGGGATTCTAGCTGGGGCATCGGTCATCGGCCTGGGACGGCTCGTGCGGGCAGCGGCCGGATGACCCTGTGGCGGGGCCCTCACGTGTTGCCCCGCAGGAGCCGGGCCGTCTCCTTCGCGCTGGGCGAGGGCACGAAATGCTGGTAGCGGGCGAGCGAGGCGGTCGAGGCGAGCCCGGCCGCGGCCGCGATCACTCCGGGATCGATCCGGCGCCGCATCAACGACACGATCCAACTGGCCCGCAGACGGCGGGCGTTCATGCGAGGCAGCGGATCGTCGGGCCGGTGCTGCCAGGTCCACGAAGAGATCAAGTTGTCCGGCGCCGGGTCCTGGTGGCCAGGCCGGAACAGGAAGTCGTCCCCGGCCTGATCCGCCAGCTCGGTGAGAGTGCTCTCCCATTCGGCGCGGGCCACGAGCAGGCGCCCGAGCACTGCGGCGTCCAGGATGCAGGCCCCCGAGCGGGTGCGGCGGATGTCCGTCCCGCGCAGGCGGGCGATCTCTCCCGGGGCCAGTCCCATCCCGTCGCCGAGCGCGAGCAGAGCCAACGCGTCGAGACGGGGGCGGGGCCTCAGCTGCCCGGCCCAACAGCGGAGCCGGTCGACCTCGCCCACGGCGTAAGGCGACGCTGGCGCGGGCGGGGCGGTCAACTTGATCGGCTCGCTCTCCCCGACGTCGTCCCAGACCAGGACGTCACGCACCCGCCGCAGCCACGTCCGATACGTGCGCAAGGTGCCCGGGGCCAGGCCCGCGCAGCCGGTCAGCACGAACACATCGATGGTCTCGCCGCGCAGCCAGGCCGCCGGTTCGCGGGCCACTCCCCGCCCTTCCGCCCAGATCGCGAGGCGGGCGACGACATGCAAGAGGTCCTCGACGGCGTAGGGCACCCGCAGAACCGTCGCGGTGACCACCGCCTTCACCAGATCGGCGACCTCGTCCCAGACGGGCGCCGGATCGCGCGGGGCGTACGCGTCGATAGCCGAAGACGTCCGCGGATCGAGTGCCATGGACCACGAATACCGGCAGGACAACCTGCCGCCCAAGTCGCGTACGGCCTCGACAACAAGGAGCGTGGAAGCATGGTCGGAGGCAGGGCGCGCTCCCGCGCGCCCCGGGAACACGCCCGCAATCCGGAAGCCTGGCCCGACGCGGTCATCGACGATATCGCCGCAGCAGTCGTCCAGACCATCGCCCGCCACCTCACCGAAGCCCTTCAGGATCGGGGCTGGAGCCGCCGGGCGGCCGCCGAGCACCTGGGCATCAACCGGCAGACCATCGGCGACGTCCTCGACGGCAGGACCTGGCCCGACGTCGCCACCATCGCCCGCCTCGAAGCGGGCCTGAACACCCCGCTGTGGCCGCCGCCTGCCAGACGGTAAATGCGCAGACACCTGTCGCCAAAACCTTCCTGGCCACAGCCCACACACTGCAATAACCGCAGGCCAGAGCGCAGTTACGGCTCAGCGAACCCAACACCGCGCAACGGCACTATCGTCGGGGAAGCGCGAGCCTCTTCTTCTTGGTTCAGGGCGCTCACGCAACCCCAGGCGCCGCCGGGATGGCACTCCCGGCGGCGTCGCTTTGAACGTCTTCGACCACGGCACCATTCACCACCGCACTCGGGCCAGGTGGATCCCCGACCCCAGGCGCGATCGTGAACAAACCGACCTGGTCCTCGGTCAGCCAGCCCTGCTTGACCAGCCGCTTCAGCTTCGTCCGCATCCCCTCGATCCGACGGTGGTCCGTCTCCTGACCGACCGCCTCGCAGAGCTGCCGCGACCGCAACGGCCTGCCCGCCGACGCCAGCGCGAGGACCACATCCTCGTTCGCCTCGGACAACACCTCGCCGTCGGCCCGTCTCACCGGGGCCGAGACCACCGCCCGTTCCACGGCGGCCGCCGCCACCGGCGACGACCCGGCCGATACCTCCGGAACGAGCGGCATCTCCTCGCCCTCCGAGTCATCCTCGGACAGCACCTCGGCCACGACCTCCGCAGCCACCGCCCACCGAGCCAACTGCTCTTCCTCCTCGGCGAGCTGCTTCTGAAGCGCAGCGATCCGCGCACGCAGATCCTCCACCCGCCCCCGCGAAACCGACGCCCTGGCCCGCAGCCTCTCCAGCATTGACGCCATGACCAGCCCCTTCAGCACGAGGCCAAACACCATCCAACTCAACACAAAGCGCGCCGAGTGGACAGACACTTCACCCCACACTGTACGAGAGGATCACGAAACGGGGCAGGCGGATCCCGCACCCACCCCAGACCCGGGCAACGATCACCCTCACAACGGGCAACGATCTCCGAACACCCATCCAAACCGCTGATCAGCGGTACTCAAGAACACCCC
>NZ_JBWLKN010000069.1:0-4459 GCF_059026195.1 Streptomyces sp. A01 | reverse complement strand
TGACCTGTCTCAAGGAATCTAGTCGTCGACGAGCTTTTGACCTGGTGGGACTTGGTTGGCTGAGACGGGAGACTCCTGGCGGCTGCATGGTGGGCGATCTTGGACGTAGCGCCTGATGGTGCCGTAGGAGATCGAGGTCTCGTGCTCGTCCATGAGCTTCACCCAGATGTCTCGAGGGCGACCATGGCCGGATTCGATCATGGAGTCGATGAGGTGCTGGACGGGGTCGATGGCCGTTGGCCGGCGGGGCAGGGGTTTGCGTGGGCGGGGTTCGAGGTCGTCCAGGGCGGCTCGGACGGTTCGCCAGGTGACGTTGTGGCGCCTTTCCAGTGCTCTTGCCGAGAGGCCTTCCATTTCGGCGTCGTGCCGAATGCGCTGGTAAAGCTCCCGCTTACTGATCCTCTTGGCCGGTGTCGGGCTCGAACCTGGCTTGCGGCGTCGGCGGGGTGAACTGGTGTCGGCCAGGGCTTGTTCCAGCAGTTCAGGCGTGCGTCCGGTCAGTGCTGCGAGTCGTTCGAGTCGGGGTTTCCCGAACCAGTTCGGTGAGCCGGTGAGGAAGCCGTGCAAGTAGCTGGGTTTGAGGTGGTTGGCCCGGGCGAGACGCCGGATGTAGGCGTCGGTCGGTTCGCCCGGACGTGGCCTGACCTGGATGGGTAACCGGTGCAGCCGCTGTTCCTGAGCATCAGTCACCGGTCGACAGCCTTCTTCAACGGGGAGGCCGCGGTCTCTGCGGCATGATCCAGCGGAATCGAGTCGATCGCGTTCTTCGTCACGCGCTCGGTGCCGCTGAGGATGGCGTCGATCGCGGCCCCTCGGATCGCGTGGGACAGGGCTCCGATCATGCCGTCGGTCCGCTTGTGGAGGTAACGGGCGAGCTTGACCAGGCTGCCGGGCGGGTGATCGTGCAGCAGCAGAGTGTTCTCCAGTGTCGCCACCAGCCCTTTCCACTCGGTGGCGAAAGGGAACGGGCGGGTGGGGACGAGCGTGAATCGGCCCGCGATCTGGGCTCCGCGGGTGCCGGCCATCAGCTCGCTGTCCTCGACGCCGATGCCCGCGTAGACGAACGTGGCGGGAATGCGCTCGGAGAAATACTTCAAGGTGTCGGAGACTTCGGCGCCGGACCGCGTGGTCTGCGAGATGTTGTGGATCTCGTCGACCAGGACCAGGCCGGTGCGGGTGTCGGTGCAGACGCCGACTACCGCCTCGATGATGTCGGTCATGTTCAGCCGGGAGCGGATGGGCAGGCCCAGGAAACGGGCGAACTCCGCCGCGACCATGCGGGCGGTCGCAGCAGGCGGGACGGTGATGTAGAGCACCGGAATACGGTCCGGAACATGAGGGTGCCTTGCCCTGTCGAGGAGTTCGTGGGCCTGTCCCAGCTGGGTGATAGCGATGGTCTTGCCGGTGCCGGGCAGTCCGGAGACGATCAGGCCGCGGCGGGCGCTGATTGCATGCCGGTTGAGCAGGGCGAGCCGGCGGCCGCAAGTGACGGTCTTCTCGACGAACGACGTGGCCACCACGAGCATGCGGGCGTGGTGGTCCATGCGGGCCTCGTCGTAGAGGTCCCGATCGGTCGAAGACAGTGCCTGCAACTTGCCGGGAGGCAGCAGAGTCGGGGGTTCGGGTGGGCCGTCGACGAACCTCCGCCATCCGTCCAGGGTGGTCAGCTGCCGGTTGGTCGCAACGTCGGCTTCCTGCGGTGCGGTATGCCGGGCTGTCGGTTTGGAGATGGTCACGGACGCCTCCAGGGGTTCGCGAGCGGGTCGAACAGACCCAGCGGGATGACTTCGGCCAGCTCGGTGTCCGCCTGGTCTTCCTGAACGACCTCGTCGGCGGGCGGGTCGGGGGCCGGCCGGTCAGGGGCGGTGGCCCGGGTCCGTGCGGCGACGCGCCGGGACCGTCTGGCCGCAGGCCCCTTCTCCAGGGCGGGACCGTCGTGGGCCCGCCGCAGCAGCGCGGCGGCGGCGTCCGCGATCTGCTCCTCCGTGCCGCCGGGGACCTGCTCGCAGGCGTGATCCCAGGCCAGTTCCCCGAACGGGACACCAACGCGGTGGAGGTGTTTCCAGAACACGGTGATCCACCGATTGCGCCGGCGGTCGCGTACCCAGATCCGGGAGATGTCGTAGGGGTCGTGGTGGATCTCCCACAAGCCCTTCTTCTCCATCACCCCGGAGTGCTGGCGACGCAACGGACCCAGCTCGCCGTCGTCGTAGGTGCGGTGCTTGATCCGGATGCCGTAGCTGTTGATCGCCTGCCAGCGTTCGGGCAGCAACTCGACGTAGTCCCCGCCGTCCAGCGGAACCGGGACGTAACCGCAGGACTGAAGCAGCGTCGCGTACTTCTCGTTCGGCGAGAACGCCCGCCCCGGCGCCTGCGGATCACGCAGCCCGTCATGCGGCCTGGTCTGCCAGACGGCGATGACCCATTCATCGAGCAGGTTCTGAAGTTCAGGAAGGGACCACAGCGGCCCGTCCTCCAGCTTCCGGCCGCGGCGGTCCGTGGTCGAGCCGGTGTAGCCCGCGACGAACTGGGCGAACAGCGTGGCCACCGAGCCCAGAGTCTTCTCGATCGTGCCCTTGTCGGTTGGCGTCGCCTTGTGGGCCGGTTGCAGGTTGATGCCCAGATACCGGCAAGAGGCCCGGAAGTTCCGCGAGACGAACACCTTTCCGTGGTCGCAGACGATGGTCTCCGGCACGATCACCGGCCGTGCCGCCGCGTGCTCCAGGCGCTCGTCCAACGTCAGCAACCGCCGGTGCGGCAGCACTGAACGGGACATCCGCAGAGCCTGTGACCAGCCGGGCCGCATCGCCTCCGGGGTGACGCTGCGGGCCAGCAGGGCGGAAGCATCCGCGGCCTTCGTGGTCGGCCGCAGCACCGCCGCAGTGATCGACCTCGTCGCGATGTCGACCATCGCCGTCAGCTCGACCTTCTCCGCAATCCCGTCGTCCAGGCGCACCAGCACATCCAGCGGGGTTGAGTCGATCTGCATCAGTTCGCCCGGCGCACTGGCCGGAACCTCCCCGAACGGGCCGGGCGGCCGGGCCTTGACCGATCGGCGTGTGCGGGCCGAGCCCGTCGCGTGCGTGCCCGTCGCCAGCTTGCTGTAGAGCCGGTAGAGAGTGGCGCGGGAAGGAACCTCGACACCTGCGGCGTCCTCATGGCCTGCCAGGATCTCCTTGGTCCGCCAGACGATGAATCCGATCGTTTTCGACGAGTCCTCGGCCGTCTCGTCGATCGCCTGCTGCATCGCCTCCACCACCGCCGCATCGACCTTGCCGAAGGCCGGCATCTGCTTGGCCGATCGGCCGTCGGCCAGTCCGACCAGCCCGTCGCGCTGGTAGCGCTGGCGCCTCTGCTTGATCCCGCTGGCCGTCACTTTGTGCCCGGCCGCCGTCAACTCGGCCGCCTTGGCCCGCTCGCGCTCAGCCAACGAGTGCTGCCTCGGATCGAACTCCGGCCGAGCCACTGACTCATCGGACGCTTCCGGCGGCAGCCCGTGCAGCACCTCCAGGATGTGGCCCTCCCACCAAAGTGCCTGTTCAGCCGCTGTCTCGGGAAACTCCGCGAGACGGGCTGTGGGCGGAACCTTCCGCCCCTGCCTGTTCAATGGCCACCCCTTTCGACCCGGCCCACGACCGTGCGCGGACCCAGCAACTGAACCGACAGGTCCTCGGCAACCAGTTCCTGACGCCAGAGCAGATGGAACAGCGCAGGCAGCGTCGCGAGCCGGTCACCCGCCGCATCGACCCCAGGCAGCAGCGGCCCCGGCGTCGTGAACACCTCCCGCAGGCGATCGGCAACCGTGTGGTGCAGGCACCGCGGATGCCGGTAGCGCGACAGCCACCGGACATTCGCCAGCAACACCGGCTCCGGCGTCCCGACCCGCTCGAAGTGCCAACCCGCCTGAACACAGGCGACCCGCGTCACCTCGAACGCCTCCACGTCCTTCGGCTCGATCCGCTCGTCCGCGCGGACATCGATCACCACCGCCGAGCCATCCACCCGGCGCACGAAGTAGTCCGGAGCGTGCCGACGCTCCCGCTCGCCGTCGTGCCAGTGCAGCCAGAACGGCTGCGAGGCGATCCCCGCCACCTGCGGATCGAAGTCCATGAGCACAAGCCGGTCCCGCTCCAGCCAGGACTCGAAGCCCACGTGCTGCCCGGTCGTCGCCGCCCAGTACCAGCCAGCGAAGTGACGCTCACCACGCGACCAGCGAAACGGCCGCACCGGTGCCGCGTCCTCGAACCGGGCCGTCACACAATCCAGCAGGGGACGGCGCTGCCGCTGACATACGGCGTCCACGTACGACAGCTCGACGTACGGCCCTGCGAGATCCACCCCAACCGGTACGGCCACCAGCACCCCCAGCGCGTTTAGCCCATACGGCTAGGTTCACTGAGACAGAAAGCGAAACGACTGGGTTCGCTGAGTAAACGCCTCGATTGGATGAGAGCGGTCA
>NZ_JBWLKN010000068.1:0-4593 GCF_059026195.1 Streptomyces sp. A01 | reverse complement strand
ATGACGGCCCGGTGCTCGAACACCGACCGGGTCGTCACCAGCGACCACCCCACATCAGCCACCGGCACCGGGGCATCGACCACACGTGCGGCCAACGCCGCCGCCTGACCGCGCAACGCCTCAGCGCTACGAGCCGACACCACCCACGGCACCACCCCCACCGATGCGACCGCCTCAGCAACCCGCGCCGCCACCGGTTCCGGGGCTTGCTCCAGGATCACGTGGGCGTTCGTGCCGGACACGCCGAAGGCGGAGACTCCGGCTCGGCGTGGGCGGTCGGTGTCCGGCCAGGGCATCGGCTCGGTCAGCAGGCGTACGGCGCCGGACTCCCAGTCCACGTGTGGCGAGGGCTCATCGACGTGGAGTGAAGCGGGCAAGGTCGCGCTGCGCAAAGCCATGACCATCTTGATGACACCGCACACGCCCGCCGCGGCCTGGGCGTGCCCGATGTTCGACTTGACGGAACCGAGGAGCAACGGACGGTTCTGCGAGCGACCCTGGCCGTACGTGGCCAGCAGCGCCTGTGCCTCGATCGGGTCGCCCAGGGTGGTGCCGGTGCCGTGCGCCTCAACCGCGTCCACCTCCGAGGCCGACAGCCGTGCGTTGGCCAAGGCATGGCGGATCACCCGCTCCTGCGACGGACCGTTCGGCGCGGTCAGCCCATTGCTCGCGCCGTCCTGGTTGACCGCCGAACCGCGCAGCACCGCCAGCACCCGGTGGCCGTTGCGCTGGGCCTCCGAGAGCCGTTCCAGCAGCACCAGGCCGACGCCCTCGGAAAAGCTCGTACCGTCGGCGGCCGCGGCGAAGGGCTTGCACCGGCCGTCGGGGGCGAGCCCGCGCTGCCGGGAGAACTCGCTGAACATTCCCGGGGTGGCCATCACGGTCACCCCGCCCGCCAGCGCCAGGCCGCACTCGCCCTGCCGCAGGGCCTGCGCGGCCAGGTGCATCGCCACCAGCGACGACGAACACGCCGTGTCCACCGTCACCGCAGGGCCCTCCAGGCCGAAGGTGTACGCCACCCGGCCCGACAGCACACTGCCGCTGTTGCCCGTGGCGACATATCCCTCCACATCGCCGGCCGTCTGGCCGACCAGCGACAGGTAGTCCTGTGCGGCCACGCCCGCGAACACGCCTGTGTCCGAACCGGCCAACGTCTCACGGCTCAGCCCCGCGTTCTCGAACGCCTCCCACGCGGTCTCCAGCAGCAGCCGCTGCTGCGGGTCGGTCGCCACCGCCTCGCGTGGGCTGATGCCGAAGAACCCGGCGTCGAAGAGCGCCGCGTCGTACAGGAACCCGCCCTCACTGGTGTGACTGCCACCAGGGCGCTCCGCGTCGCTCAGCTCCTCCAGGGGCCAGCCCCGGTCGTCGGGGAAAGCGGAGATGGCGTCCGTACCGTCGGCGACCAGCCGCCACAAATCTGCCGGGCCGCGCACGCCCCCCGGGTAGCGGCAGGCCATCCCGATGATGGCGATGGGCTCCCGCGCGCGGTCCTCCAGCTCGCGCACCTGCCGCCTGGCCTGGCGCAGATCGGCGGTGGCGTGCTTGAGGTAGCGGCGCAGCTTCTCGTCAGTTGACATAGGCCATCAATCTCGCTCGGACGTGAGGTCGTCGTCGGCGGGGCTGTGCTGACCGAGTCCGCTCAGTTCGCCGTCGAGCATGCCGAACAGTTCGTCGTCGGTGGCCGACTGGAGCAGCTCGTCGTCGGGGTCCTGATCAGCGGGGGCGTTGCCGTGGCCGTTGACCTGGCGCAGCAGGTCCTCCAGCCGCGTCGCGAGCCACGCCTGCTGGTCTCGGTCGGCGAGGGTGGCGACGGCTGCCTCGATCTTGTCGAGTTCGGCGGACAGCGAGATGGAGGCGGCCGCGTCGGCCGATGCGAGGCGGTCGCCCAGCAGCTCGGCGACGGCGGTGGGCGTGGGATGGTCGAAGATGAGTGTGGCGGGGAGCCGCAGCCCGGTGCTGGCGCTGAGCCGGTTGCGCAGTTCCACGGCGGTCAGTGAGTCGAAGCCCAGTTCCCGGAAGTTCTCGGTGGCGGGTATCGACGTCGCTGTCTCATGGCCCACGACCGCTGCCGCGTGACCGCGTACGAGATCGAGCAGCGTGCGCCGCCGGTCGGGCCCGGACAGGGAGGCGAGTGTCTGGGTCAGCGCGGGCCCGCCGGCGCCGCTGACGCGCGGGGCGGCGGCGCGTACGAGATGCCGCAGAATCACCGGAGTGTTGTGGGCGGTGGCCCGGCGGCGCATCCCGGCCAGGTCCAGCCGCACGGGGACGAGCAGGGGGTCTTCTCTGCCGAGTGCGGTGTCGAAGAGGGCGAGGGCCTGTTCGGCGCTCAGGCCCAGGTCGCCGACGCGTGTGTTGCGCGCACGGTCGGCGTCGGTGAACTGCCCGGACATGCCGGTCGTCTGGTCCCAGAAGCCCCAGGCCAGGGAGGTCGCGGGCAGGCCCTGGGCGTGGCGGTGCTGCGCGAGGGCGTCGAGGAACGCGTTGCCCGCGGCGTAACTGCCCTGCCCGGGGCCGCCGACGAGCCCGGTGACGGAGGAGAACAGCACCAGTGCCGACAGGTCCAGATCCCGGGTGAGGTCGTGCAGATGCCAGGCGGCGGCGGCCTTGGCGAGCAGCACGTTCTCGTACTGCTCCGGTGTCGCTGACAGGATCGTGGAGTCCTGGACGACGGCGGCCGTGTGGATGACGGCGGTCAGCGGATGCCGGTCGGGAATGGCTGCCAGCAGCCCGGCCAGCGCGCTCCGGTCGCTCGCGTCACACGCCGCGATGGTCACCTCCGCGCCCAGCGCGGCGAGCTCGGCGGTGAGTTCGTCGGCCCCTGGCGCGTCGGGACCTCTCCGGCTGGTGAGCAGCACCTTCCGTATGCCATGGCGGCTGACCAGGTGGCGGGCGACCACACCGCCGAGGGCGCCGGTGCCACCGGTGATCAGGACGGTGCCGTCGGGGTCCAGCGGCGCGGGCGGCCGGGCGTCATCCCGTACGCCATGCACTACGCCATCCGCTGCGTCGTTCGCTACGGTGGGTGACCTCGCCCCCTGGGGCAGCTGTTTGGTGTCATCGTGGGTGAGCCGGGGGATGTACGGCGTGCCGTCGCGCAAGGCGAGCTGGGGTTCTCCTGAGACCAGCGCCTGGGGCACGGCCGCCAGTGACGAGTCCCGGCCGTCGAGGTCGAGCAGGACGAACCGGTCCGGGTGCTCGGACTGGGCGCTGCGTACCAGCCCCCACACGGCGGCGGCGGGCAGGTCGCTGACGACGTCGTGGCCGTGTGCCGCGATCGCCTGCCGGGTGACGATGACGAGTGGAGCCGTGATGTCGGTGGCGGAGTCCTGCAACCAGTCCTGCAACAGGGTGAGGACCGCCCGGCCGGTGTGCCGCAGCCGGTAGGCCGGGTCGGCGTCGTCGGCCGGGCCGGTCACCGGAGCCAGGACGATGTCCGGGGCGGGATTTCCCGCCGCGACAGCTGCCCGCAGAGCGCCGAGGCCCGGGTGGGTTTCGGCACCCGGCAGCGCGGTGGTCAGGGCGGTGGCCGTCGCGTCGGTGCCGGGGGCGAGCACGGCCACGCGCGCCAGGGGCGCCGCGGCGGCGGCCGCCGTCAGCGGCATCCAGGCCATCCGGAACAGTGAACTCCTGGTCGCCAGGCGTGCCTGGTCGAGCTGCCCGGCCTGGACCGGACGCAGCGTCAGTTCCTCCAGGGTCAGCACGGCGGCGCCTGTGGGGTCGGTGGCGGTGAGGCTGAGCCGGCTCGCCGTCGCCACGGTCACGCGTATGCGCAGGGTGGTGGCGCCGGTGGAGTGCAGGCGCAGCCCGCTCCACGAGAACGGCAGGGAGACCTTGTCCGCGTCGGAGGAATCCGCCTCCAGCGCACAGGCCCGCAGAGCGGCATCGAGAAGAAGCGGGTGGACACCGTACGCGGCGGCGCCGGTGCTTTCCTGTTCGGGCAGGACCACCTCGGCGTAGAGGTCGTCGCCGAGCCGCCACGCGGCGGCGACCTCCGGGTCCGCGGGGTCAGCGGCGACCGGGGTGGCTCCGGGCGGCGGCCAGACACCACCCGGAGCTGGCGGCCCGGCCGTGGCCGGCGCTGTCCCCAGGGAGCCCGTGGCGTGCCGCGTCCACGTCGGTTCGCCCGCGTCGGCGGCCGGACGGGAGGAGAAGGTGAGGGATCGCTGGCCCTTCTCGTCAGGGGCGGCGATGGCGATCTGCAGATCGACCGCACCGTCGTCTGGGAAGGCCAGCGGGTCGTGCACGATGAGTTCCGCCACCTGATCGCAGCCGACCTGGGCTGCGGCGTACAGGGCGAGCTCGGCGAACGCGGTACCGGGCAACAGGGTGGCACCGAGGACCCGGTGCCCGGCCATCCACGGCTGGGCACGTAGCGAGAGCCTCCCGGTGAGCAGCTGGGTCCCGCCTTCGGCGAGTTCCACGGTGGCTCCGAGCAGAGGGTGCCCGGCGGCGGCCAGGCCCAGACTCGACGGATCGCCGCCCAGGTCACCGCGCTTGTCCAGCCAGTAGCGCTTGCGTTGGAAGGTGTAGGTGGGGAGGTCGGTGGTGTGGGGTGGGGGGTTGGTGGGGAACCAGGTGGTCCAGTCGACGGGG
>NZ_JBWLKN010000067.1:0-4649 GCF_059026195.1 Streptomyces sp. A01 | reverse complement strand
GGTTGTGAGGCGGAGGATATTCGCGCCAAGCGCGTTGCCGTCGACTACGCGTCGCATACGTCGCAGGTGGAGTCCATCCGCGAGGAGCTGCTGCGGGTCCTGGAGGAGGTGAGCCCTCGGAGCGGGACGGTGCCGTTCTACTCGACGGTGGAGGGCGAGCGGGTCGATACGGCCGGGCTTGACGCCGCGTACTGGGTGCGGAATTTGCGGCGGGAGGTGCGGTTCGGGCCGACGGTGGAGCGGTTGATCGGTGACGGCTTCGGCGTGTTCGTGGAGTGCAGTGCGCATCCGGTGCTGTCGATGAGCGTTCAGGAGACCGCTGGCCCGGAAGCGCCCGTGACCACGGTTGGTTCGCTGCGGCGCGATGACGGCGGGCTCGGGCGGTTCCTGACGTCGCTCGCCGAGGCGCAGGTCAAGGGCGTACGGATCGACTGGGCGCCGTTGTTCCCGGGGGCCTGTCCCGTGGATCTGCCGACGTACGCCTTCCAGCGTGAGCGCTACTGGCTGGAGGAGAGCACGGCCGTGGTGGCTTCGGACCGGGACGAGGTGGAGGCGCGGTTCTGGGAGGCTGTTGAGCGCGAGGACCTGGAGGAGCTGGCGCTGACTCTCGGGGTGGAGGGCGGCCAGGACGGGCTGGGCGCTGTGTTGCCCGCGTTGTCGTCCTGGCGGCGGCAGCGCCGTGAGCGGTCCGTCATCGACTCCTGGCGCTACAAGGCCGTGTGGCGGCAGCAGACCGGCATCGCCAAAGCCGCGCTGACCGGGACATGGCTTGTGGTGGTGCCCGCGTCGCAGGCCGCCGACCCGCTGGTCGGCGGTGTGCTGGGCGCGCTCGGTGAGCAGGGAGCCGAGGTGCGGCGGCTGGACGTGGACGCCGCCGACGCGCACCGGGAGAAGCTGGCGGTCAGGATCTCCGAGGCCATCGGCGAGGCCGGTGAGGCCGGTGACCTGGCGGGAGTGCTCTCCCTCTGGGCGCTGGACGACGCGCCGCACCCGGAATTCGCCGGCACGGCCGTGGGCGTGCTCGGCACGCTCAGCCTGTTGCAGGCGCTGGGTGACATGGGCGCCGAGGCGCGGGTGTGGTGCGCCACCCGGGGCGCGGTCGCCGCGAGCGCCTCCGAGAGGCTGACCAGTGCCGTGCAGGCACAGGTCTGGGGCCTGGGGCGGGTCGCCGCCCTGGAGCAGCCCCGGCTGTGGGGCGGGCTGGTGGACCTGCCGGCCGCCGCCGACGCCAAGGCGCTGCGGCTGCTGTGTGCCGCCCTGTCCGGCGGCCACGGCGAGGACCAGCTCGCGGTCCGCGACTCGGGCGTTCTCGCGCGGCGCATGGTGCGCGCGCGGCTGGCCGACCGCACGGCGCCCCGTGCCTGGCAGCCGCGCGGCACGGTGCTCGTCACGGGCGGCACCGGGGGCATCGGCGGCCACCTGGCGCGCTGGCTCGCCGAACGGGGCGCCGAACACCTGGTGCTGACCAGCCGCAAGGGCAGGGACGCGCTGGGAGCCGCCGAACTGGAGGCGGCGCTGACCGGGCTGGGAGCCAGGGTGACCATCGCCGCCTGTGACGTGTCCGACCGGGACGCGCTGGCGGCGCTTGTGAAGCGGCTGGACGCGGACGGCAGCCCCGTCCGTGCCGTGGTGCACACAGCGGCGCACATCGAGCTGGGCACGCTGGACGGGACGACACCCGAACGGTACGCGGAGGTGTGCCGGGCGAAGACGCTCGGCGCCGAGCACCTGGACAGCCTCTTCAGCGAGGACACCCTGGACGCCTTCCTGCTGTTCTCGTCGATCGCGGGGTTCTGGGGCAGCGGTGAGCACGGTGCGTACGCGGCGGCCAACGCCCACCTCGACGCGCTCGCCGAGCACCGTCGTGGGCGCGGCCTGCCGGGCACGGCGATCTCCTGGGGCATCTGGGACGCGGCCAACGACTGGGACGAGCGCAACACGGAGCTGCGGACGCTGAAGAACGAGCGGTCAAGCAAGCACGGACTGCCGCTGCTCGACAAGGGCTTTGCGTTCGCCGCGCTCCAGCAGGTGCTCGACCACGACGAGACCTTCGTGGCGGTCGCTGATGTGGAGTGGGACCGGTTCGTGCCGCTGTTCACCATGGCGCGGGCCAGCAAGCTCATCGACGAGCTGCCGGAGGCGCGCCGGGTCCTCGACGCGGCTGACGCCGCCGACAACGCCGCCGACAACGCCGCCGACAACGCCGCTGACAGCGGCGCCGGAGCGGAGAGCGGCGCGCAGATGCTGGCGCGCTCGCTGACCGGCCGGTCCCGCGCCGAGCAGGACCACGCCCTCCAGGAGCTGGTCCGGGCGCAGGCCGCCGCCGTCCTCGGGCACGCGGCGGGCGCGGAAGCGGTCGAGGCCAACCGTGCCTTCCGCGAGCTGGGCTTCGACTCGCTGACCGCCGTGGAGCTGCGGAACCGGTTGGGTGCCGCGACCGGCCTGCGGCTGCCCGCCACGCTCGTCTTCGACTTCCCCACTCCCGTCGCCCTCGCCCGCAAGCTGCGCGCCGAGCTGCTGCCGGAGAACGAGGACGGCGAAGCCCGCCCCGTGCTCGGCGAACTGGACCAGCTGGAGACGTCGCTGGCCGGGCTGGCAGCCGACGGAAAGACCCACGAAAAGATCACCAAGCGGCTTCAGGACCTTCTGTGGAAATGGAGCGAGGCCGCTCCCGGTGCGGAGGAGACGGAAACCGCGACGGAGAGCGAAGCGACGAATGTCGAGGCGGCGACCGCCGACGAGATGTTCGCCCTGATCGACCGGGAGTTCGGTACGACCTGATTCCGGACCGCCCCCACCGTCAGGCCCGACAACCGTTCAGCACCGGGAGAACCGACCATGTCGCACGAAGAGAACGCCAACACGGAAATGAGCAACGAACAGAAACTCCTCGGCTATCTCAAGCGGGTCACCACGGAACTCCAGCAGACGCAGACCCGTCTGCGCACCGTGGAATCCCGCAGCCAGGAACCCATCGCCATCGTTTCCATGGCATGCCGCTTTCCCGGCGGTGTGCGGTCCCCCGAAGAGCTGTGGCAACTGGTCACGGCGGGCGGCGACGCCATCTCCGGGTTCCCCGCCAACCGGGGCTGGGACCTGACCGGCCTGTACGACGCCGACCCCGAGCGGGAGGGCACGACGTACGTCACCGAGGGCGGATTCCTCGGCGACGCCGACCAGTTCGACGCCGGTCTCTTCGGCATCTCGCCGCGCGAGGCGCTGGCGATGGACCCGCAGCAGCGGCTGCTGCTTGAGGCGTCGTGGGAGGTCCTTGAGCGCGCCGGGATCGACCCGCTGTCGCTGCACGGCGAGAACGTAGGCACCTTCGTCGGCGCCAACCCGCTGGACTACCGCTCCGGTATCCAGCGGATACCCGAGGGCTTCGAGGGCCACCTGCTGACGGGTGGCGCCGCCAGCGTCGTGTCGGGCCGTATCGCCTACTCCTTCGGCTTCGAGGGGCCCGCCGTCACCCTCGACACGGCCTGCTCGTCCTCCCTGGTCGCCCTGCACCTGGCGGTGCAGGCACTGCGCCAGGGCGACTGTGACCTGGCGCTCGCCGCAGGCGTCGCCGTGATGTCCACCCCGGCCGAGTTCGTCGGCTTCAGCCGCCAGCGCGGCCTGGCGCAAGACGGCCGGTGCAAGGCGTTCGGCGCGGGCGCCGACGGCATGGGCCTGGGCGAGGGCGTGGGCATCCTGCTCGTGGAGCGGCTGTCGGACGCCCGCAAGAACGGGCATCAGGTACTCGCGGTCGTACGGGGCTCCGCCGTCAACCAGGACGGCGCCAGCAACGGGCTCACCGCCCCCAACGGCCCTTCCCAGCAGCGCGTCATCGAAGCGGCGCTCGCCAACGCCCGACTGGCAGCCGGACACGTCGACGCGGTCGAGACCCACGGCACCGGCACCACCCTGGGCGACCCGATCGAGGCCCAGGCGCTGCTGGCGACGTACGGCCAGCACCGGGACGGCGACGAGCCCCTGTGGATCGGGTCGTTGAAATCGAACATCGGGCACGCGCAGGCGGCGGCGGGCGTCGGCGGCGTCATCAAGACGGTGCTCGCGCTGCGTGACGGCGTCCTGCCGAAGACGCTGCACGCCGACGAGCCGACCCCCGAGGTCGACTGGTCCGCCGGTGCCGTCTCCCTGCTGACCGACAACCGGAAGTGGCCGAGCACCGGGCGGCCCCGCCGCGCCGGGGTGTCCGCGTTCGGCATGGGCGGCACCAACGCCCACGTGATCCTGGAACAGGCCGAGCCCGAGCCGGAAGAGACGGCGGGGGAGCCGGCGGCGACCGAGGCGCCTGGCGTGCTGCCGTGGGTCGTCTCGGGCAAGAACGAAAGCGCGCTGCGCGCCCAGGCGGAGCGGCTGCGGACGGCACTGGCGGAGCGGCCCGAGCTGGCACCGTGGGACGTCGCCGCCTCCCTGATCCGTTCGCGCGCCGCGTTGGAGCACCGCGCCGTCGTCGTCGGCACCGACAGGGACGAGCTGCTGCGCGGCCTCGCCGCGATCGGCCGGGGCGAGCCGGGCGCCGGCGTCATCCAGGGCTACGCGGACGGCGGCGGCGACCGCCCCGTGTTCGTCTTCCCGGGTCAGGGTGCTCAGTGGGTGGGGATGGCGCGGGAGTTGATGGTGTCGTCCCCGGTGTTCGCGGA
>NZ_JBWLKN010000066.1:0-3289 GCF_059026195.1 Streptomyces sp. A01 | reverse complement strand
GGGCGCGCTGTTGGGTGTCTGAGGGTGCGGGCTGAAGCAGCCTGGATCTTCTGCTGCCGGTCCCAGTGAACTTGCCTTGTATGGGGTGGGGTGATGGGTGGCTGGTCGTTGTTTGAGAACTGCACAGTGGACGCGAGCATCTGTGGCCAAGTTTTTAAGGGCGCACGGTGGATGCCTTGGTACCAGGAACCGATGAAGGACGTGGGAGGCCGCGATAGGCCCCGGGGAGCTGTCAACCGAGCTTTGATCCGGGGGTGTCCGAATGGGGAAACCCGGCAGTCGTCATGGGCTGTCACCCATACCTGAACACATAGGGTATGTGGAGGGAACGCGGGGAAGTGAAACATCTCAGTACCCGCAGGAAGAGAAAACAACCGTGATTCCGGGAGTAGTGGCGAGCGAAACCGGATGAGGCTAAACCGTAGGCGTGTGATACCCGGCAGGGGTTGCGCTTACGGGGTCGTGGGAGTTCTCTTTCATCGTCTGCCGGCGATGAGACGAGTCAGAAACCGTATGGATAGGCGAAGGGCATGCGAAAGGCCCGGCGTAGAGGGTAAGACCCCCGTAGCTGAAATCTGTACGGCTCGTTTGAGAACCACCCAAGTAGCACGGGGCCCGAGAAATCCCGTGTGAATCTGGCGGGACCACCCGCTAAGCCTAAATATTCCCTGGTGACCGATAGCGGATAGTACCGTGAGGGAATGGTGAAAAGTACCGCGGGAGCGGAGTGAAATAGTACCTGAAACCGTGTGCCTACAAGCCGTGGGAGCGTCGCGCATCGAGCTTGCTCGGTGCGTCGTGACTGCGTGCCTTTTGAAGAATGAGCCTGCGAGTTTGCGGTGTGTTGCGAGGTTAACCCGTGTGGGGAAGCCGTAGCGAAAGCGAGTCCGAATAGGGCGGTATAGTAGCGCGCTCAAGACCCGAAGCGGAGTGATCTAGCCATGGGCAGGTTGAAGCGCGGGTAAGACCGTGTGGAGGACCGAACCCACCAGGGTTGAAAACCTGGGGGATGACCTGTGGTTAGGGGTGAAAGGCCAATCAAACTCCGTGATAGCTGGTTCTCCCCGAAATGCATTTAGGTGCAGCGTCGTGTGTTTCTTGCCGGAGGTAGAGCACTGGATAGGCGATGGGCCCTACCGGGTTACTGACCTTAGCCAAACTCCGAATGCCGGTAAGTGAGAGCGCGGCAGTGAGACTGTGGGGGATAAGCTCCATGGTCGAGAGGGAAACAGCCCAGAGCATCGACTAAGGCCCCTAAGCGTACGCTAAGTGGGAAAGGATGTGGAGTCGCAGAGACAACCAGGAGGTTGGCTTAGAAGCAGCCACCCTTGAAAGAGTGCGTAATAGCTCACTGGTCAAGTGATTCCGCGCCGACAATGTAGCGGGGCTCAAGCGTACCGCCGAAGTCGTGTCATTCCAGCACATACCCCCAACGGGGGCTGGGATGGGTAGGGGAGCGTCGTGTGCCGGGTGAAGCAGCCGCGTAAGCGAGTTGTGGACGGTTCACGAGTGAGAATGCAGGCATGAGTAGCGATACACACGTGGGAAACGTGTGCGCCGATTGACTAAGGGTTCCTGGGTCAAGCTGATCTGCCCAGGGTAAGTCGGGACCTAAGGCGAGGCCGACAGGCGTAGTCGATGGACAACCGGTTGATATTCCGGTACCCGCTTTGAAACGCCCAGCGCTGAATCCATTAATGCTAAGGCCGTGAAGCCGTCCTGGAGCCTTCGGGCAAAGGGAAGTGGTGGAGCCGCCGGTCCAAGGTGGTAGTAGGTGAGCGATGGGGTGACGCAGGAAGGTAGTCCAGCCCGGGCGGTGGTAGTCCCGGGGTAAGGGTGTAGCCCGAGAGATAGGTAAATCCGTCTCTCACGAGGGTGAGACCTGATGCCGAGCCGATTGTGGTGAAGTGGATGATCCTATGCTGTCGAGAAAAGCCTCTAGCGAGTTTCATGGCGGCCCGTACCCTAAACCGACTCAGGTGGTCAGGTAGAGAATACCGAGGCGTTCGGGTGAACTATGGTTAAGGAACTCGGCAAAATGCCCCCGTAACTTCGGGAGAAGGGGGGCCATTTCCGGTGATGGGTTTTACACCTTGAGCTGGGGGTGGCCGCAGAGACCAGCGAGAAGCGACTGTTTACTAAAAACACAGGTCCGTGCGAAGCCGTAAGGCGATGTATACGGACTGACGCCTGCCCGGTGCTGGAACGTTAAGGGGACCGGTTAGTCACTCTTCGGGGTGGCGAGGCTGAGAACTTAAGCGCCAGTAAACGGCGGTGGTAACTATAACCATCCTAAGGTAGCGAAATTCCTTGTCGGGTAAGTTCCGACCTGCACGAATGGCGTAACGACTTCTCGACTGTCTCAACCATAGGCCCGGTGAAATTGCACTACGAGTAAAGATGCTCGTTTCGCGCAGCAGGACGGAAAGACCCCGGGACCTTTACTATAGCTTGATATTGGTGTTCGGTTCGGCTTGTGTAGGATAGGTGGGAGACTGTGAAGCATGCACGCCAGTGTGTGTGGAGTCATCGTTGAAATACCACTCTGGTCGTGCTGGATGTCTAACCTGGGTCCGTGATCCGGATCAGGGACAGTGTCTGGTGGGTAGTTTAACTGGGGCGGTTGCCTCCTAAAGAGTAACGGAGGCGCCCAAAGGTTCCCTCAGCCTGGTTGGCAATCAGGTGTTGAGTGTAAGTGCACAAGGGAGCTTGACTGTGAGACTGACGGGTCGAGCAGGGACGAAAGTCGGGACTAGTGATCCGGCGGTGGCTTGTGGAAGCGCCGTCGCTCAACGGATAAAAGGTACCCCGGGGATAACAGGCTGATCTTCCCCAAGAGTCCATATCGACGGGATGGTTTGGCACCTCGATGTCGGCTCGTCGCATCCTGGGGCTGGAGTCGGTCCCAAGGGTTGGGCTGTTCGCCCATTAAAGCGGTACGCGAGCTGGGTTTAGAACGTCGTGAGACAGTTCGGTCCCTATCCGCTGTGCGCGTAGGAGTATTGAGAAGGGCTGTCCCTAGTACGAGAGGACCGGGACGGACGAACCTCTGGTGTGCCAGTTGTCCTGCCAAGGGCATGGCTGGTTGGCTACGTTCGGGAGGGATAACCGCTGAAAGCATCTAAGCGGGAAGCCTGCTTCGAGATGAGTACTCCCACCCCCTTTGAGGGGTTAAGGCTCCCAGTAGACGACTGGGTTGATAGGCCAGATATGGAAGGCGGGTAACCGCTGGAGTTGACTGGTACTAATAGGCCGAGGGCTTGTCCTCAGTTGCTCGCGTCCACTGTGT
>NZ_JBWLKN010000065.1:0-5842 GCF_059026195.1 Streptomyces sp. A01 | reverse complement strand
CGGCGAACGTCTCCACCCACACTCGCTCGGCCCTCAACACCCCTGCCATACACCAGAGATGCCCAGTTCACGGCCTTGTGCAACACGCTTTAGGCGGCACCGCGGCAGCCGCCAGCTCGGTCACGCGCAACGACCGGATCATGAACCTGGTCATGGGCTACGCCATCAGGCACAACTACCTGAAGGTCAACCCGATCCCGAAGGGTAAGGGCGAGCGCACCGCTCCGAAGGTGGCCCAGGCCATCGACAAGCGATGCCTGCTGAACCGCGATCTGGTCGCCAAGATGCTGGACTGGATAGGCGAGCGTCCGCGACGCGGGCGCCTCTACCGAGCCTTCTTCGCCACGCTCTACTACGCGGGCCTTCGTCCCGAGGAAGCCGTTGCCCTCCGGGTAGGGGGACGCCACGCTGCCGGAGACCGGGTGGGGTGAGTTCCTCGTCCACGAAGCCCAACCCGAAGTCGGCAGTCAGTGGACCGACACCGGAGAGGTCCACGAGGAGCGAGACCTCAAGGGCCGGGACGAGGGCGACACGCGCACCGTCCCCATCCACCCGTCTCTCGTCGCGATCCTCCGAGAGATCATCAAGGAGTACGACCTCAAGCCGGCCGACCTCCTCTTCCTCGGAGAAAAGGGCGGCATGCTCGCGGGATCTGTCTTCCGGCGCGTCTGGGTCAAGGCGCGCAAGGAGGTCCTGTCGGAGCGCGAGTTCAAGGCGCCGACCGGCAAGCGGGTGTACGACCTGCGCCACACCTGCCTGACGACGTGGCTCAACAGCGGCATTCCGCCGGCCCAGGTCGCCGAATGGGCTGGCAACAGTGTGCCGGTCCTGCTGGCCATCTACGCACGCTGCATCGTCGGCCAGCTAGACGACTACCTCAAACGGATCGAAGGCGTCCAAGACCTCCCAAAGGTGGCGGCGTGAAGAGCGGCCTCGGAACCCCGCGAAGAGCGGGCTCCGAGGCCGCTCTGCTGTGTGCCGGGAGGGGCTGGAGGGCCTTCTCGGGCCCTCGATTTTGTGGGACGTATGTGGGACGGACACCCGTAGACACCCGGTTTTGGCCGGTGCTAGCCGGACTCCACGCCCGGCGGAGGGAAGGAGTCCGATTCGCCTCGGCGATCACTTAGACGCCGTCTGACCTGCGGAAACGTCGCCAACCAGGGCGTCAGTGGCGCCCCCGGCAGGACTCGAACCTGCGGCCAAGCGCTGAGAAGGCACGTGCTCTATCCGCTGAGCTACGGGGGATGAGCTGCGAAATCGCCGTTTCCCAGCGCTGTCCCCGAGGGGTGGGGGACGCATGGGGAAATCGTAAGGCCCCGGCGGCCGGGGGCGCGAGCGCCTCTCGGCCGGGCCGTACGTGGGCTCTCACACTATGTTCACGGCGTCGAAGGCTCTCTCACAGCTTCGGACTTGGTACCCACCATGGGAGAGGCGATCTGCGCGGAGCTGCGCCTCCAGAACCGCCCGTCCCAGTTCACCTTCTTGCCGCGTGGAACGGGCGCGTAGAACGTTGCCCTACCCCCACCGGTCTTGACGGTCTGCACTGCGTTCACGGTGGCGGCGACGACCGGGCTCGGAGCCCCTACTCGCATGGGGTGCGATTGAGGCCGACGTGCGCGTCAAGGGAGGGGGCCTCAGTCGAGTTCCCGGCGCACGGTAGCGGCTATGCGGGTGAGTGCGGCCCCGAGGTGGCGGCGCTGAGCAGCGCTGAGCGGATCGAATACGAGCCGCTTCACCTGCGCGACGTGTTCCGGTGCGCTCTCGACGAGCTTCTGACGGCCGGCGTCGGCCAGTGTGGCGAGGGTATACCGACCGTCGCTGGGGTCGGGCCTGCGGGCGACCCAGGTGCGGGCTTCGAAACGGTCCATCACCTTCGACAGGCGGGGCTGGGTGCAGTCGCAGACCCGGGCCAGGTCGCTGAGCCGCATCGTGGCCTCTTCGGCCATGGACAGCTGGGCCAGAACTCCGTACTCAAAGTTGGAGATGCCTGCCTCTCGCTGCAACTGGCGGTCGAGGGCTGCCGGGAGGGCGATGACAACCGTGAGCAGCGCCTGCCACAGGTCCTGCTGGTCGTCGTCGAGCCAGGGTGACTGGGTGTCCATGAGCCCCATCATACTTGCCTGGGCAACTCACACCACTTGCCTGGGCAACCGTTGAGAGGCTACCTTTTCGCTTGCCTGGGCAAGTGAAAGTGCTTGCCTGGGCAAGCGAAGGAGCTGATTTCGACGACCACCACGAGCAGCCTGGCCTCCCCGAACGGCCTGACTTCCCCCTTCCCGTCGCGCAGACCAGCCGCGGCGTACGACGACCTTCTTGCCCGGGTCCTGCCACAGGCGCGCGAGCAGCGGGTGTGGGACCCCTCCGACGGGCCCCTGCCCAGCCTCTTCGTCAGCCACGGGGCCCCGTTCACCCTCGACGACCCGCAGTGGCTCAGCGACCTCTTCGACTGGGCCCGGCCGATGCCCAAACCCCGGGCCATCGTCGTCATCTCGGCCCACTGGGAACGGGCACCGGCCGCGCTATCCGCCGCCGCGGCCGGCACCCCGCTCTCCTACGATTTCAGCGGCTTCCACCCCCGCTACAAGACCCTTCCCTACGCGACCCCGGACGCCACCGACCTGGCTCGGCGACTCACGGGCCTGCTGGGCCGGACGCCGGTGCACGAGTTCGCCGACCGCGGCCTCGACCACGGCGCCTTTATCCCGCTCATGGCCATGTACCCCGCGGCCGACGTCCCGGTCGTGCAGCTGTCGATGCCCAGCCTCGACCCCAGCGCTCTGCTCAAGCTCGGGGCACGCCTGCGACCCCTGCGCGAAGAAGGCATCCTCGTTCTCGGATCGGGCTTCATGACGCACAGCTTCGCCGTCTTCCGCCAGCCGGAGCTCGCCGCCGACACCACGGCCTTCGACGAATGGGCCGTTGACGCCCTCGCCCGGGGCGACGCCGACGCCCTCACCGACTACCGCAACAAGGCGCCCGGCGCCGCGGTCGCCCATCCGACGGCCGACCACTTCGTCCCGCTGCTGCTCACCGTCGGCGCCGCCGATGACCCCGGCAGCGCCGTGAGCGCCATCGATCGCATGGTGATGGGCAACTCCACCCGGTCGGTGCAACTGACCTGAGCGCCTCGACGCGCTTCACCTTCCCACCTGATCGCCTCATCCCTTGGCGACGACATCAGTACACCCTGGAGGAAAGTGCCATGAAGGCAATACGTTTTCACGAGTTCGGCAACAGTGAGGTCCTGCGCTATGAGGACGTCGACCGTCCGGTCCCCGGCACCGGGGAGGTGCTGGTGCGGGTGGCGGCTACGTCGTTCAACCCGGTCGACGACCACATCCGCGCCGGTGTCCTGGCCGAGATGATCCCGATCACTCTCCCGTACGTGCCGGGGATCGACCTGGCGGGCACCGTCGCTGAACTCGGCGCGGACGTGAGGGGACTGGAGGTCGGCGACCGGGTCGTGGCGATGCTGCCCCTCGACACCGCCGGCGGCGCCGCCGAGTACGTGCTCGCCCCGGCCGAGCCCCTGGCCCCGGCGCCCCAGACGATCGAGCTGGTCGACGCCGCCGCGCTGCCGCTGACCGGCCTGGCGGCCTGGCAGGCGGTGTTCGAGCTCGCCGAGCTGAAGCCCGGTCAGACCGTCCTGGTCAACGGGGCGGGGGGCGCGGTGGGCAGCCTCGTAGTGCAGCTCGCCGTCGACGCGGGGGCGCACGTGACCGCGGTGGACGCGCCGCAGCACGCCGACCGCCTTCGGGGCTACGGCGCGGACCGGGTCGTCGGCCCCCTCGCCCTCGCCGCGGGTCCGGCCGCCGTGGGTGGTCCGTTCCAGGCCGTGGTGAACCATGTGCGCGTCTCCCCGGAGGAGCTCGCGCAGCTGACGAACTACATCGCCGACGGCGGGGTCGCCGCCAGCACAGCCGGCCCGATTCCCGAGGACCCCGCCCGGGGGGTGCGCAGCGCGAGCCTGTGGGTCCGCAGCGACGGAGCCCAGCTGACCGAGCTGGTCGCCAAGGTGGATGCCGGCAAGCTCCGGCTCCACGTCGCCGCCCACCGCCCGGTGGCCGAGCTGGCCGCCGTGCACGAGGACGCCGGCGCCGGGCGGCTGCCCGGCAAGACGGTCATCCTCGCTCCCTGATCACACCCTGACCGCACCCGACCAGGCCGTCCGCCGTCCACCCTCCCGCCGGTGGGCGGCCCGGAAGTTCGACGGCAGCCGCACCCGCACCCCGCCGACACCGGCGAGGCCACGCGGCAGGCCCCGCACTCAGCCCGGCCGGGCGGCAACGTCGGCTGCGGCGGCGCCGTGCCCGGCCCTGACCTGGGCAGCCTTCGGTGTTCTCGTCGTCGACCGCGTCCGGGTCGCGCAGGGACCGCAGGCCCTGGGTGGGGCGCTCGCGCCGATGTGGAACAGGTAGCGGCCCAGGGAGTTGATGTGCCGGTCCTTGAGCACGGAGAGGCGGGCCACGTCCTCGTCCCTGACCTCGTGGCTTTCGGCGCGAGGCAGGGCGACGGGCGGCGGCCAGGTAGTGGATGTTCCGGAGCACGACCCGCGTTGAGGACGAGACCGAGGGCCGCGCGCTGGCCTTGTCCGAACTGACGCAGCACGGCGGATTGTTGCCGATACTCGGGCTCGGAAACGGGTTGTGGCCCCACTGGGTGATCTTGGGCGTCTTGATCGCGGATGAGTTTTGGCCCCGCCTTCCTGGCGGTTACGCGTCGCGGGTGTCCCGTTTGTCCTGTCTCATCGAAGGCGGCACAGTCTCACTGAATCTGGCGAGACTCCGCGATCGGTGTCCCGTCTCGCTGAGCTCGGAGGAGTCTCACTGGTCTGAGCAGGGCGGCCTCGAATTTCATGTCCGGTGGCTGTTGTCGAGGGTGCGGTCACCCCACGGGGGTGACCTGCGTCCCGTTCCATGTGGCTTGTCCCGCGGCATCCGTGATGGTCGAGTCGTGGGTGGGGTACAGGTCCTGCGAGGGTTGGCACCGGGCCGGATGTGACCCCCAGCGACTGCCGCCTGGCGACTGCCGCCTGGCGACTGCCGCCTGGCGACTGCCGCCTGGCGACTGCCGCCTGGCGGCTCGCATAAGCTCGCTACGTGAAGGTCTTGATCACCGGGATGTCCGGCACCGGCAAGTCGACAGCACTCCACCACTTGCGCCAGCGAGGCCACAGGGCGGTGGACACCGACACAGACGCCTGGAGCCAATGGGTGACACTGCCGGACGGTTCGACCGACTGGATATGGCGGGAGCAGGCCATCACCGACCTGCTCACCAGCCACCACGAGGGCAGCCTGTTCGTGGCCGCCTGCAAGACCAACCAAGACCAGTTCTACCCACTGTTCGACCACATCGCGCTGCTGAGCGCACCTGCTGAGGCACTGCTGGCCCGAATCGCAGCCCGCACCAACAACCCCTACGGCAAGCAGCCCGAAGAACGCGCCGCCGTTCTCCACCACCTGGCCACCGTCGAACCGCTACTGCGGGAGACCGCGACCGTCGAGATCGACGCCACCGCACCCATCGAACACGTCGTTCAACAGCTGGAAGAACTCACAGAGCGCTGACCTCGGAACCCGGCGCCAGACCGGGGAGCGCTACCTCCGATGAGAACTCTGGAGGCAGCAATCTCAGCATCCTGACATGATCCAGAGCAAGGCATACGACCTTGCCATGATCGATGAGACGCCTCACCGAAAACTGCTGTTCAGCAGCCAAGACGACTGCCCCGGCTCCTGCGAGTTGGCCCCCATCTCAGGTGTTCTGGTCCGATTCGATCGTCGTCTCAGGTGATCTGGTCCGTTGGCGCTACTCATGTCACGTGCGATCTCGGCCCGCA
>NZ_JBWLKN010000064.1:0-6503 GCF_059026195.1 Streptomyces sp. A01 | reverse complement strand
ACGGCTAGGTTCACTGAGACAGAAAGCGAAACGACTGGGTTCGCTGAGTAAACGCCTCGATTGGATGAGAGCGGTCAGCTACCAGCGCATGACCGCAGGGCAGCGATGTACTAGAGTTATCTCGACATCGAGATATCTGCCGAGAAGGCGTACCGCTGTCGCGCTAGTTAGGTGTACCTAAGTTAGGTACACCTTAGCGGATCGGCAAGGTCCCAGGGCGGCAGGATGCGGTAGTACGCGCGAATTTCATGCATGAAGGAGACTGTCGTGTCGGCGAACAGCTTCGACGCCCGCAGCACACTGCGCGTGGGCGACGAGTCGTACGAGATCTTCAAGCTGGACAAGGTCGAGGGCTCCGCCCGCCTGCCATACAGCCTGAAGGTGCTGCTGGAGAACCTGCTCCGCACGGAGGACGGCGCGAACATCACCGCCGACCACATCCGTGCGCTGGGCAACTGGGACTCGCAGGCCCAGCCCAGCGAGGAGATCCAGTTCACGCCGGCCCGCGTGATCATGCAGGACTTCACGGGTGTGCCCTGCGTCGTCGACCTCGCCACCATGCGCGAGGCCGTCAAGGAGCTCGGCGGTGACCCGGCGAAGATCAATCCGCTGGCCCCGGCCGAGCTGGTCATCGACCACTCCGTGATCGCCGACAAGTTCGGCACGGCGAACGCCTTCCAGCAGAACGTGGAGCTGGAGTACGGCCGCAACAAGGAGCGCTACCAGTTCCTGCGCTGGGGCCAGACCGCCTTCGACGAGTTCAAGGTCGTCCCCCCGGGCACCGGCATCGTCCACCAGGTGAACATCGAGCACCTGGCCCGTACGGTCATGGTGCGCAATGGGCAGGCGTACCCCGACACCCTCGTCGGCACCGACTCGCACACCACCATGGTCAACGGCCTCGGCGTGCTGGGCTGGGGCGTCGGCGGCATCGAGGCCGAGGCCGCGATGCTCGGCCAGCCGGTCTCCATGCTCATCCCGCGCGTCGTCGGCTTCAAGCTGACCGGTGAGCTGACCCCCGGCACCACCGCCACCGACCTCGTCCTCACGATCACCGAGATGCTGCGCAAGCACGGCGTCGTCGGCAAGTTCGTGGAGTTCTACGGTGAGGGCGTCGCCGCGACCTCCCTCGCGAACCGCGCCACCATCGGCAACATGTCGCCCGAGTTCGGCTCCACCGCCGCGATCTTCCCGATCGACGGCGAGACGCTGAAGTACCTGAAGCTGACCGGCCGCCCCGAGCAGCAGGTCGCGCTCGTCGAGGCGTACGCCAAGGAGCAGGGCCTGTGGCTCGACCCTGCCGCCGAGCCGGACTTCTCCGAGCGGCTTGAGCTCGACCTCTCCACGGTCGTGCCGTCGATCGCCGGTCCCAAGCGGCCCCAGGACCGCATCGTCCTGGCCAACGCGGCCCAGCAGTTCGCGCAGGACGTCCGCAACTACGTCACCGACGACGAGGAGGCGGGCAAGGAGTCCTTCCCGGCCTCCGACGCCCCCGCCGTCTCCAACGGCATGCCGACCAAGCCGACCACCGTGACCGCCGCCGACGGCTCGGTGTACGAGATCGACCACGGCGCCGTCACCGTCGCCGCGATCACCTCCTGCACCAACACGTCGAACCCGTACGTCATGGTCGCCGCCGCCCTCGTGGCCAAGAAGGCGGTCGAGAAGGGCCTGACCCGCAAGCCGTGGGTCAAGACCACCCTGGCCCCCGGGTCCAAGGTCGTCACGGACTACTTCGACCGCTCGGGCCTGACCCCGTACCTCGACAAGCTCGGCTTCAACCTCGTCGGTTACGGCTGCACGACCTGCATCGGCAACTCCGGTCCGCTGGACGAGGAGATCTCGAAGGCGATCAACGACAACGACCTCGCGGTCACGTCGGTGCTCTCCGGCAACCGCAACTTCGAGGGCCGGATCAACCCCGACGTCAAGATGAACTACCTGGCGTCGCCGCCGCTGGTCGTCGCGTACGCCATCGCGGGCTCCATGAAGGTGGACATCACCAAGGACGCCCTCGGCATCGACCAGGACGGCAAGCCGGTCCACCTTGAGGACATCTGGCCGACCGAGGCCGAGGTCAACGAGGTCGTCGCCTCCGCCATCGGCGAGGACATGTTCACCACGTCCTACCAGGACGTCTTCGCCGGTGACGCGCAGTGGCAGGCGCTGTCGATCCCCACCGGCGACACCTTCGAGTGGGACAGCGAGTCCACCTACGTCCGCAAGCCCCCGTACTTCGAGGGCCTGACGATGGAGACGACCCCGGTCGCCGACATCACCGGCGCGCGGGTCCTGGCCAAGCTCGGCGACTCGGTCACCACCGACCACATCTCCCCGGCCGGTGCGATCAAGGCCGACACCCCGGCGGGCAAGTACCTCACCGAGCACGGCGTCGAGCGGCGCGACTTCAACAGCTACGGCTCGCGCCGAGGCAACCACGAGGTCATGATCCGCGGCACCTTCGCCAACATCCGGCTGCGCAACCAGATCGCGCCCGGCACGGAGGGCGGGTTCACCCGCGACTTCACCCAGGACGGCGGCCCGGTCGGTTTCATCTACGACGCCTCGCAGAACTACCAGGCCGCCGGCATCCCGCTGGTCATCCTGGCGGGCAAGGAATACGGCTCGGGCTCGTCCCGTGACTGGGCCGCCAAGGGAACGGCCCTGCTCGGCGTGAAGGCCGTCATCGCCGAGTCCTACGAGCGCATCCACCGCTCGAACCTCATCGGCATGGGCGTGCTGCCGCTCCAGTTCCCCGAGGGCGCCTCGGCCCTCACGCTGGGCCTGACCGGCGAGGAGACCTTCTCCTTCACCGGTGTCACCGCCCTCAACGACGGTGGCATCCCTGACACCGTCAAGGTCACCACGGACACCGGCGTCGAGTTCGACGCCAAGGTCCGCATCGACACCCCCGGCGAGGCGGACTACTACCGCAACGGCGGCATCATGCAGTACGTGCTGCGCTCGCTGATCCGGAAGTAGGCCGCGGCGCAACCTGCCGGGCGGTATCGTACGGACGGGCCGCACTCCCCGCGAGGGGGTGCGGCCCGTCCGCGTATCGGGCTACTGCCCGAGGTGGTCGAACGCGCCTGCCTTGGCGGCGTGTATGAAGGCGCCGAAGGTGGCGGGGGTGGTGGTGAGGATGACGTCGGGGTCGTCGCTCTCCCGGAGCTTGATGACGTCGGGGGTAGCGCCTGCGGCTACGTTGAGGCAGTTGGAGCCCTCGTGACTGTAGGAAGATTTCTGCCAGGCATAGGCGGACACGTGCTTGCTTCCTCTCAGACGCTTTGCGCGATGCGGTGGATCAGATCGCGGGACGCTGTTGGCTTCAGCGCGTTGCTCTCGAAGCGGTCCAGCACTTTCCGGTATTTCACGAGGTGAGCCTCGGCGTCGAGTAGTTCGTTGCCGTGGTCAGTGTCGAGCTGGACGGTATCGAGCTGCGGTACTGAGCCGCCGAAGTAGTCGATGGGCTGGCCTGAGCTGGGGATCGGCTCCCCACCGAATGGGACCACCACAACGGTGACGTTCTCGCGTTCGCTCATCTCGATGAGGTGCTGAAGCTGGGCGCGGGCCACGCCCGGACCACCAAGCCCCATCCGCAGGGCGGCTTCATGGATGATCGCGGTCAGGGACTTTGGCCGGTCCCCGTACAGGATTCCCTGCCGCTTGATCCGGAACGAGACGCGGTGCTCCACATCATGGGGCGGGAGCGGCGGAACCGTGGAGTCGAAGAGCGCACGGGCATGGTCCCTGGTCTGGAGAAGCCCCGGCATGTGGACCATGGTGGCGACGCGCACAAAGGTGGCGTGGTGCTCCAGCTCAGCCAGGTCGAGCAGCCCGGCCGGTAGGACCTCCCGCTCCGACTCCCACCACCCTCGGGTCTGTCGCCCGGTCATCTCGGCGAGGGCTTCGACCAGCTCCTGATTCGCGCAGCTATACAGATTGGCCAGGGCCTGGACCCGGTCCGCGCTTACCGCGTAGCGCCCCGCCTCGATGTTGCTGATACGTGACTGGTTGGCACCGAAGCGCGCGCCCGCCTCCGTGGCGGACATGTCCGTGCGCTCGCGGAGTCTGCGCAACTCGGCGCCCAGGCGTCTCTGCCGCACGGTCAGCGGGCGATTGGTCGGGGCCATGCGGTCTCTCCCTGCTCGGATGAGGTGTGGCTGGTGTCACCCTAACGGAGGTTTCTGGAATGGGTTCACTGTAAGCATGGAATGCAGTGCATGTTCACGCTACGGTGTGACCTGAGCCACTTCGGCTGGCGAAGCTGCGCCACCGTATGCGCAAGGCTTCGCCCTGGTCCAATTCCCCCCTCCCGATGGGAGATTCCCATGGCCGCCGTATCCCCGCAGGACCCGCTGTCCGAGGACCTGACCTTTGACGAAGAACTGTGTGAACTGGCCCTCGATCAGGCGCCCCGCCTCTTCGCCGTGATCCAGGAGTACGAGCTGGATACGGGCGAGCAGGACGGGGAGGTCGCGGCCTGGGGCATGGCGTATGAGGACGGGCGCGCGCAGGTCGTCGGCGTCGGTGGCCGCGTGCGGCTCAGCCTCAGCTCGGTGGAGCGGGCCACGTGGTGGTTCGGGCGGGAGAAGGGCGTCACCGCGCGCCTGGTGTGGTTCGCGCGGCCCGCCGCCCCGGCGTTCGACAGGACCGGGGCCGTCTGAGCGGGGCGCGGGCCACGAGGGCCGCATTCCCCCGCCGGGAATGCGGCCTGGCCCTCGCCGCATATCGGCCAGGTCTCAACTCGGGAAAGACTGCCGGTGAAAACTGCTTTCGATCTTGCCCAGGACGCGCCAAGTGGACTATACCTGTCGCACCTGAGCCGCCGTTCTCGTCACGGCAGTGGACCTGGCGGACGGTGCGTGACCAGCCCCCTGGGCGCGTGGGCTCCACTGTTTCCCGGCGTATACGCAGCACAGATCAGCTCCAACTGACCCGCGGTGTCGGGCCGTTCGCCTCGGCGCTCGGTGACGGGAGACCGGACATCGCCTGAGTCCTGTAGAAGGCGAGGACTTGAGCATGGAATTCACCTCTGATTTCGGCCGTCGCGATCTGGTCAAGCGGGCGGCGGCGCTCGGACTGATATCCATCCCCACCATGGCCGCGCTGAGTGCGTGCGCGACGGGTGGTGACAACGACACTGAGCAGGTCGAGAAGGGCAAGAAGACGGCGAAGAATCCGCTCGCTGTGAATGAGAGCGCGGGTCTTGACGTCGTCATCTTCGACGGTGGGTTCGGTCAGCAGTACGCGAAGGACGCCGAGGCGGAGTTCGTGCGGGCTTTCCCGAAGACGAAGGGGAAGATCAAGCATTCGGCGACGCAGAAGATCCAGGCGAAGCTGCAGCCGCGGTTCAACGGCGGGACGCCGCCGGACCTGATCGACAACTCGGGTGCGGAGCAGATGGACTTCGGCACGCTGGTCTCCAAGGACCAGCTGACGGATCTGACGGAGTTGCTGGACGCGCCGTCGCTGGATGACCCGAAGAAGACGGTGCGGGAGACGCTGCGGCCGGGTGTCGTGGAGATGGGGCAGTTCGACGGTGATCCGGTGTGGGTCCTGTACTACGCGTACACGATCTACGGGGTGTGGTATTCGAAGTCGCTGCTGGAAAAGAACGACTGGGAGTACCCGGAGACCTGGGACGACATGCTCAAGGTGTGCGCGGCGGCGAAGAAGAAGGGGATCGCCGGGTGGACGTATCCGGGGAAGTACCCGTACTACCTGCCGTTCAGCCTGTACCCGTTCATCGCGAAGATCGGTGGCCCTGACACGCTGAAGGCGATCGACAATCTGGAGCCGAACGCCTGGAAGCACCCGGCGGTGAAGGCGGCCTTCGAGGCGTACTACGAGCTGAAGCAGAAGGGCTACATCCTCAAGGGAACACCGGGGATGGACCACATCCAGTCGCAGGTGGCGTGGAACGAGGGCAAGGCGCTGTTCATCCCGAACGGTTCGTGGGTGGAGAACGAGACGAAGAAGACGACGCCCAAGGGCTTCGATATGGCGGTGGGTGCGCCGTCGTCGCTGGATTCGAGCGACAAGATGCCGTTCGGGACGATCTGGGCGTCGGGTGGTGAGCCCTTCATCGTGCCGCGGAACGCGAAGAACCCGCGGGGCGGGATGGAACTGCTGCGCATCATGCTGGGAAAGAAGTCGACGCAGAACTTCATCAAGCAGGTGTCGTCGCTGTCGTCGCTGAATGGCGGCACGGAGGGGCTTCAGCTGGGCCCCGGGCTGGCGTCGGCGCAGGAGCTGTGGACGAAGGCGGGTGCGGACAAGATCGTGAACCCGCGGCTGCAGGACTGGTATGTGACGTTGCAGAAGGAGAAGATCGGCGTGTCGGCCCTGGGGGAGATGATGGCCGGTCGTATGACTCCGACGGAGTGCATGGCGAAGTGCCAGAAGTACGCCGATGAGACCGCCAAGGATGACGCGGTGAAGAAGTACAAGCACGTCTGATGGTGCGTCGGTCGGCGGCGGGGCCCATGGGCTGGGATCGG
>NZ_JBWLKN010000063.1:0-7412 GCF_059026195.1 Streptomyces sp. A01 | reverse complement strand
GCCCTCCACCACCTCCTGGACACCATCCCCGACGACCAACCCCTGACCACCGTCATCCACGCGGCGGGAATCGCCGAGGTGACGCCGCTGTCCGAGCTGGGATCGGCTCATCTTGATGAAGTCCTGCTGCCGAAGGCGTACGCGGCGGGTCATCTGCATGAGCTGACCCGGCAACTGGACCTGAGCGCGTTCGTCCTGTTCTCTTCGGGGGCCGCCGCCTGGGGCAGCGGCCAGCAGGCTTCGTACGCCGCCGCCAACGCCTACCTCGACGCGCTGGCCGAACACCGGCGCGGCCTCGGCCTGCCGGCGACCAGTGTGGCCTGGGGCCCGTGGGGCGACGTGGGCATGGCCGTCGATGACGAGGCCGTCGCCTACTTCGGCCGCCTGGGGATCACCCCCCTCGACCCCGCCCTGGCGATCGCGTCCTTGCAGCAGGCTCTCGATCGCGGTGACAGCACGGTCACCGTCGCCGACATCGACTGGGAGAAGTTCCCCGCCGCCTTCGCCGCCCAGCGGCCCAGTCCGCTCCTCAGCGACTTCATGCGGCCCGGCCGGGACGCGGACGAGCGGGAGGCCGTATCCGGTGGACACCCGCTGGTGCGGCAACTCGCGGACAGTACACCCGCGCAGCAGCATCAGATCCTCCTGCGTCTGATCCAGACCAGTGCGGCCGCCGTGCTGGGGCACTCCGGCACCGACACCATCCCGTCGAGCAAGCCGTTCCAGGAGCTGGGCTTCGACTCCCTCAGCGCCGTGGAACTCCGCAACCAGCTCAGCGCCGCCACCGGGCTCGACCTGTCCCCGACCCTCGTCTTCGACCACCCCACCCCGTACGCCGCCGCCACCTGGCTCCGTGACGAGCTCACCGGTCAGCGTGCCGCCGTCACCGGGCACACCTCGGCGGCAGCGGCCGACGAGCCGATCGCGATCGTCGCGATGGCATGCCGGTATCCGGGGGACGCGCGGAGCCCCGAGAAGCTGTGGGACCTGGTCGCCTCCGGCCGCGACGCCATCGGGGAGATGCCCGCCGACCGCAACTGGGATCTGGATTTCCTGTTCCACCCCGACCCCGACCACCCGGGCACCAGTTACCTGCGTGAGGGCGGCTTCCTCTACGACGCGACCCAGTTCGACGCGGGGTTCTTCGGCATCAGTCCGCGTGAAGCCCTCGCCATGGACCCCCAGCAGCGGCTGGTCCTCGAAACGGCGTGGGAGGCCTTCGAGAACGCGGGCTTGAGCGGTGATCAGCTCAGCGGCAGCAACACCGGTGTGTTCACCGGTGTGACCTCGCAGGACTATCTGTCGCTGACCGCCGACACCGCCAGCGACGTGGAGGGTTATGTCGCCACCGGCAATATCGGCAGTGTGGTGTCGGGCCGCGTGGCGTACGCGTTCGGCCTGGAGGGCCCGGCCGTGACGGTGGACACCGCGTGTTCGTCGTCGCTGGTGGCCCTGCATCTCGCCTGTCAGGCGCTACGGCAGGGCGAATGCACCATGACCCTGGCCGGTGGTGTCACGGTGATGGCCACGCCCGGCGCGTTCGTCGAGTTCTCGCGCCAGCGCGGAATGGCCGCCGACGCGCGCTGCAAGGCGTTCGCGGCGTCCGCCGACGGCCTGGTGTGGGGCGAAGGGGCGGGGCTGCTGCTCTTGGAGCGGCTGTCCGACGCGCGGCGCAACGGTCACCAGGTGCTGGCGGTGATCCGTGGCTCGGCGACCAATCAGGACGGCGCCAGCAACGGGCTGACCGCGCCGAACGGCCCCTCCCAGCAGCGGGTGATCCGCCAGGCACTGGCCAACGCGCGGCTGTCGCCGTCGGAGGTCGACGTGGTCGAGGCGCACGGCACCGGCACCGCGCTCGGCGACCCGATCGAGGGCCAGGCCCTGCTGGCCACCTACGGGCAGGAACGCCCCGCCGGGCAGCCCCTGTGGCTCGGCTCCGTCAAGTCCAACATCGGTCACACCCAGGCCGCCGCCGGGGTCGCCGGGGTGATCAAAATGGTGATGGCGATGCGGAACGAGACGCTGCCCGCCTCCCTGCACATCGATGAGCCCACCCCCCATGTGGACTGGGAATCCGGCGCCGTACGCCTGCTGACCGAGCCGACTCCGTGGCCGCGCGGCGAGCGTCCCCGGCGGGCGGGGGTGTCCGCGTTCGGCATCAGCGGCACCAACGCCCACCTGATCATCGAGCAGGCCCCCGAACCGGACGGACAGCCCACGGAAGGGGACGGGCCCGCAGAGGTGGACGGGGTGGTGCCGTGGGTGGTCTCGGCGCGCAGCCCTGAGGGGCTGCGTGGTCAGGCCGCGGCGCTGGCCGCTCATGTCGCTCATGTCGCTCATGTGGCGGACGACCCGCGGATCTCACCCCTCGATGTGGGCTGGTCGCTGGTCAGCGCGCGGTCCGCGTTCGAATACCGCGCGGTGGTGCTCGGCGACGGCCGCGACGAACTGCTGGCCGGACTGGAGGCGCTGGCGGCCGGTGCGGCACATCCCGGCGTGGTCCATCCGGGCACGACGGCGGTGGCCTCGGAAGCGGGCCCCGTGCTGGTCTTCCCGGGCCAGGGCTCGCAGTGGGTCGGCATGGGTGCCGGGCTTCTGGAGAGTTCCCCGGTGTTCGCCGACCGGGTGGCGGAGTGTGAGTGGGCTTTGTCGCCGTATGTGGACTGGTCGCTGACTGAGGTGTTGCGCGGGGTTGGGGGTGGCGCGGATCTGGGTCGGGTGGATGTGGTGCAGCCGGTGTTGTGGGCGGTGATGGTGTCGTTGGCGGCGGTGTGGGCGGCGCATGGTGTGGTTCCTTCGGCTGTGGTGGGTCACAGTCAGGGGGAGATCGCGGCGGCGTGTGTGGCCGGAGCGTTGTCGTTGGAGGACGGTGCGCGGGTTGTGGCGTTGCGCGGTCAGGCGCTGCGGCGGCTGGCCGGTGGTGGCGCGATGGCCTCTCTTGGCGTGGGCGGGGAAGCGGCCGGAGCATTGCTGGCCGGGTTCCCGGAGGTGGGGGTGGCCGCCGTGAACGGTCCGTCCTCGACGGTCGTCTCGGGCCCGCCCGGCCAGGTCGCCGCGGTGGTGGCGCGGGCCGAGGGCCAGGGGCTGCGGGCGCGGCTGATCGACGTGGACTACGCCTCACACGGCCCGCAGGTCGACCAGATAGCCGACGAGTTGCACGACGTCTTGACAGGAGTCCTGCCGCTGGAGACGGACGTGGTGTTCTACTCGACCGTCAGCGCGGCCCCCATCGACCCCGCCGGTCTCAGCACCGCCTACTGGGTGGCCAACCTGCGGCAGCCCGTACGGTTCGCCGACACCATCCAAACCCTCCTCGACGACGGCCACCGGCTGTTCATCGAGGCCAGCCCCCATCCTGTCCTCACCATCGGTGTGCAGGAGACCTGCGAACAGGCCGATGTCGAGGCGGCCACGGTCCCGACCCTCCACCGCGACCGCGGCGGGCCCGCCCAACTCGTACGAGCGGTCTCGCAGGCCTTCGCCGCCGGAGCGCGGATCGACTGGGAGGCCGTCTTCCTCGCCGGACGCGCCGCGCGCGTGGTCGGGCTGCCCACGTACGCGTTCCAGCGTCAGCGCTACTGGCTGGCGCCTTCCGCCCGCGACGGCAGGGGCGGCAGGGCCGCCACGGTGGACGACCCGGCGGAGAACCAGCTGTGGCACGCCATCGAGGAGTGTGATGTCGATGCCCTGACCAGCGTGCTGCACGTGGACGACACCGCTGAGGCCGCCGATGACCTGCGGCCCGCACTGCCCATCCTGTCGGCGTGGCGGCGGCGGCACCGCGAGCGGAACGTCCTTGACTCGTGGCGGTACCGCGCCGACTGGGTCCAGCTGACCGGCCCGGCGACCGGCGCCCCGCTGTCAGGGACGTGGCTGCTGGCCGTACCCCCCGGGCAGGAGGAGCACCCCGCGGTGCTGGCCTCGGCCGAGGCTCTGGAAGGCCACGGCGCCACAGCCGTGACCTACCCGGTCCAGGTCGGTCGTGAGGAGCTGGCCCGGCAGCTGGCCGACCTGGCAGCGGACACCCCGCCCGCGGCGATCCTGAACCTGCTGGCCCTGGACGAGGACCCGCACCCGGCTCACCCGGCGGTGCCGGCCGGTCTGGCCGCCACCACCGCCCTCGTACAGGCGCTGGGAGACGCCGGGATCACCGCGCCGCTGTGGTGCCTGACCCAGGGCGCGGTCTCCGTCTCCGTCAAGGACACCCTGACCAGCCCCACCCAGGCGCAGGTCTGGGGGCTGGGCCGGGTCGCCGCCCTCGAACACTCCGCACGCTGGGGCGGACTCATCGACCTCCCCACCACCATCGACGACCACACCCCCGCCCGGCTGGCGGCGCTCCTCGCCGCCGGGCAGCCCGAGGACCAGACCGCGGTCCGCGCCACCGCCACCTTCGCCCGCCGCCTGCGCCGCGCCCCCGCCATCAGTCTCAACGGCGACCCCGGCTGGCGGCCCACCGGCACCACACTCATCACGGGCGGCACCGGCGGCCTGGGCGGACGGCTGGCCCGGTGGCTGGCCGAGAACGGTGCCCCGCATCTGCTACTTGCCAGCCGCAGCGGACCCGACGCACCCGGGGCCACCCAACTGACCGGAGAAATCGCCGCGTTGGGCAGCACCGTCACCATCGTTCCCTGCGACGTCTCCGACCGCGCCGCCGTCCAGCGCCTCCTGGACGCCATCCCCGACGAGCACCCGCTGACCGCCGTCATCCACACGGCGGGGCTGCCGGAAAACGCCCCGTTCACTGACCTCGACCTGCCGCACATCGACCAGATCCTGCGGCCCAAGGCGCAAGCCGCCGCGCACCTGCACGAACTGACCCGGCACCTGGACCTGAGCGCCTTCGTCCTGTTCTCCTCCGGCGCCGCCGCCTGGGGCAGCGGACGGCAGGCTTCCTACGCCGCCGCCAACACCTACCTGGACGCGCTGGCCGAGCACCGGCGCGCCCTGGGCCTGCCCGCCACCAGCCTGGCGTGGGGGCCGTGGGGTGACACGGGCATGGCCGCCGACGAGAGCGCCGTCACCTACTTCGGCCGCCGGGGCCTCGCACCGCTCGATCCGGACCTGGCGGTCAAGGCGCTCCACCAAGCTCTCAACCACCACGACACGACGCTCACCATCGCCGACATCGACTGGGAGAAGTTCCCCGCCGCGTTCACCGCACAGCGCCCCAGCCAGTTGATCGCCGACCTGGTGAGGCCCGGCCGCCGCGAGGCCGCGGAGCAGGCCGCCGAGCCCGGCGAGCACCCGTTGCGTCAGCAGCTCGCCACCAGCACCGCCGCCCAGCAGCGCCACCTCCTGGTCCGGCACGTACAGACCCACGTCGCCGCCGTGCTCGGCCACCCCGACCCCGACGCTGTTCCCGCCGGAAAGCCGTTCCAGGAGCTGGGCTTCGACTCCCTCACAGCGGTCGAACTCCGCAACCAGCTCCAGGCCACCACTGGCCTCGCCCTTCCCCCGACCCTCATCTTCGACCATCCCACGCCCCAGGCCCTCGCCGACCTGCTCCGCGAACACCTTGTCGCCATGGACGTCGTCAGCGAGGGAAGCCTGCTGACCAGCCTCGACACCTGGGACGCGAGCTCCGACCCCGCCGCGCTCGACGAGGGGGCCCGGCGGCGGATCACGCACCGGCTGGAGCTGCTGCTGGGCAAGTGGAGCCAGCCGGACGACGGCGCCGACGGGCCCTCCGGGGCACACCGTGACCTGGAGACGGCCTCGGCGGAGGACATCTTCGACCTCATCTCCGACGAATTCGGAAAGTCGTGAGCCCGTCGTTCCCGACCCACCGCGTCGCGCCAAGGAGCGTGGTTTCGCATGCCGAATGAGGAAAAGCTTCTCGACCACCTCAAGTGGGTCACCGCCGAGCTGCGCCAGACCCGGCAACGCCTGCGGGAGGCCGAATCGGCCGAGCCGGAACCGGTCGCGATCGTCAGCATGGCCTGCCGGTACCCCGGCGGCGTCGGGTCGCCCGAGGACCTGTGGCGGCTGGTGGCCGACGGCGGTGACGCCATCGGCGCCTTCCCGGCGGACCGGGGCTGGGACCTCGACGCACTCTACGATCCGGACCCCGACCAGTCCGGCACCTCGTATGTGACCGAGGGCGGTTTCTGTGACGGCGCCGTCGACTTCGACGCGGCGTTCTTCGACATCACCCCGCGCGAAGCGGTGGCGATGGACCCCCAGCAGCGGCTGCTGCTGGAAACCGCGTGGGAGGCGTTCGAGCGGGCCGGACTCGACCGGGACAGCCTGCACGGCAGCGAGACCGGAGTGTTCGCCGGAGTCAGCTCGCACGACTACCTGTCGTTCATCGGCCCCCTCACCAGCGACGTCGAAGGCTACGTCGGGACCGGAAATCTGGGCAGCGTGGCGTCCGGCCGAGTGGCGTACTCCCTCGGCCTTGAGGGACCGGCGGTGACGGTGGACACCGCCTGCTCGTCGGCCCTGACGGCCATGCACCTGGCGTGCCAGTCGCTGCGCCAGCGCGAGTGCCAACTGGCCCTGGCGGGTGGGGTGTCGGTGATGGCCACGCCCGGCGCGTTCATCGAGTTCTCCCGGCAGCGCGGGCTCGCCCCGGACGGCCGGTGCAAGTCCTTCGCCGCCTCCGCTGACGGCACCGGGTGGGCCGAAGGCGTCGGCCTTGTCGTACTGGAACGCCTCTCCGACGCGCGGCGCAACGGCCACCGGGTGCTGGCCGTGATCCGCGGCTCGGCCATCAACCAGGACGGCGCCAGCAACGGGCTGACCGCGCCGAACGGCCCGTCGCAGGAGCGGGTCATCCGGCAGGCGCTGGCCAACGCCCGGCTGTCGGCGGCCGAGGTGGACGTGGTGGAAGGGCACGGCACCGGAACCACCCTGGGCGACCCGATCGAGGCCAAGGCGCTGCTGGCGACGTACGGGCAAGGGAGGGCGGACGACCGGCCGCTGTGGCTCGGCTCCGTCAAGACCAACCTCGGGCATACGCAGGGTGCCGCAGGTGCGGCCGGGGTGATCAAGATGGTGATGGCCTTGCAGCATGAGACGCTGCCCGCCTCGCTCCATATCGACGCGCCTTCCCCGCACGTCGACTGGGACGCCGGTGCGGTACGCCTGCTCAGCGAGGCGGTGGCCTGGCCCCGGGGTGAACGCCCCCGCAGGGCCGGGGTATCGGCCTTCGGCATCAGCGGCACCAACGCCCACCTGATCATCGAGCAGGCCCCCGAACCGGACGGGCAGCCTCCCGAACCCGCCGAACCCGTGCGGGTGGCGGGCGGGGTGGTGCCGTGGGTGGTGTCGGCTCGTAGCGCTGAGGCGCTGCGCGGCCAGGCGGCGGCGTTGGCCGCACGTGTGGCGGATGCCCCGGTGCCGGTGGCTGATGTGGGGTGGTCGCTGGTGACGACCCGGTCGGTGTTCGAGCACCGGGCCGTCAT
>NZ_JBWLKN010000062.1:0-8376 GCF_059026195.1 Streptomyces sp. A01 | reverse complement strand
GTTCCCGAAGGGAAGGTCGCCAAGAACCGGCTGCACCTTGACGTGCGGGTCGGCACCGGACTCGTGGGTGAAGAGCGCCTGGCCGCACTCGAAGCCGAGTGCGCACGACTGGTCCCGCTCGGCGCGGTACGCGTGCGACTACTGCATGACGACAATGATTCATGCATCGTCATGCAGGACATCGAGGGCAACGAGTTCTGTCTCGACTGAGAGTCGCGAACGTGTCCTCTCAGATCAACTGAGAGGGCACCGGGCAACGTGCGTCCGGGACCAGATCGACTGGGAATTCCAGCGTCACAGCGTCTCGGTTCTTCTGGTCACCGCAGGTCGCAAACATCACCAGGGACGAGATTATCTGAGAGGGGACACATGAGTGCGACGCCGATGGGCGGGGAAGGGCCGGAGCGGATCGCCGCTGTCCCGTCTCCGCCGAAATAGCCGGTGCCTCAAGCGGCCTGGTCCGGTTCGTCTTCGGTCTCAGGCGATCGGGTGCAGCGGCACAGTACCGATACGACAGTCAGAGAGGGAAGGCGTCCCGCCACGAAGCTGGTACCTATGGTGAGTTGGACGCAAACCGGCCCGCTGGCCAGCCACGCACGTCAGATCGTGCGCCGTAGGGCGGTCTCGACGGCATCGATCAGCGGATCACCTTCGGAACGTGGGTGCCGTGCGAGGCCGAGCTCGACGTCCGGCAGGGCGGGCAGGGCCTCCGCGTCGTGACAGGCCATGGCTGGTTCAAGGTTCGTGGGCATGAGCGCCGCGACGCCGAGCCCGGCCCGTACCGCGGCGAGCACACTGACCAGGCTGTTGCTTTCGAAGGCCACCCGCCAGGGTTGATCGGCGCGTTCCAGGGTTTCCAGCACCGACGTACGCCAGGAGCACGTATTCGAGAACAGCACCACCGGCAGCGGATCGGCGGCCACGTCCACACCCTGGCCGATCGCCCACACCAGCGGGCGGCGTACGGTCCAGCGCGGCGGGCCGGGAATGGCCGGCACCTCGTTGAGCACGAGTTGGACGCGGCCCGCATCGTAGGCCTCCCGCATCGCGGCGTTGGACATGCTGAGCACCTCCAGGGTTGCGCCGGGGTGCAGCCGGGCGAGGTCGGCGAGGGCCTGCGGAAGCTGGGACGCGGAGAGGTCTTCGAGCAACCCGACGCCGCAGCGGCCGGTGAGCGTGCGCCTGGTTTCGGCGAGTGCCTGCGCGGAGAGCGAGAGAATGCGCTCGGCGTACGGCAGGAGCTCCTCGCCCGCCCGGGTCAGCGTGACACCGGACGATGACCGGTGAAGCAGTGGACGGCCGATGGCCCTCTCCAGCTTGCGCACTTGCTGGCTGAGTGCGGGCTGGGTGTGTCCGAGCGTGGTCGCGGCGCGGCTGATGCTGCCCGCCCGCACGACGGCGACGAAGGACCGCAGCAATGCGGTCTCAAGATCCCTGGTCATAAGGATTCATTATGTCCGCCAGAGCAAATGAATCACTACCTATGGCCTGGCGGAGGATCTAGCGTCACGTGAGTGACCGGATACCGACAGATACTCGCCGTGCCAGGGATGGCATCGCTGCTGGGCGTTTCCTTTCTCGCCCGCACCGCGATCACGGCTGCCGTGATGGCACTGACGATGTATGTCGTGCTGGGACTGAACATGAGCTACGTGGCAGCCGGCGGTGCCGCGGCGGCTCTGACGACCGGGCTGGCGCTGGGCGGGCCGCTGCTTGGCCGCATGATCGATCGGCGGGGCCTGCGTACGGTGCTGCTGGTAACTGTCGTCGTGCAGGTCGTGTTCTGGCTGAGTGTGCCGATCCTGCCGTACAGAGCCCTCCTGGGTGCCGCCTTCGCGGCGGGTCTGCTGATGGTGCCGGCCCAGCCGGTGACCCGACAGGCGATCGCCGCGATGACGACGGCGGAACAGCGCCGGGCCGCGTTCGCGCTGGAGTCGGTGCAGGGCGAGTTGTCGTACATGGTGGGCCCGGCGGTCGTGATCCTGTGCGCCGCGAAAACGTCCCCCGGTGTGGTGGCGTGGGGGCTCGGCGCCGCGATCGTGGCCGGCGGAACCGGGATCGCCTTGCTCGACCCGCCGCTGCGTGCCGAGGACGAGGCGGACGCCGACGCGGCCGGACGGCCCCCGCGACGGGAGTGGCTGGGCGTCGGCATGATTGCCGTACTGACGATGGCGTTCGGTACGACGATGCTGCTCAGCGGCGTCGACCTCGCCATCGTTGCCACGCTCGAAGAAGCAGGTCATGTGTCCTGGGCCGGTATGGTCGTGGCCGTGCTCGGCGTGACCTCTGTCGCCGGCGGGCTGATCTACGGCGCGCTGTCCCGGTCGCTGCCCACGTGGTTGCTGCTCGGCTTGCTCGGGCTCGTGACGATTCCCGCAGGGCTTGCCCACGACTGGCCCTGGTTGTGCGTGGCCGTTGTCGGCACCGGGTTTCTCGCCGCGCCGACCCTTTCCGCGCTGGCCGATGCGGTGAGCCGACTGGCGCCGGCCAGCGTGCGGGGTGAGGCCACAGGTCTGCAGTCCTCGGCGCAGAGTGCGGGTTTCGCGCTCGGGTCCCCGCTCGTCGGGGTGGCAATCGACGTCTCCGCGCCAGCGGGCGGCTTCGCGGCGGCCGGGCTGGCCGGCCTCGCCGCCGCACTGACTGGATGCCTGCTGTCCCGCCGCTGTCCCTCGCCCCGGCCGCCCGCTCCAGCTCGTCGCGAGTCGGCGCGAAGAACAGAGGCAACTCATGTTCAGTGATCAGCCACTTGAAGCCGCGGGACACCGAGCCAAGCGGGTGACGGTCTAGGCCCTCCACGGACCCGAAACCAGCTCATCGCCTTTTGACGCATATCCGGTATCCGAGCCGCACTCCTTCACCCCTACGCCGACTGGTTCCTGCTGTTGTGCGTAGTGCTGTCTCTCGCTCCCGCCGAGCTCGCCGAGCCGGTCGACGTTCAGCTTCAACCGGCCGTTGAGCTGGACCTCGAAGCTGAGCTTGGTGCGGTCCTGCCCGGCCTCCTCCAGGCGTTCGGCCATCAACGGCCAGGCTGCGTCCAGTGCCCGCCCCCGCCCGGGCAGGTGTCCCTCGACCGTCTCTTCCAGGCTCAGGCTGTGCCGTACGTCCTCGGAGACGGCCTCCCACTGCTGGCCGTCCAGCAGCCTCGCCCGCGATTCCGTCCACCGGTGCGACGGCGAGGCGAACTCGTCGCACCGGTTGAGCGCGCGGAACAGCTGCTGCGGCACTCGGGGTCTGCGTCGCCGGCCTGGTCCAGCAGGGTTCGTACGGAGTCCGCGTAGCGCATCGCGGTTGTCGCGTGGAGCCCGCTTCCGTTACCTGCGGTGAGACGGTCAGGCCGCGTGCTGGTACGTCGGGTAGGTGATGTACCCGGCGTCGCCGCCCTGGTAGAAGGTGTTCTCGTCGGCGGGCGCGACGGGCAGGCCTGAGCGCAGGCGTTCGACCAGGTCGGGATTGGCGAGGAAGCCGCGGCCGAAGGCGATCAGGTCGGTGCCCAGGCCCAGCCAGTGGTCGGCTTCCCCCATCCTGGTCTGCTTCGGGCTGCCGGGCATGGTGGGGTTGACGATCAGGGTGCCCGGCCAGGTCCTGCGCAGTTGGAGGAGGATTTCCTCGTCGGTAGTGGCCTCCAGGTGCACGTAAGCGAGGTCGAGGCGGGCCAGCTCCGTCAGCAGAGCGGTGTTCAGCTCGGCCGCGTCGTCCTCGGTCACCCCCCAGATACCGCCGCCGGGCGACAGGCGGATGCCGGTACGGGCTGCGCCCACGGACTCGACGGTGGCGGCGACCGCCTCGACGGCGAAACGGATTCGGTTGGTGATCGAGCCGCCGTAGCGGTCGTCGCGCAGGTTGGCGTTGGATGACAGGAACTGGGAGATCAGGTAGCCGTTGACGCCGTGCAGCTCGACCCCGTCGAAGCCCGCGTCGACGGCGCCGCGGGCGGCGTGTGCGTAGGACCGGACGTGCTCGGGGACCTCGTCGGTCCGCAGGGCCCGCGGCACGGGCATCGGCTGCGGGCCGTTCGGGGCGAACACGCTGCCCTCGCCGGACACGGCCGACGGGCCGATCGGCTGAAGGCCCGTGGTCTCGTGGTGCGAGACCCGCCCGCCGTGCATGATCTGGGCGAAGACGCGTCCGCCGTTGGCGTGGACCGCGTCGGTCACCTGCCGCCAGGAATCCGCCTGCTCGTCGGTGTGCAGGCCGGGTGTGCCCGGGTTGGACTGCCCGACGCGGCTGGGCTGAACGCCCTCCGTGACGATCAGTCCGGCCGTGGAGCGCTGCGCGTAGTAGGTAGCCATGGAGGCGGTGGCCAGACCGCCGGCAGCGGCCCGGACGCGGCTCATGGGAGCCATAACGGTCCGGTTGGGCAGCGTGAGCTCGCCGAGGCGGTAACTGCTGAACAGGGACGGCATGTCGGTTCTCCTCCCGTACACATGTGCTCCGGCTGCCGGAGTACATGTGTACGCTAAAACCTGACGCCAGTGTCAGAGGCAACCGGGAGAACACCGCGGACGTGTGGGATGCACCACGGGCCCCGCGGCGCTGTGGACACCGCGGGAGGCAGTCATGCGGATCGGGGAACTCGCGGCACGCGCCGGAGTGAGTGTGCGGTCATTGCGCTACTACGAACAGCGCGGACCGCTCACCAGCACCCGCACGCCGAGCGGACAACGCCAGTACGCGGAACACGACGTGGACCGCGTCCACTTCATCCAGGGGCTGTACGCGGCCAATCTCTCCAGCAGCACCATCGCCGAACTCATGCCGTGCCGCGACACCCCGAGCGAGCACAACTCCGACGCCACGCTGGAGCGGATGGCCCGCGAACGCGAGCGGATCACGGCGCAGATCGACGATCTCCTGCGGGCCCGGGACACCCTCGACAGGATGGTGGCCGCGGCCCGCGCCCACCGCGAGTCCCTGCTGAACCCGGTCCCTGTCGCGGACGAATCGGCGGTGACCCACAACTCCACGCCGCTTCCGCCTGTGGTCGCCTCCGGGTGAGCCGACGCGGCGGCGGAGCCTTCGTCCCGGGCCTCCTCGCCCTCACTCTGGCCATCGATCGGTTAGAAGCGGTGCCACCCGGACGGGAGGACGGTGACGCGCTGCCCGGCGCGGCACCGGGTCATACCCCGTGTCCTACCGCAGCTGGTCATTCCGAGCGTCCTTGTTGGCCAGCATGTTCGCTCATCAGCGCCGGGACTGTCCGCCAGTAGAGTCGGTCCGAGGAGAGCGCGGATCTGGGGGACGCATGACAGCTGTGGACGCACCGCCCATCATTTTCGTACACGGGACGAGGTTCAGCGCCGGACAGTGGAGCCCACAGCTTGCCGCGCTCCAGGAGGACTTCCGGGTAGCCGCCGTTGACCTACCAGGCCACGGCGCCCGCTCTGCTCAACCCTGGAGTCTGAACGCGGCGACGGAGATCATCGCTTCGGCGGTGGACTCGCTCGACCACGGGCCGGCTCTGGTCGTCGGGCACTCGCTCGGCGGATACGCCTCGCTGGAGTTCGCGCGGCGCTGCCCGGAGCAGCTGCGGGGGCTGGTCCTCGCGGGGGCCAGCGCCTCAACTTGTGGTCGCTGGGCAACGCCGTATCGGTGGGTCGCCGGGCTTGTCCCTCGCATACCGGCGGACCGGTTGACCCGCTGGAATGACCGGTTGCTGCGTCGGCTCTACTCTCCCGAGGTGGTGGACGCGACCATCCGCTCCGGCTACGCCTTCCATACTCTGCCGACCGCCTGGGGCGAGGTGCTGGGCCGCTTTGACGCGGATGCGATGCGTCATGTGGCGGCTCCCGTGCTCATCCTGAACGGCGAGAAGGACACCGTCTTCCGGTCCGGAGAGATGGACTTCGTCCACGCGCATCCGCACGCCCGCGTCGAATTGATTCCGCGGGCGAGACATCTCGCGAACTTCGACGATCCGGCTGCCTTCACCGATGCCATCCGCCGCTTCGCTCTGCAACTACCTGCTCACAGCTGAGTGCGTCAGAGCAGAGTCCGCCAGGGCTGCCCGAGCCGGAGGGGGACCACGAACCCTCAGGCCGAGCGGAGTTGCGCGCTGGCCAGCTGCGGCGCTCAGTGCTCAGCCACCATCACAGCAAGGCAAGCGTCGCCTGGTCCGGCACTGCTTCCGTCGCCTGATGCGGGTGGCGATCTCCCTACGGAAGGGCGCGATCTCCTGTCGGCGACGCCGCCCAAGCGACTGGGTTCCGGGTCGCGGAAGAACGCCACCTGCACCGCCTTCGGGAAGGTCGGCCGAGTGATCAGCACCTGCGGCCAACGCCCTCCGGGGCACGGAAGGTTTGGGGCGGCTGTCGGACGCCGGTGTCGTGGCCCGTCAGCACCGGGCGACGTCGACGCGGATGCGCGGCCGGGGCCGGGTCATGCTGCTGCCGGTGGCCCGCGCGTACGGCCGCACCTCGGCCTCTGTGGAGGCTGCTTCAGGCTCGGGGCGGTGTTTCACAGCGTCCCGATGGTGCGTTCGGAGATCATGCTCCGGCCGGTGCTGCCTGTGCCCTTGGTAGGTCTGGGATCGGCGGTGCCGAGGGTGCTGAGAGCGCGGGAGATCAGGAGCGTCCCGATGGTGCAGAGCTCCACACAGTCCACGCTTTTGGGGTTACTCCTGTAGTAGGGCTTGGTCAGGTTCAGTCTCTGGTGGCGTGTCCGGATGAGTGGCTGTGCCGTTGATCGGATGTGACACCTGAGGACTTGGCCGCGGTGCGGTGTGATCTCGAGGATTTCGCGGCGGAGGTTTTCGAGCCGTTCGCGCGAAACGATCAGCGTCGGTGGGGGCAGGTCTACCTGCGTGGGCTGCTGACTGACGGGCAGCGCAAGTCGGTCGAGCCGATGGCGGCCCGGCTTGGGGAGGACGGTAACCGGCAGGCTCCGGCCCACTTCATCACCACCAGCCCGTGGAATCCGGCGCATGTGCGGGCCCGGCTGGTCTGGAAGATGGAAGTGGCAATCCGGCCGGGAGCGCTGATCTTCGATGACACCGGGTTCCTCAGGGACGGCAACGCCTCGGCGTGCGTGTCGAGGCAGTACACCGGCACCGCGGGCAAGGTCACCAACTGCCAGGTGGGGGTCTCGCTGCACCTGGCGTCCGACCATGCCTCGGCGGCGGTCAACTGGCGGCTGTTCCTGCCCGAGACCTGGGGTCCCACTTCGCCGAAGGCGGACTTGGGCAAGGCTGCCCGCCGCACTGCCTGCGGCATCCCCGACGACGTCCGGCACGTGGAGAAGTGGCAACTGGCCCTGGACATGCTCGACGAGACCAGCTCGTGGGGCATCGAGGTGCCACTGGCTGTCGCGGACGCTGGATACGGTGACGCCGCGGCCTTCCGGCACGGCCTGCAGGCCCGCGGCCTCAACTACGTGGTGGGGATCTCCACCACGCTCTCGGCTCAGCCCGGCGAGGCAGTGCCGGTGGCCGAGCCCTACCGCGGGAGCGGACGGCCGCCGGTTGCGAAGTACCCGGGCAAGCCGCGGTCGGTGAAACAGCTGGTCATCGCGGCGGGCCGGAATGCGGCGAAGCCGGTGCAATGGCGTCAGGGCTCCCGTCCCGGCACCGGCCGCAGCGGCTTCAAGCGGATGTACTCGCGGTTCGTGACCATACGGATCCGGCCTGCCGGCCGCGAGGTCCGCCAGGCCGTTGACGGCCCGGAGCTGCCCGAGTGCTGGCTCCTGGCCGAGTGGCCGGCCGACCAGGCCGATCCCGTCCGGTTCTGGCTGTCCGACCTACCCGCCGACACCCCGCTGGCCACCCTGGTCCGCCTGGCCAAGCTCCGCTGGCGCATCGAGCACGACTACCGCGAGATGAAACAGGCCTTGGGCCTGGCCCACTTCGAGGGCCGCACCTGGGGCGGCTGGCACCACCACGTCACCCTCGTCTCCGTGGCGCACGCCTTCCGCACCCTGCAACGGCTGGCCCACGCCCCAAAAGACACGGCGCCAGCCTGAGCCTCTACCGGATCGTCCGAGAACTACAGACCCTTCTCGCCACCTGGAACGGCACCTGCTCCACCTGTCACCGCGACATACCCACACCAGCCTCAACCTGACCAAGCACTACTAGCACCGAGAGTTCACTCCGGTCCCCAAAACGCCCTGGCGCGCTTCCTGCAAGCAGCCCGACCGCTCTCTCTTCCGACTCATGCCTCCGCGCAGCCGATACCTATCAACCACCCATCGACTTGAGAAACAGCCTCGTAGACCTGGGACCATCCCTGCGGATGCGGGGAGCAGACCAGAGGGTTTCGCAGACCCTCTGAAGGAAGTGGGGCCATCCCCGCGGGTGCGGGGCCGACTAGGTGTACTGACCCGTGAGGTTGGGGACGCGGCTGGCGGGTGGTTGGCCTTTCAGCGCGGTGTGTCCGCGGTGAT
>NZ_JBWLKN010000061.1:0-8512 GCF_059026195.1 Streptomyces sp. A01 | reverse complement strand
TGTGACCGTTCGCGATAGTTGGCGGATGTCCGCGATAGTTGGCGAGCCGACATCAGAGAGCGATCAACTTACGCAGAGTTACTGTCCTGTCCCACTGGAACTGCCAGATTCTCACTCGGTCTCACACCTGACACGGCGGATCCTCAGCGGATCGTGCTCTGAGCGGCGACTGTCTTGGGTAATTCACTGGCGGCGGCGAAGCCCGGGCCGAAGGCTGTCACCGTGACACTTCATGAGAACGAGATCGGTGTGGATGAGGCCGTCGTCCGGGCGCTTCTGCGGGAACAGCGCCCGGAATGGGCCGCCCTCCCCATCTCGCCGGCCGGTGCGGGCACGGACAACACGATGTATCGGCTCGGCAACCAGTTGCTCGTACGGCTGCCGCGCACACCGGACAACGCAAAGGCGGTACAGAAGGAACAGACGTGGCTGCCGCGGCTGGCGCCGCATCTTTCCTGTCGCATCCCGGAGCCGGTGCACGCCGGTACTCCGAATTCCGCCTTCCCGCTCGTCTGGTCGGTCTACCGCTGGATCGATGGCGATGAAGCCGACCTGGGATCGGTCACCGATTGGCCCGCCTTCGGGGCAGACCTGGCAGCGATCGTGCAGAGGCTGCACTCCATCCCCCTCATGGGAGCCGCTAGTCAAGGCGAGCTCAGCTGGTACCGCGGAGGTGGCTTACAAGTTTGTGACCGGTGGATCAGTGGGTGCTTCGACGACTGCCGAACGATCCAGGGTCTCGACCTCGACATCGCGCGCCTGCGACACCTGTGGCAGAGCGCGCTCGCCCTGCCCGAGCCATCCGGCCGACAGGTGTGGCTCCACGGCGACCTCAAACCCACCAACCTTCTGGTTCAGCAGGGGAAGCTGCGCGCGGTCATCGACTTCGGATGCCTCTCAGTCGGCTTTCCCGATGCCGAGCACTCGCCTCTGTGGGACCTTCCATCCGGGGCGCGACAGGCGTACTGGGACGCCATAAGCCTCGACGACGTGACGTGGTTGCGTGCCCGGGCGTGGGCCATCGCCGTCGGAATCAGCGGGGTGTCGTATTACTGGGGCGCCTATCCCGCCTTCGTCAGCGAATGCCTGTCGCGCCTCCGCGCGATTGTGGAGGCTGCCGACGAGCAGTGAACCAGTCCCGCACGTGGGGCTTCAGGCGAACTTCATCCACGCGGATGATCTACACCACTCCGTCCCAGGCCACGGGGCACGTTCTAGGGGCGGCGGGCCAACAAGTGGGCGTCGAGGAAGCCCCGCTCGGAGGCCGGGTCGTGGAGCAACCGAGCAACCGTGACGAGCCCGGCCCCGGCCAGCAACTCGGCAAACCGCTCGGCCGGCCAGCTATAGGCGGGCGTCACCTTGTGGTCGAAGCGGACCGGCTCCGGTCCTTCGGTCCCGAAGAAGGACACAAGGAGCAGGCCCCCTGGTGCCAGGACACGCACCTGCTCGGCGAGCAGTGCGGGCAATTCCCCAGGTGGGGTATGGATCATCGAGTAGTGGGCCAGCACTCCGCCGAGCGTGCCGTTTTCGACCGGCAGGGCCTCCATTCGCGCTTCGTCGAACCGCAGCGCCGGATGGGCCCGCCGGGCGTGGTCGACCATGGCCGGGGAGAGGTCGAGCCCGAAGGCGTCCAGCCCCAAGTCGTGCAGCATAGCCGTCAGATGTCCGGGCCCGCACCCGACGTCGGCTGCACGCAGGTTCCCCGTCCCACGCACGAGCTCGGCGAAGGTGCCGATCATGTTCCGCGCGAACGGCTGCGTCTCCAGCCGATTGGCGAACATCGACGCATACAGCTCGACAACCCCGTCGTAGGCCGTTCTGGTCTCGTCCTGGTGTTCCAACACGGGAAGGAAACTAACACCCGTGCAGTTCGCAGCCGTTGCCCGGCCCCATACCCACCCTTCCCCTCGGGACTGATCGTTCCGTCACCTGATCACGGGACACCCCCAGTAGTTCGGATAAGGGACAGTTAAGGACAACTGCGGTGATCCGTGCCGACTGTAGGGAATTCCGTGCTGCTCTGGATGGGTGCTCCGTCCATCGCCTGTCTTGATCCGTTCCGATTCATGCGTACTCAGTGATCTGCTCACGCCGTACGTCGGCCTTGCCGAGTTCGAGTCGAGGCTGGTTACGGACGACGGGTGGCCGCGTCGATGGGCAGTGACGTGGCGGGTCGGGGAGGGCAAGGTGACCTGGCCCGTGCGTGACATGGCCTCGGTGCCGGTGCTGTCGTCCAGGATGATCCGGGGGTTCACGTGGCGAGCTGATCAGGGGCACCGGCCAGGTCTGCAGTTCATGGTGTCGACGGGTCGGCTTCACGGGTTCGAGTCGCTGGAAGAGCAACAGCTTCTGCTGGCGCTGGATTACTTCGGGGTCGCTGAAGTCCTGCCGCAGCCGTTCCGCCTCGACTTTGACAGCAGCGAAGGCAAGAGGTGGCACGTCCCGGACTTTCTTGCGGTGATGCCCGACGGAGGGCTGTGGCTGTTCGACGTCCGCCCCGAGGGCCTGATCGAGGATGACGACGCGATGAAGTTCGCGGCAACGGCACAGTCAGCGGCGGCCTGCGGCTGGCGATATTCGGTCGCGGCTGGCTGGCGGCCGCACGTCCACAGCGTGCTCGACCACCTGTCGTCGCAGCGTCGGCCACTGGTCGATCAGCTGGGCCTCCAGCGAGAGCTTGAGGACGCTGTTGCACGCGGGGTGGACAGGTTCGGCGACCTGGTGGAGGGAACACGCCTTCCGGCCGTCGCTCGTGCGCACGCTACTCACCTGCTGTGGTGGCGGAGGCTCGGTGTCGATCTGGGCAATCCGCTGGGGGATGGTTCGTTGATCTGGCGGGGCCGCGCAGCGGCCGGGGGGTCGTGATGGCTGCGGGGCACGGTCTGCTGGACATGGAAATCGGCAGCGTGCTGCAGTTGAACGGCGTCGAGTGGACGGTGACGGCAGCGGAGCCTCAGTTCAGCCGGTTCGTCCTGACGGATGGTGAGGGCCGTGAGGAGACGAGGTCGATCCGCTGGCTGATCCACCACCCGGATGCGAGGGTCTCGGCGAACCGGCCGACGACGTTCGTCCCCGTCGGCCGGCAGGCGAGGTCGCTGGTCGACCTGACCGAAGGGCAGCTCAAGCGGGCCCGGATCAGGGCCGAGCACGTGCTGGAGGCGGAGTCAGGCTTCAGGGACGGCCGGGCCGACCAGGCCCGGCCCGGTGAACCACGGCCTGCCTACGACCCCGAGCGGACGTCGCTGAGCGAGCGTCGCCGGGCAAAGGCAGCCGAGCTGAAGGCGATGCCTCGCCAGGAGGCCGAGATGCTGGGGATTCGGTTCATGAGCGAGCGAACGTTGGAGCGTCTGTCCGCGAGATCCGGAGACAGCCTGCTGCTGGCCTGCGCAGACGGCCGCTGGACCCGCCGCAGCGGGGGCCATCCCAGTGTCACAGAGGAAGTCCGCAAAGCGATCTTCGCGGTGAAGAGGGAGTGCAGAAACCGGTCTTCGATCACCATGGCCGCCCGGCATCGCCTGATGCACCAGTACATCCGGGAGACCTTCCCGTCCTTTCCTGTCAAGGACATCCCGTCGCGGATCACCTTGATGCGGGTCTGGCGGGAATGGTTCGGAAGCGGCGGGGCCCGGGCCCGTTACGCCCGTTCGGCTGAGGACGCCGAGGACGCGGACGTCGGACGGCGACTGGTTGTCCACCGCCCGGGGCAGGTGATCGCACTGGACTCCACGCCGATGCCGGTCAAGCTGAGGGAGAGCGTGTTCGGCGAGGCAGTGTCGGCCACCCTGACGCTGGGGCTCGATCTCTACACCCACTCTGCCCCGGCTTTCAGGCTGACGCTGGAGTCCGATACGTCGGTCGATGTCGCGATGCTGCTCAGGGACGTGATGCTGCCCCTGCCGATGCGCGAGGGCTGGGGCCAGGACATGGAATGGCCCTATCCAGGGGTGCCATCCGAGGTGATCGCGGAGTTCGCCGGACACGACGTCGCGGCCCTTCCCTTCTTCGCACCGGAGACGGTGACCACCGACCACGGAAGCGTCTACAAGAACCACGACCTGGTGGAGGCGGAACGGAGCCTGGGCTGCAACATCCTGCCGGCCCGCGCCTTCCGGGCCAGCGACAAGTTCGCCGTCGAGCGCGCGTTCTCCGCTTTCAAGACCATGCTGTTCGAGCATCTGCTGGGCTTCACCGGCACGGACGTCGCTGACCGCGGCGCCGACCCGGAGGCCGACGCGGTGATGACCTGCTCACAGATGGAACACGTCATCGCGACCTGGATCGTGAAGGTCTGGCAGAACCACCGGCTCGGTGAATACGCGCCGTCCTGGGGGCCGGAGGAGGACCACAGCCCCAACTCACTGTTCGCCGCGGCCATGCACCAGGGCGGCTGGTCGATGCAGATCCCCGGCCCTGAGCTCTACTACAAGGTCTTGCCCAAGCACCATGTCCAAGTTCATCCCCGCCGCGGAGTGAAGATCCTCGGGCTCTGGTATTACGCCGACCTTCTACAGGAGCCCAGGTTCCTGCGGCCCTCGGGCCGGGGCGGCAGGCACGCCGGCAAGTGGGTCGTCCGCAGCGACCGCCGGGACCGGCGCCGGGTCTTCTTCCAGGACCCGGATGATCACGAGACCTGGCATGTGTTGCGGTGGACCGGGCTTCCCCCGGAAGGCGAGGTCCCGGCCTTCTCTGACAAGACCGCAGCCGAAGTGCTGGCAACCGCGCGTCAGCGCCGACTCGCTCCTCGCTCGGACGCCGACCTTCTGTCGCTGCTGCTGGAGATCCTCGGCGAGGTGGCACCCGTCGATCAGTGGCCGACCCAGCGAGACGAAAAGCAGGAGAAGGGGAACGCGGCGAAGAAGAAATCGCAGAAGCGAGCCCGCATCGCCCGCTCGCGGGAGATCTCCCGCGCCGAGACGGCCGCCGCCGACCGGATCGCGGGTCGGCCTGCCGAGCCGGAGGACTGGCAGGAACAGGCCCGCACGGTCGGTCAGGCCGTGACCGCCGACCGGCGCCGCCGCCGCGAGGCCGCCGTCACCGCCGACACGTCCGTGCCCCGGCTCCTGAACGAATCACTCAAAAGCCGCCACCTGTTCCTGATGCCGTCCGTTCTGGCGGGCGACGAAGACGCGGATGAGGACACGGCCGACACCGAGGAGAACGTGTGAGGCTCGACGACCTCTCGGCAGGGCGGCTGGACGGACTGCCCTCCCGCCGCCAGATCGCCGCCATGATCCTTGGCCCCGAATCGCACCGGCACTCCTTCACCGGCTGGCAGCACTACCGCACCACCCGCGACCAGTTCATCCCGCCGCCTGGGCTCACCATCAGGCAATACAAGTTGCTGCCGGCCGACAGACGCTCGGACTACGACATCTACCGGCGTCTGACCAACGTGAACCTGCCGATCCAGGAAACGCCGATGCTCGAAGGCGTGACGCGGCTGATCGACCGGCGCCTTCAGGGCAACACGCTTCGGCGCAACAGCCCCACGATGCCGGGCGTGATGGTCAGCGGCTGGGGCAATCACGGCAAGACCGCCACGGTCTGCTCCGTTGCCGCGGCATTCGAGGACCAGTGGCTGGACTTCCACCACCACCTCGACCCCGAGTCCATCCCGGGCACGTCGGACCTGCACGCACCGGTCATCTATGTCCAAACGCCCGTCACCGCCACCCCGAAGAGTCTCTGCGAGTCAATCCTGAACTTCTTCGGGCCCGAACGCTGGAAATTCACGCTCCCTCAACTGATCCAACTGGTCGCCGACTGCCTGCGAGACCACGGGGTCAAGGTTCTGATCATCGACGACATCAACCGACTGCGGATGCACCGCGCCGACGATCAGGACGTTCTCGACCTCATCCGGGCCCTGATGAGCTTCAACGTCACGCTCATCCTCACCGGAGTCAACATCCCCGGCACCGGCCTGCTGCGGGAAGCCCACTTCAGCCGCCGCGACCGCCAATGGTTGCTGCCACCGCTGGAGACCACACGCGTCCACGGCCTCGAAGTCACCCAGATCGAGCGGCGCTTCGAACTCGTGGAAATCGACCGCTTCTCCTACTCGACACCCTCCCAGATCCAGGCGTTCCTGAAGCACCTGCGAGGAGCCGAGGCCCACCTGCGGCTCTTGAAGGCGAAGAAGGGCATGCTCACGAACGGCTCGATGCCCGAATACCTGATGAACCGCACCAGTGGGGTCATCGGTCTACTCGGCCGGCTTCTTGAGGAGGGCGCTCAGGAAGCCATGGCCACCGGCAAAGAGAACATCACCGAGAACCTGCTCGACGAGATCATCATCGGCCGGGATATCCCCGCCGAGGAGGCCGGGCCGGCACCAGCAGCGGCCCCCGCCGAGCCGGACGACGGCAAGAAGGTCATCAAGAAGACGCGCGGGGCACGCAATACCGTCTTCGACGACCGCGGGCCCCGCGTTGACCCCGAAGCCCCTGCGGAAGCAGCGAGTTGATGCAGCGACCGCCCGCCGAACCCATGCCCCGCAGCCTGATCCCGCTGCCGGGAGAGAGCATGGCCGGGTTCATCCTGCGGCTGTCCCATCGACTGCACGTCGCACCCAGCAACGTCACCTGGCGTACGGGCCTGACCCGCTATCGCGTCACAAGCGCAATGTCACCCGTCCGCCACCTGCTCATGATGGAGCCCCCCGAGGTCTCCGCATTCGCGCACGCCACCCGCATGTCCACCGCGGCCGCCGAGCAGCTCACGCTCCTGCCCTATCTCCGCCGCTGTCCCCCCGTCGCCGAAGCCCTCACACGACAACCGGACGACCCGCCCCGCGCCCGGAGCATCTTCCCTTCCTGGCTCCTGGTCGGCTCCACCCGCTACTGCCCGGCCTGCCTCAAGGGCGACGGGTCAGTGATCCAGGAACGACACGGAGGCGCATGGAAGCTCCTCTGGCACCTGCCCGTCGTCTTCGCCTGCCCGGAACACCAGGTCCTGCTCCAAGGCACATGCCCTGCCTGCCGGTATGCCGCCCAGAGCCGACACCCCGAGGGCCGCCTCAAACTCGTTCCGTCACCAACGACAACAGGACTTCACCCCCTCCAATGCCGCAACAGCAGCACCAGCACCAATGGCGGGAGAACATTCTGCGGTCACAGGCTCGACGACAGCAGCAGCCTCACCCAGATCCGCCTCAGCCCCGAACTGACCGGCTTGCAGCGCAAAATCCTCGACTGGCTCAGCCCATCCACGACTCCCCAGATCGCCTTCCACAGGTTCGCGGACCTGCAGGTCATGGCCTCGATCGTCAACGCGACCTGGCCACACACCGCAGACGCGACCCATCTTCCCCACGTGCTGACGGCAGCCCTTGACGAGCACTATGCCGCCCAGCAGCAGGCGACCGAATCCGTGGGCGGCAAACCACCTCACCGCGGAAGCCGCCACCCCAGCCTCTGGAGCACCGAACCGCGTTCCTCAGCGGCCACGGCCGCATTGCTCACCATCGCTGACACCCACCTCCGGCAACCCGTCCACCAACTGCGAGAGACCCTGATCTCCCTGCTTGAGCACGCACCGGAGACCCCCGATCGCCGCTGGGGCGCAACATGGGTCACACTGCAACGCGACGCTTCCCCCTTGATCCGGCACGAGATCGACAACGCCTTCAGACGGCGCTTTCCCGCCCAACACCCTCCCGGCTCGTCCGACCAGGCCGATCGGACCGCTTGCGTCATCCCCGTCCGCGCACGCGGCTACCGGGCCGAGAACATCCCTCAGCACCTCCCCGACGAGTGGTTCACCCTCCTCAGCCAGGCCTCCCGTCCGAAGTCCCTGCCACGATCACCGCAGACCAACGGGCTGCGAAGAGCAGTAGCGGTTCAACTCGTCCAAGCTGTCACCGGCATGCGCATGGACGAAGCCGCCCGATTCCTCGGCATCCCCACCAACTGGCTCGGCCCATTCCCCGCCCCGCTACATCCCCTCCGTCCGATCTTCCAGAAGAAGCCCTACGACCTGGCCGGCGCCCTTGAACAGCTCGCCGAACACATCGCCGCTCTGCCTCAGCGGGTCGACTACAGGCAGCACCGCGAGTCTTTTAAGTCCTGGAGCCTCTCCACCACAATCTGGAACAAGATCTGCCGCACCATCCCCACTACGAGGATCGTTCGGTCAGACCACCAGTTCCGCGAGTGCTCCTCCGCGTTCGTCTGGTCACTCCTCACGGGCAGCGAATGGAAACTCGCACCGTGCTTCCTGCCGCTTTGCTCGCCCGAGGGCCGGACGTTCACCCGACAGGATTCCAAGATCATCCAACGCCTCTTGTCTCCGCCTGATCGCACATGGAAGGAGGTGGCTGACCTGCTGCGGCAGGCAGCCGACAGAAACCTCACCTCGTGGGAGAGACGACGCCAGCAGCAACGCTCCGTGAGCAGCTAAGCCCCGGAATCGCCAACTATCGGGAACAGGCTCCGCCAACTACGTTGAACAGTCGGTGAGCGACCAGCGCCGATGCCTCGCCGCATCCGTCAACTATCGCGAACGGTCACAT
>NZ_JBWLKN010000060.1:0-10558 GCF_059026195.1 Streptomyces sp. A01 | reverse complement strand
GTGGCGTGGGAGCAGGTACTGGCCGGGGAAGACGTGCGGCGGGTGGAGCTGCCCACCTACGCCTTCCAACGCCAGCGCTACTGGCTGGAGGCTCCTCCTGCTCTCGCCGGTACGGGTTCCGTTACGGCTCGGGGTGAGGGGGAGAACCGGTTCTGGGAGGCGATCGAGCAGCAGGACCTGGCCACCGTCGCAGCAGCCCTACAGCCGCAGGACACCGAGCAGCACTCCAGTCTCGGCGCCGTGCTGCCCATGCTCTCCCAGTGGCACCGCCAACAACGTGAGTCCTCCACCATCGACGGCTGGTGCTACGACATCGCCTGGAAGCCCGCGCCTCCGCCCCCGCCGCTCCCGAGTGGTCCGGCGACCGACCACCGGTTCCTGCTGGTCGTCCCCGAGGGCTACGGCGACAGCGAACCAGTCGCCGCCTGGCTCCGCACCCTCCGCCATCACGGCATCCCTCACCAGGTCCTCGCCGTCAACGCCGCCGCTGCCGATCCGGACGACCTCGCGGGCCAACTCGGTGCCGCGGCCACGGCACCGACGCGCATCCTGTCGTTCCTCGCCCTCGATGGGGAGCCCCACCCCGTGCACCCGGCGGCCCCGGTCGGCACTCACGCGACACTCGCGCTCATCCACGCCGTCAGTACCGCGCGACCGGCCGCTTCGCTGTGGTGCGTCACCCAAAGCGCCGTCAGTGTGAGCGACCATGACGCGCTCAACCACCCGGCTCATGCGCTCGTTTGGGGCCTTGGCCGTACCGCCGCCCTCGAACAGCCTCACCAGTGGGGCGGCCTCATCGACCACCCCGCCATGACCGGGTATCCCGACACCCATCTCACCACCGCCCTCCGGCACATCACCGCCCCGAGCGATCACCCCGACAGGCAGAACCAACTGGCCGTGCGCCCTCAGGGCCTTCACACGCCGCGTCTCCGACACGCCGCTGCCCCTTCCTCAGTCGCTCCGCCGGCTTGGAACTCCGCGGGCACCACGCTGATCACCGGCGGCACCGGCGCTCTCGGGGCTCAGGTCGCCCGACACCTCGCCGCCCAAGGCGCCCCCCACCTCCTCCTGGTCAGCCGCCGCGGCCCCGATACTCCCGGCGCGGCCGAACTCCGTGCCGAGCTGACCGAACTCGGGGCGCGCGTCACCATCACCGCCTGCGACGCCGCCGACCAGGGCACCCTCGCCCAGGTCCTCGCGGCCGTCCCCGCCGACCTCCCCCTGACCAGCGTCATTCACGCCGCCGGTGTCCTCAACGACGCCACTCTCGCCAACACCACCTCGGAACAGGTGGCGGCAACGCTGCGTGCCAAGAAGGAAGCAGCCGACAACCTCCATCTCCTCACCCGGGATCTTCCCCTCTCCAACTTCGTCCTCTTCTCGTCGGCCGCCGCCACCTGGGGCAGTCCCGGTCAGGCGGGTTACGCCGCCGCCAACGCCTACCTCGACGCCCTGGCCCACCACCGCCACGCCGCCGGCCTCCCCGCGACCTCCGTCGCCTGGGGACCGTGGGCCGACGTGGGCATGGCCGCCTCCACCAACTCCCATCGACACGTTCCGCGCCATGGCCTCATCCCCCTCCCGCCCGGTCTCGCCACCGTGGCCCTCCAGCATGCGCAGCGGCATGGCGCCTGCGTCACCATCGCCGACATCGACTGGGCCGACCTCGTCCCCAGCCTCACCGCCACGCACCCCCATCCCCTGGTCTCCGAGATTCCCGAGGCTCGCGCCCAGACCGCCGCACCCGAGGCAGCCGCTCCCGCCGGCCCGTCCAGCACGTTGCACCAGCGGCTCATCGCTCTGCCATCTGACAAGCGCGAGCCGGCGGTTCTCCAGTTCGTCCGAAGCCAGGCCGCCACCGCCCTGGGGCATCGCAACCCAGAAGCAGTACCGGCGGATCGTGGATTCCTGGAGTCGGGTTTCGATTCGTTGACCGCCGTGGACCTGCGAAACCGGCTGACAGCGGCGACGGGCCTTCAGCTACCGGCCACGTTGATCTTCGACTACCCCGCGCCCGACGCGCTCGCCCGCCACGTGCTGAGTGCCGCCTTCTCCGACCTCTGCCCGGCCTCGGACCGTAACGGAAACGGCCGTCTGGGCGCCGACTACTCCGCAGGCCACGAGAGCGACATCCGTGAAGCCATGGCGTCCATCCCCCTGGGTGAGTTGCGGGCGGCTGGGCTGCTGGAGCCCCTGCTGCACCTCGCCGACGTGCACGGGAAGACATCCCATCCGGCTCAGGATGACCCGACGGAGATCCTCGACTCCATGGATCTCGACAGCCTTGTCGAAATGGCGCTTGAGGCACCGAGCTCCGACGCCGAAAGGGACTGACGCCGAAAGGGCCTCTGAACTGGGTGTCAGCGCGTTCTCGGCTGCCTCTTACGAGGAGTTCGTGAGACGGCCCGCGTCACCGCCAAGCCCGCATGCCTCCTGATCGACACGCGAGAAGAACCAGAGAAGAGCTAGAGAAGAGTGAGGAAAACGATGCCCACCGAGACACATCGCTACCCCAACGGCTGGTTCCCCGTCGCGTGCAGCGGCGAGGTGGCGTCCGGCCGGGTCTTCACCGGGCGGCTCGCAGGCGAGGATGTCGTCGTCTACCGCACCAGCGACGGCCAGTTACGCGGCACCCGCCCGTACTGTCCGCACTTGGGAGCCCACCTCGGGCATGGCGGGCGGGTCGCCGGGGAGAATATCGTCTGCCCCTTCCACCACTTCTCGTTCGGCCCTTCAGGCGACTGCGTGCGTACGCCCTACGGGAAGCCTCCGCCCCGTGCCTCCCTGACCCTCATCCCCACCTTCGAGGCCAACGGCCTGATCTTCGCCTGGCACCACGAGAGCGGCACCCCGCCGACCTGGGAGCCCGCGAAGCTCCCCACCGACGGATTCACCCAACCCACCGCGTTCCAGATCGCCTCCTCGGGCAACCCGGAAGACCTCGTCGAGAACCTCGTCGACACCGGGCACTTCGGGCCTGTTCACAACACGGCGATCAACCTGGTCTCGACGGTCTCTGACGGCCCGTACATGAGGGTCTCCGTGAACCTCGCGGGGGTTGAGGAGCTGGGGTTCTTCAAGGAGAAGAAACTTCACCGGCTCAGGTCGCTCAAGGAGGTCCAGGGAACCGCGGAGTTCACGTGCAGCGGCATCGGGCTCGTCTCCTCGGTGGTGACGGTTCCGGCGTTCGACCTCCAGCTGGCGCAGGCGGCCGCGCTCACCCCGGAGGACCCCGGTCGCGTGCGTCTCAGGCTGACGACATCCGCGAGGATCGGCTCGCGGGCGGGGGCCGCGCTCGCGCCCGCCCTCTCCCACATGGTCCGCTTCGTCACCAAGAGGCAGGTGAAACAGGACTACGAGATCTGGGAGAACCGGCGGCCCGCCGCCTACCCGAAGATCGCTGCGGGGGATGGTCCCATCATGCTCATGCGTCGCTGGGCGCAGCAGTTCTGGGGACCCGCCGAAGCCGGGCAAGGCCACACCGACGCCCACCGGGAAGCAGACCGGGATGTGCGTGAGCAGGACGCCGCGGAGACACCCGCACCCACGGGAGCCAATGGGCGCGCCCTGCGCGATGTGTCCGCCCAGCCCAACGACCGCTGAGCCGTCCGGTGGCCTCTCCGCGCTGGGCTCAGCCGACAGCCGACCCCCGCGTCTTGGGACGCGGAACCTCGGCACCCGGCGCGGCGTCGGCCAGCACGGTGCTGAGGAGTCGGCGTGCCTGTTCTCGTAGCGCCTCTTCGGTCTTGGCGGAGAGCAGCCATGGCACCACTGACGGGTCGAGCACCGCGGCCTGGCCCGTCTTCCCGGCTGTGGGTGCGGCGGGCTCCGGTGGTGCCTGTTCCAGGATCACGTGCACGTTGGTGCCGCTGATACCGAAGGACGACACCCCTGCCCTGCGGGTGTGTCCCTCGCACGGCCAGGCCCGCGGTTCTTCGAGCAGCCTGAGTGCGCCGGAGGACCAGTCCACATAGGGCGAGGGCTCGTCGATGTGCAGTGTCCTGGGCAGCACTCCGTGGCGCAGGGCCTGCACCATCTTGATCACACCTGCCACACCGGCCGCGGCCTGCGTATGGCCGAGGTTGGACTTCAGCGATCCCAGCCACAGCGGCCGGTCGGCGGGGCGGCCCTGCCCGTAGGCCGCCAGCAGGGCCTGTGCCTCGATCGGATCGCCCAGCTTGGTGCCGGTCCCGTGCGCCTCCACCGCGTCCACGTCGGCCGGCGACACTCCCGCGTTGGCCAGTGCCTCGCGGATCACTCGTTGCTGCGACGGCCCGTTGGGCGCCGACAGGCCGTTGCTGGCACCGTCCTGGTTGACCGCTGATCCCCGTACGACCGCGAGGACGGGGTGGCCGTTGCGCCGGGCGTCCGACAACCGTTCCAGCAGCAGGGTTCCCACTCCCTCAGCGAGTCCGAAGCCGTCGGCTCCGGCGGCGAACGCCTTGCACCGGCCGTCGGGGGCCAGTGCCCGCTGCCGGGAGAACTCCACGAACATGCCCAGCGTCGACATGACCGTCGCGCCTCCGGCGAGCGCGAGCCCGCATTCGCCGTGCCGCAGGGCCTGAACGGCCAGGTGCAGGGCGACCAGCGAGGAGGAGCAGGCGGTGTCCACGGTGATCGCCGCTCCCTCAAGGCCCAGGGTGTAGGCCAGCCGACCGGAGGCGACGCTGCCGGTGTTGCCGGTCAGCAGATGGCCGGCGGACTCGGCGCCCTCGTCCAGGCGGGGGCCGTAGTCCATGGTCATCGCGCCGACGAACACCCCGGTCCGGCTGCCGCGCAGCGACGGCACCTCGATCCCCGCCCGTTCGACAGCCTCCCATGCCGTCTCCAGCAGCAGCCGCTGCTGGGGGTCCATCGCCAGCGCCTCGCGTGGCGCGATGCCGAAGAACGCGGCGTCGAACTGGTCCCCGTCGTGGAGGAAGCCGGCTTCGCGCTGGTAGTACCGGGCCAGCACGCTCGGTTCCGGATCGTACGCGCCATCGACGTCCCAGCCCCGATTGGCCGGAAACGCCGTGACGGCGTCGACGCCGTCGGACACCAGTCGCCACAGCTCCTCGGGGGTGGACACGCCGCCGGGATAGCGGCACGCCATGCCCACGATCGCCACCGGTTCCACGGGGTCGACGGGGTCCACGGCCAGAGGCGTCGCCGGACCTGCGGCGGTGTCCCGGTCGGCGCCGACGAGCGCGGCATGCAGGAACTCCGCCAGCGCCGCGGGAGTCGGATAGTCGAACACCAGCGTGGCGGGGAACGGGACGCTGGTCGCCGCGACGATGCGGTGGCGCAGTTCCACCGCTGTCACGGAGTCAACGCCGAGGTCGAGGAAGGAGGCCGACGACCGGCCGGCGCTCACCGCGCCGGGCTTCCCCAGCACCGCCGCGACCTCTCGGCCCACCAGTGCCAGCAGCTCCGCACGCTGCTCGCTCCCCGGCAACCCGGCCAGCCGGTCCGGCAGCGGGACCCCGACCGTCCCGGTGTCGTACGCGCTCACCGTTTCGAGCACCGCTTCGAGGTCCAGCGTCAGCTCCATCCCCGGCCCGCCGTGTCCGGCGAACACCGCGTCCCAGTCGGGGACGACACCGTGGGCGCACAGTTCACCGAGCGAGGTGAGGAACCGCGCCCGGCCGCCTTGGTCCCGGCGCAGCGTCCCGCAGACGAGGGCGCCGCCGCGGGCCGCTTCGGCGCTGGCCTGAAGGGCGGAGGTCAGGACGGTGTGCGGGCTGACCTCAAGCAGCACCCCGTACCCGTCGCGCAGCAGGGCCCGCGTGGCCTGCTCGAACCGTACGGTGCCGCGCAGGTTGCGGCACCAGTAGTCGGCGTCGAGCCGGGGGACGGGAAGCAGATCTCCGGCCAGTGCGGAGTAGTACGGGAGGGGGGCGGGGCGTGCCTGGATCGGCGCCAGGTCCGTTCGCACGCGCGGGAGGATCTCGTCGATGTGCGCGGAGTGCGCCGCGAGCCCCACTATGATCTTCCGGGCGCGTACTCCCGCCGCGGAGAAGTCCGTCAGCATCTCCGCCGCCGCGTCGGCGTCGCCGGAGACGATCAGCGACCGGGGTCCGTTGACGGCGGCGATCACCAGGCGGCCGTCCCAGCGCGCCAGCCGTGGTTCCACCTCGTCCACCGAGGCCAGCACCGAGATCATCTCGCCGCGCCCCGCGAGCGTCGCCTGCGCCTGGCTCCAGAGGGCCACCACCCGCGCGGAGTCCTCCAGGGACAGGGCGCCGGAGACGGCGGCAGCCGTGACCTCGCCCACGCTGTGGCCGAGCACCGCGTCAGGACGTACGCCATAGCTGTTCCACAGCGCGCTCAGGGACACCATCACGGCGAACAGGGCGGGCTGCACGACATCCGCGCGGTCCATGCCGGGTGCGCCGGGGTCACCGCGCACCGCGTCCATGAGCGACCAGTCGATGAACGGTTCCAGCGCCTGGGCGCAGTCGTCCATCCGGGCCCGGAACGCCGGTGAGGCGTCGAGCAGTTCGCGTGCCATGCCAGGCCACTGCGTGCCCTGGCCGGGAAACACGAAGGCGATCGGGCCAGCGGTGCCCTGGCCCTCGACCAGGCCGAGCGCCCCGCGCCCCTCGGCGAGTGCCGCCAGCCGCTCCAGGAAACCGTCGCGGTCCTCCGCGACCAGGGCCGCGCGCGTCGTCCCGTCGAGCGCGTCCCTGGCGAGCGTGCGGCCCACGTCCGTGGGGCACCAGTCGGTCCGGGTGGTCAGGTACTGCCGCAGGGAGTTGGCTCTGGCCGCCAGTGCGCCCTTGTCAGCCGCCCGAAGCATCCACACCATGGGAGACACCGCGCCGGTTTCCTGCACCATCGCCTCTGAACTCCTTCGCCTTTACCGCGAGTCGGGCCCACATAGTCGGGGAGAGCGGCATCTCACCGCTTTCTGGCGGTGAGCATCACGTACGTCCCGGGCACGTCATTGGCTCCCGGAAGGTCCTCCATCACCTGCTCGCCGTATGTCTCGCTCAGCTGCTGGGCGAGCATCTCTCCATGTCGTGCCGTGTTCGCATTGATGTCGAGTGTCTCTACGACGTCGAACCCGGCCGCATCCAGGAGCGCCAGTAATTCGTCGTGGCTGACCAGCGTGATCTTCCACTGCTTCCGCACGTCTTCCAGCATGCTGCTGAGATTCTCGGTGTGCTCTTCGGGCCGGAGGAAGTCCGTCAGGGCCAGCCGTGAACCAGGACGCAGCGTACGGGCGATCTCCCGCAGGGCGGCGGCCCGGTCCATGTGCGGGAAGCTTTCCAGCGCCCAGGCGGCGTCGAACGACTCGTCCTCGAACGGCAGTCTGTCGGTGGCGTCCGCGAGATGGAATTCCACGCAGTCGTCGAGCTTTTCGTTGCGCGCCAGCTCCTGGCACGCCGCCACTTGACAGGAACTGACGGTGACACCCGCGACATGGGCACCTGTAGCCCGGGCATAGCGCACGGTCGGGCCTCCCAGACCGCATCCAACGTCAAGAAACCGGCCGGTGGGGGTGAGCGGCACGCGTTCCATCATCATGTCGGTGAGCCGGTCCTGGGCTTCAAGAGCACTGCTGTTGTCCTCGGGGCCCGACCAGTAGCCGAAATGCATGTTCTGCCCGACGAAGAGCCGGTCCGAGAACGGATGGATCTGGTCGTACAGCGCGCCGACTTCGTCGCCGGCGGGAAAGTCCATACGCGTCATTGAGCCCTCCTGTATTCACAACACTCCGGGCGGGACCAGTTCAACTGCCCGTGGAATGAACCATAACGGGAACGCATGCGGGCGGCTGGGGGAACCCGTCTTGCTCTGCGAACCGTACGAACCGCGTTCCAGCGGAAACACCGGTGGATTTTCTGGTGCAGTCTCTGGCGTCCGTCAGAATCCTTTCGGTCCTGACCCCATGGGAAGTCGGCGAGACGAATTCTGCACTCTGGGGCGAGGCCCGCCGATTCACGTTCCCCGTGTCGCGGGAACCCCCGTTCGACCCGCCATACGCCTTCGACCCGTCATATCGTCTACGCGCCGCGCGCTCGCAGGTCGCGCAAGGGTTGACCGTACCCACCGGAGTCGAGGCCCTCAACCCTTACCAACCCTTATCCACCCTCCCGCAATCCACTAGAACCGCGGATTCGTCGACACCGGAACGGCGCACACACGTTCACACCACCACACTCGCCGATCACCCACCGCCCCATCCGGCCATCTCCAGTCTCAACCGGTCGCTTACGGTCCATAGCCAGGCCAGATCCTCGCCGCAGTGCCATATACGTACGAATTCCAGAATCCCCTACCGAATAGGGGGTTGCCAGACCGCTCCCGCAAGGCCAACCTGATGGGGATCTTTTGGATTCTGCGACGTCCTCATGCCCTGACACTGAGGTTCGGCCGCCATTTGAGAATGCCCAGCCCATGACGAGCGGGTTTTTGGAGATCGTGGTGACCTCGCCTGGTGGTGAATTTCGCACAGTGCGACATGTGTCTCGTACGCGGCGAAAACGCAGGGAGAGCACGGGGAGAACGAAAATCTCCGGAAGCCGCTGACGCGGAATCAGGTCGAAACACTCGGCGCCCTGAGCCGCGGCAGCCCCTGCCAACATGACGTCTGAGCCTTCTGTTTCTCACATGGAGAGGGAATTCACATCGTGGTGACTTCAGCTGACGAGAAGGTCGCCGACGCCCTCCGGGCATCCCTCAAGGAGATCGAAAGGCTTCGACGTAAAAACCAGAACCTGATCGCCGCCTCCTCAGAACCGATCGCCATCGTGGGGATGTCCTGCCGCTTCCCGGGCGGAGTGACATCCCCAGAGTCGTTCTGGGAGCTACTGGCCGTAGGCCGCGACGCGATCTCGGGCTTCCCGGACGACCGTGGCTGGGACCTTGAGGGACTGTACGACCCGGACCCGGACCATCCGGGCACGTCCTACGTCCGCGAAGGCGGGTTCCTCCACGACGCGACGGACTTCGATCCCGCCTTCTTCGGCATCTCCCCGCGCGAGGCACTGGCCACCGACCCGCAGCAACGGTTACTGCTGGAGACGGCCTGGGAAGCGATCGAGCGAGCTGGGATCTCCCCGGTGACCCTCAAGGGCAGCCGAACGGGAACCTTCATCGGCTACGCGGGCCACGACTACGCCGCACGGCTTCATCACGCCCCAGACGGGCTTGAGGGCTACCTGGGAACCGGCAGCGCGAGCAGCGTCGCCTCGGGCCGGGTCGCGTACACCCTGGGGCTGGAGGGCCCGGCGCTCACCGTCGATACAGCATGCTCGTCGTCGCTGGTGGCTCTGCACCTGGCCTGCCAGGCCCTGCGCAACGGGGAATGCTCCATGGCCTTGGCGGGCGGGGCGACGGTGATGGCCGCACCGTTCCGATTCGTTGAGTTCAGCCGACAACGGGGACTGGCCTCAGACGGGCGGTGCAAGGCGTTCGCGGCCAGCGCGGACGGCACGGGGTGGTCGGAGGGTGCGGGCATGCTGCTGCTGGAGACGCTGTCCCAGGCCCAGCGCGACGGACACCCGGTGATGGCTCTGGTGCGTGGTGGTGCCGTCAATCAGGACGGGGCCAGCAGTGGCCTCACCGCGCCGAACGGCCCCGCCCAGCAACGGGTGATCCGCCAGGCCCTGGCCAACGCCGGACTCACGGCAGCCGACGTCGACGCGGTGGAGGCCCACGGCACCGGCACCACCCTCGGCGACCCGATCGAAGCCCAGGCGTTGCTGGCCACGTACGGCCAGGACCGGCCTGCCGGACGGCCCCTGCGGATCGGATCGGTGAAGTCGAACATCGGCCACACCCAGGCCGCCGCCGGAGCGGCAGGCGTCATCAAGATGGTCATGGCCCTGCGTAACGAGACCCTGCCCAGGACCCTGCACGTGGACGCGCCCACCCCGCACGTGGACTGGTCCACCGAAGCTCTCGACCTGCTCGCCAAGGCGCAGCCGTGGCCCCGTTCGGACCGACCGCGCCGCGCCGGTGTCTCCTCGTTCGGCGTCAGCGGCACCAACGCCCACATCATCCTCGAACAACCCCCCGCCGCATCCGGCGAGCGGCCAGCCACCAGCCAGGCATCGCACGGCCGAGAAGGCAGTGGGGGACACAAGCCGGTGCTGGAGCTGGAGACGATCCCGTGGTTGGTGTCGGGGCGTGATGAGGGTGCGCTCCGGGAACAGGCGACGCGCTTGCGGGATCATGTGAACGACCACCCGGAGCTGGCTCCGATCGATGTCGGCTGGTCCCTGGCCACCGCCCGGACAACGTTCGAACACCGTGCAGTGGTTCTCGGCCGTGATCGGGCGGCGCTCCTCACCGGGCTTGAGCAGTTGGCCGCCCACACCCCTGCCGCGCAGGTGGTCACCGGCACCACCGCGGGGCTGGCGGGCAAGTCGGTGTTCGTCTTTCCGGGTCAGGGGTCGCAGTGGGCGGGTATGGCGGCGGATCTGCTGGATACCTCGCCTGTGTTCGCCGGGCAGATCGCTGCCTGTGAGGAAGCCCTCGCGTCTCATGTGGACTGGTCGCTGGGAGAGGTACTGCGGCAGACGGACAACGCCCCGGCCCTGGAGCGTGTCGATGTCGTCCAGCCGGT
>NZ_JBWLKN010000059.1:0-11685 GCF_059026195.1 Streptomyces sp. A01 | reverse complement strand
GACGTGGTGGAGGGGCACGGCACGGGTACGACCCTGGGTGATCCGATCGAGGCGCAGGCGCTGCTGGCCACGTACGGGCAAAACCGCCCGGTCGAGCGGCCGTTGTGGCTCGGCTCGGTGAAGTCCAACATCGGTCACACCCAGGCTGCCGCCGGGGTGGCCGGGGTGATCAAAATGGTGATGGCCATGCGGCACGGGACGCTGCCGACGTCGCTGCACATCGATGAGCCCACCCCGCACGTGGACTGGGAGTCCGGTGCCGTACGCCTGCTGACCGAGCCGATGCCCTGGCCGGACACCGACCGCCCCCGCCGCGCCGGCGTGTCCTCCTTCGGCATCTCCGGCACCAATGCCCACCTGATCCTGGAACACACCCCCGAACCGGCCGAGCCGGACCCCGCGTCCGCCACGGGTCCCGAGCAGCCGGTCGGAGTGGTGCCGTGGGTGATATCGGCCCGCGGTGTTGAGGCGTTGCGTGGTCAGGCGGCCGCACTGGCCGCCCACGTGGCCGACTCCCCGGCGCCGATCGCCGACGTGGGCTGGTCGCTGGTCACCACCCGGGCGCTGTTCGACCACCGGGCGGTGGTGGTCGGCGAGGACCGCGACCACGTGCTCGCGGGGATACGGGCGCTGGCGGCCGGCGAAGAACACCCGGCCGTGATCCCGCCCACGGCCGCCGCGGCCGGGAAGACGGTGTTCCTGTGCAGCGGGCAGGGCAGCCAGCGACTGGGGATGGGCGCCGCCCTGTATGAGCGTTTTCCCGTCTTCGCCGACGCCTTCGACGAGGTGTGCGGCCACCTCGACCCACGGCTGGAACACCCGCTGCGGCACGTGGTGTTCACCGGCCTCCCCGGCCAGCCGGAGCTGCTTGACCACACCACCTATGCCCAATGCGGCCTCTTCGCCCTGCAGATCGCCCTGGCCCGGCTGCTCGCCTCGCTCGGTGTGAAGCCCGACATCGTGATCGGCCACTCCATCGGTGAGATAGCCGCCGCGCAGCTGGCCGGGGTCTTCGACCTGGCCGACGCCTGCCGGCTGGTGGCCGCGCGGGCGACCTTGATGGGAGGGCTGCCCACCGGCGGGGCCATGGCCGCCATCCAGGCCGACGCGGACGAACTCGCCGATGACCTGGCCGGTTACGACGGCCAGGTCGCCATCGCCGCCCTGAACGCCTTCGACAGCACGGTCATCTCCGGGCCCTCCGCCCCGGTCGCCGAGCTGCGCGCCGCGTGGGCGCGGCGGGGCCGTAAGACCAGGGACCTGGTGGTCAGCCACGCCTTCCACTCGCCCGCGATGGACCCGGTCCTGGAGGAGTTCGCCCAGGCCATCGGCGACCTGACCTACCACCGTCCGGCCATTCCGCTGATCAGCAACCTCACCGGGCTGCCCGCCGCCGACGAGATCGCCACCCCGGGCTACTGGGCCCGGCACATCCGCCAGCCGGTCCGCTTCGGGCCCGCCATCGCCCACACCGCCCCCGAGGCCGGGGTGTTCGTCGAGCTGGGCCCCGACCCGGTGCTGGCCACCGCCGCTCAGCGCACCCTCGACCACCTCCACGGGCAGGACAGCCCGCAGACCGCGCCCACCCCGTCCAGCGAACGGCCCATGCCCCTCGTGCTGGCGACCCTCACCGGCAAGCAGCCCGAAACCGGCGCGCTGTCCCACACCCTGGCGCGGCTGCACACCGCGGGCCGCACCGTCGACTGGCGGGGTTGGTTTCCCCCGGCCTTCGCCCCCCGGGCTGTCGAGCTGCCCACGTACGCCTTCCAGCGTGCGCCGTACTGGCTGTCGCCCACCAGCGGCGCCGGTGACGTCAGCGCGGCGGGACTACGCCGGATCGAGCACCCGCTGCTGCCGGCGGCGACCGCTCTGGCCGACGGCGGCCTGCTGCTCACCGGCCGGATCTCCGCGTCCCACGACGCGGGCTGGCTCGCCGACCACCAGGTCATGGGCACCGTGCTGCTGCCGGGCGCCGCGCTGACGGAGTGGGCGCTGCGCGCCGCCGACGAGGCCGGTTGCGGCGGTGTGGAGGAGCTGGTGCTCCAGGCGCCGCTCGTTCTTCCCGGCTCGGACAGCGTCCACGTACAGGTGGTGGTGGACGCCGCCACGACCGACGGTCGGCGCGAGGTACGCGTGTACTCACGCCCAAGCCAGGACGAGGGGCCGCTCGCCGGGACCCAGTGGGTGTGCCACGCGCTGGGCGTGCTCGCTCCCGAAGCGGCCACCGCGCCCGGCGGCATGAGCGGAACGTGGCCGCCGCCCGGTGCCACGGCCATCGACGTCAGCGCCTTCTACGAGCGGGCCGCCGCCGCCGGATACGAGTACGGCCCGGCGTTCCAGGGGCTGCGGGCGGCCTGGCGGGACGGTTCTGACGTCCTGGCCGAGATCGCGTTGCCCGACGCCGCCGGTGACGTCTCCGGGTTCGGCATCCACCCCGCTCTGCTGGACGCCGCGCTGCACCCCGGGCTGCTGACCGACAGGGGCGGCGACGACGGCCGGGTGTGGCTGCCGTTCGCCTGGAACGGGGTGTCACTGTGGGCCGCGGGGGCGACCACCGTCCGCGTTCGGTTGTCCCCCCACCCGCACGACGGTCAGGAGGGACGAGACGGACGGGATGGTCAGGACGGGCCGCGTGAGCGCGGTGTGCGGGTCGCGGTGGCCGACGCCACCGGCGCTCCCGTACTGAGCGTGGACTCCGTGGTGACGCGACCGGCCGACCCCGCTCAGCTCGCAGCCCCGGACGAGCCCGCCGCGCGCGGGCAGTTCGTCCTCGACTGGACGCCCCTGCCGGTGGCGGCAGCCGGCCCCGCCCTCCCCGACCCTGACGAGGACGGCTGGGCACTGCTGGGCGAGGACGAGTTCGGCCTGACAGAACCTGCCGCCCGCCACTGCGACCTGGGAGCGCTGCTGGCGGCGGCCGACGCCGGAGGCCCGGTGCCTTCGACGGTACTGACCTGCGTACGAACTTCCACCCGTACGGACGCCGGTGCGGGCCTGGCAGCGACGACGCGGGCCCTGGAACTCCTTCAGGGCTGGCTGGCCGAGCCACGGCTGACCGGCTCCCGGCTCGTGTTCGTCACCCGGGGCGCGGTCACCGCCGGTGCCCCCGACGGCCAAGGAGTGGACGTCACCGGCGGAGCCGTCTGGGGTCTGGTCCGCACGGCCCAGCTGGAGAACCCGGACCGGTTCGTCCTGCTCGACGTGGACCACGACACCACCGGCGTCACCGCCGCCCTGCGCTGGGCGCTGGCGGCGGAGGAACCGCAGCTGGCGCTGCGGGCGGGCCAGGCGCTGATACCCCGCCTGGTCCGGGCCGCCGACGACGGGCTGGCGCCCTCACGCGACGGGGCGTGGCGCCTGGGCCTGGAGGTCCCGGGGACCGTGGACAACGTGTCCGTTGTGCCGTGCCCGGAGGCGCTGGAGCCGCTGGTGCCCGGTCAGGTGCGGATCGACGTACGCGCGGCGGGGATCAACTTCCGCGACGTGCTCATCACCCTGGGCATGTACCCGAGCGACGGCGTCTTCTGCGGCAGCGAGGGCGCCGGTGTCGTGCGGGAAGTGGGGCCCGGCGTGACGGGTCTGGCGGTGGGTGACCGGGTGATGGGCCTGTTCGACGGGGCGTTCGGCCCGGTGGCCGTGGCCGACGCCCGGACAGTGGTGCCGCTCCCGCAGGGTTGGGGGTGGCGGGAGGCGGCGGCGGTGCCGGTTGTCTTCTTGACGGCGTGGCTGGGGTTGGTGGATCTGGCGGGTTTGCGGGCGGGGGAGTCGGTGCTGGTTCATTCCGCGACGGGTGGGGTGGGTTCGGCGGCGGTGCAGGTCGCCCGGTATCTGGGTGCTGAGGTGTATGCGACGGCGAGTCCTGGTAAGCACGCGGTGCTGGAGGAGATGGGCATCGACGCCGCGCACCGGGCGTCCTCCCGCGATCTCGATTTCGAGGAGGTGTTCCGGCGGGCGACGGGTGGCCGGGGTGTGGATGTGGTGCTCAACAGTCTGGCTGGTCCGTTCACGGACGCGTCGTTGCGGTTGCTCGCCGAGGGTGGGCGGTTCATGGAAATGGGCAAGACCGACCTCCGTGACGCCGCACAGATCGCCGTAGAGCACCCCGGGGTGCGCTACCGGGCGTTCGACCTCGTCCCCGACAGCGGCCCCGACCGCATCGGGGACATGCTGGCCGAGCTGGTGGAGCTGCTCACCTCGGGGACCCTGCGGCCCCCGTCGGTACGGGCGTGGCCGCTGGCCCGGGCGCGCGACGCGCTGCGCCACCTGAGCCAGGCCCGGCACACCGGCAAGCTGGTCCTCGACGTGCCACCGGCCCTGGACTCCGAGGGCACCGTACTGATCAGCGGTGGCACGGGCACCCTGGGCGGCCTGGTCGCCGAACACCTCGTCGGCGCCTGGGGCATGCGACGCCTGGTTCTCGTCAGCCGTCGCGGGCCCGACGCACCCGGCGCCGCGGAGCTGGCCGCCCGGCTGGCCGAACTGGGGTGCCAGGCACGGATCGTGAGCGCCGACATGGGCGACGCGGACGCGGTGGCCGCCCTGGTCGCGGGGATCGACCCGGCGCACCCGCTGACCGGCGTCGTCCACGCGGCCGGGGTCCTGGACGACGGGCTGATCACGCGGCTGTCCCCGGAGCGGCTTGAGCCGGTGTGGACGGCCAAGGCCACCGCCGCGCTGAACCTGCACCACGCCACCGCGGATCTGGGTCTGGGCATGTTCGTGATGTTCTCCTCCAGCGCGGCGACACTGGGCAACCCGGGGCAGGCGAACTACGCCGCGGCCAACGCCTTCTGCGACGCCCTGGCGGCGCACCGGCAGGCCACGGGCCTCGCCGGTCTCTCGATCGGCTGGGGGCTGTGGGCAGAGGCCAGCGGCATGACCGGGCACCTGGCGGCGACGGACCTGGCCAGGATGGCCCGCTCGGGCTTCACCGGACTGCCCAGCGAGCAGGCGCTTGGCCTGCTCGACACCAGCTTCCGGCACGGCGCCCCGCACCTGCTCGCGGTGAACCTGGACGTCCGCGCCCTGGCCACCCAGCCCACCGGCACCCTGCCCCCGGTCCTGCGGGCGCTGGCCGCCGGCAACGCGACGGGACGCCCCAGGCGCAGCGCTGCCACCGTGGACGCCAAGCCACAGGACTGGTCGGGGCGGCTCGCCGGTCTGTCGGCCGACGACCAGCACCGCGCGCTGCTCAACCTCGTACGGGGACACGTCGCGGCCGTACTGGGACACCCCGACCCCGAAGCCGTACCGGCCGAAGCCGCGTTCAAGGACCTCGGCTTCGACTCGCTGACCGCCGTCGAACTGCGCAACCGGCTGACCGCGGCGACCGGACTGCGGCTGCCCCCGGCGCTCGTCTTCGACTACCCGCGCGTCGGTGTGCTCGCCGATGAGCTACGCGGGCGGATCGCCCCCCAGGAGGCGGCCGCGGCGGACCTGGCGGGCATCGAACCCGTCCTCGCCGAATTGGCGCGGCTGGAACGCACGTTGAACACCGCCGTGCTGGCGGACGGCGACCCCGGCACGGTCACCACGCGACTGGAGGCCCTGCTGGCCCAGTGGAAGGCGGCACGGGCGCCGGAGCGGAACGGCACCGCCACAGAGAGGCTGCGTGCCGCTTCGGCGGACCAGCTCCTCGACTTCATCGACAACGAACTAGGCGCGTCCTGAACGAGCCGGGTGTGACCACTACGCGAACAAGGGCACGGGTGATTCCAGTTGGCGACCGAAGAGCAGCTGGTCGAGTATCTCAAGCGCGTCACAGCCGACCTGCACGACACACGTCAGCGGCTGCGCCAGGCGGAGGAGCGGGCGCAGGAGCCGGTGGCCGTCATCGCCATGGCCTGCCGCTTCCCCGGCGGCGTGAGGTCACCGGAGGACCTGTGGGAGCTGGTCTCCTCAGGCACCGACGCCATCGGCGAATTCCCCACCGACCGGGGCTGGGACTTGGCGGGCCTGTACCACCCCGACCCCGACCACCCGGGCACCTGCTACACCCGCGAGGGCGGATTCCTCTACGACGCCGACCAGTTCGACGCGGCCTTCTTCGGCATCAGCCCGCGCGAGGCCGTGGTCAGCAGCCCGCAGCAGCGGCTGCTGCTGGAGTGCGCCTGGGAAGCCGCCGAACGCGCCGGAATCGACCCGCTCTCCCTACGGGGCACGGCCACCGGCGTCTACGCGGGCACGGCGACCACCGGCGACCCGGCGAAGAGCGGCCCGTCCCAGGCGGGTGAGGGCTACGCGGGAAACGCCCCGAGCCTGCTGTCGGGACGCGTCTCCTACACACTCGGCCTCGAAGGGCCGGCCGTCACCATCGAGACGGCGTGCTCGTCGTCGCTGGTGGCCATCCACCTGGCGAGCCAGGCGCTACGGCAGGGCGAATGCGCACTGGCCCTGGCGGGCGGTGTGACGGTGATGGCCACCCCGGAGGTCTTCACCGGCTTCTCCCGCCAGCGCGGCCTGTCACCCGACGGGCGGTGCAAGGCGTTCGATACGGCCGCCGACGGCACAGGTTGGGGCGAGGGCGTCGGCGTGCTCGCGCTGGAACGCCTCTCCGACGCGCGGCGCAACGGCCACCGAGTGCTGGCCGTGATCCGCGGCTCCGCCATCAACCAGGACGGCGCCAGCAACGGCTTCACCGCCCCCAACGGCCCCTCCCAGCAGCGCGTCATCCGGCAGGCCCTGGCCGGCGCGCGGCTGTCGGCCGCCGAGGTCGACGCGGTGGAGGCACACGGCACCGGCACCGTACTCGGCGACTCGATCGAAGCCGACGCGATCATCGCCGCCTACGGCCGGAACCGGCCGGAGGACCAGCCGCTGTGGCTCGGCTCCGTCAAGTCCAACATCGGCCACACGCAGGGCGCCGCAGGCGTGGCCGGTGTGATCAAGATGGTCATGGCCATGCGGCACGGCGTACTGCCCGCCTCCCTGAACATCAACGAGCCGACCACCCACGTGGACTGGGGCAGCGGCACCGTACGGCTGCTCACCGAGCCCGTGGACTGGCCCGACAGCGGCCGCCCCCGGCGGGCGGGCGTGTCCTCCTTCGGTATCTCCGGCACCAACGCCCATCTCATCGTCGAGCAGGCCCCCCAACCAGCCGTCCCCGAACAGGCCCCCGCTGACGAGGCCACCCCGGCCGGTGTCGTGCCGTGGGTGCTGACGGCGCGCGGCGACCAGGCCCTGCGGGCCCAGGCGCGGGCCCTGGCCGGGCACGCGTCCGCGCGGGGCGCGGAGCGGGTGGGCGACGTGGGCTGGTCGCTCGCGACGACCCGTTCGGTCTTCGAGTACCGCACGGTGGTGCTCGGCGAGGATCGCGACGAACTGCTGGCGGGCCTGGAGGCGCTGGCGACCGGACAGGACCACGCCGGTGTCACCGGGCCCGGCGCTCCGGTCGCCGCGGGCACTCGCCCCGTGCTGGTCTTCCCGGGCCAGGGCTCGCAGTGGGTCGGCATGGGCGCCGGACTCCTGGAGAGTTCCCCGGTGTTCGCGGCACGGGTAGCCGAGTGCGAACAGGCCCTGTCGCCGTATGTGGACTGGTCGCTGACTGAGGTGTTGCGCGGGGTGGGGGGTGGCGCGGATCTGGGTCGGGTGGATGTGGTGCAGCCGGTGTTGTGGGCGGTGATGGTGTCGTTGGCGGCGGTGTGGGCGGCGCATGGTGTGGTTCCTTCGGCTGTGGTGGGTCACAGTCAGGGGGAGATCGCGGCGGCGTGTGTGGCCGGAGCGTTGTCGTTGGAGGACGGTGCGCGGGTTGTGGCGTTGCGCGGTCAGGCGCTCCGGCGGCTGGCCGGTGGTGGCGCGATGGCCTCTCTTGGCGTGGGCGGGGAAGCGACCGAAGCACTGCTGGCCGGGTTCCCGGAGGTGGGGGTGGCCGCCGTCAACGGCCCGTCCTCGACCGTCGTCTCGGGCCCGCCCGGCCAGGTCGCCGCGGTGGTGGCGCGGGCCGAGGGCCAAGGGCTGCGGGCGCGGCTGATCGACGTGGACTACGCCTCACACGGCCCGCAGGTCGACCACATAGCCGACGAGCTGAGCGAACGACTGGCCGGGGTGCGCCCGCTCAGCACGGACACGCGCTTCTACTCGACGGTCACCGGCGGCCAGGCCGATCCCGCCGGTCTCGGCGCCGCCTACTGGGTGGCCAACCTGCGGCAGCCCGTACGGTTCGCCGACACCATCCAAACCCTCCTCGACGACGGCCACCGGCTGTTCATCGAGGCCAGCCCCCACCCGGTACTGGCCGTCGGCCTCCAGGAATGCTTCGAGGAGGCCGAGGCGCCCGCCACCGTCGTTGTGACCCTGCGCCGCGACCACGGCGGCCAGGCACAGCTCGCACGGGCGCTGAGCCAGGCGTTCACCGCCGGGGTGACCGTGGACTGGGCCGCGTGGTTCGCGACCGGCCCCGCCCCCCGGGTCGTGGAGCTGCCGACGTACGCCTTCCAGCGGCAGAGGTTTTGGGAGGAGCACCACGCGGGCCACGGCGGCGACCCGGCGGGCCTGGGCCTGACCGCCGCCGGGCATCCCTTGCTGGGCGCCGTTGTGGACCTGGCCGAGGGCGACACCCACCTGCTGACCGGCCGGTTGTCCGCCGTCGGCGGCGCGGACTGGCTGACCGGTCACCAGGTCGACGGCACCGTGCTGGTGCCGGGCGCCGCACTGGTGGAGTGGGCACTGCGGGCCGCCGACGAGGCGGGCTGCGGCGGTGTGGAAGACCTGGTCCTCCAGGCGCCGCTGGTGCTGCCCGAGTCCGGGAGCGTACGGGTGCAGATCGTGGTGGCCGCTGCCGCCGACGACGGGCACCGGGAGGTACGCGTCTACACCCGCCCCGACGGTGAAGCCGCGGGCGACGGGACACCATGGACGTGCCACGCGACCGGTGTCCTGACCCCCGAAGCCGCCACCGCCCCCGACGACGCGGCAGGAGTGTGGCCACCGGCCGACGCACGGCCGCTCGACCTCAACGGCTTCTACGAACAAGCCGCCCAGGCCGGATACGCGTACGGGCCCGCCTTCCAGGGCCTGCGGGCGGCGTGGCGTGACGGTCCTGACCTGCTGGCGGACGTGGTACTGCCCGAGGCGGCCGGAGAGCCCGGCGGGTTCGGCATCCACCCCGCCCTGCTGGACGCGGCACTGCACCCGGCCTTGCTGCTGGACTCAGAGCCCGGCGCCGAGGGACAGCTGTGGCTGCCGTTCGCCTGGACCGGGGTCGCCCTGTGGGCCGGTGAGGCCACCGCGATTCGCGTCCGTATCTCGCCCCGGCACAGCGGCGACGACGGCGAGCGTGCGCTGCGCGTCACGGTGGCCGACGCGGCCGGAGCGCCTGTCCTCAGCGTCGGCGCGGTCGTCATGCGCCCCGTCGACACCGACCAGCTACGAGCCGCAGCGAGGCGTGACGCCGAGGCTCTGTTCACTCTGGAGTGGACACCGCTGCCCGCACCGGACGCCGACCGGTCGACCCGGGACGGAGACTGGGCGGTCATGGGCCCGAGCCCGGCACCCCTGCCCGAACTGCCGCACTACGCGGACCTTGCCGCGCTGGTAGCCGCCCTTGACACCGGCGAACCGGCACCGTCCATGGTCCTGACCAGCGTCCCGCCCAGCGGCGACAGCACGGCCGGTGACGGACTCGACGTCGTACGGGACGTCCTGCGCCTCGTACAGGACTGGATCGCCGAACCACGCCTCAGAGACACCCGATTGACGGTGACCACCCAGGGTGCGGTCACGACCCCCGACGGCACCGGCCGCGGCCCGGTGCACACGCCGGGCGCCGGAGTGTGGGGACTGCTGCGCGGCGCCCAGGCCGAACACCCGCACCGATTCCTCCTGCTCGACCTCGACCCCGAGTCCCAGCCGCCCGGCGACGACGTACTGGACGCCGTCACACGAGCACTGGCCTTCGACGAACCCCAAGTGGCCTGTCGGGCCGGGCAGTTGCTCGTGCCGCGACTCGCCCGCGCGGACCGTACGCCGGAGTCCGCCACCACCGCCCCCGGCACGCTCGACCCGCACGGCACCGTACTGATCACCGGCGGGACCGGCACGCTGGGCACGCACGTCGCCGAACACCTCGTACGGTCGTGGGACGTACGGCACTTGCTGCTGGTCAGCCGACGTGGCCCGGAAGCACCGGGCGCGGAGGGACTGGCCGACCGGCTGCGCGCGCTGGGCGCCGACGTACGCGTGGTCGCGGCCGACGCCGCCGACCCGGAAGCGGTGACCAGCCTCATCGCGGGCATCGACCCCACGCACCCGCTGACGGGCGTCATCCACGCCGCCGGAGTCCTCGACGACGCGCTCATCACCGCGCAGTCCCCGGAGCGGCTGGCACGGGTATGGGAAGCCAAGGCCACCGCCGCGCTGAACCTGCACACCGCCACCGCCGACCTGCCGCTCGGCATGTTCCTCATGTTCTCGTCGGCGGCCGGGGTCATGGGCAACATGGGGCAGGCCGGTTACGCCGCGGCCAACGCCTTCGTCGACGCCCTGGCGGCCCACCGCCGCGCCACGGGCCTGCACGGGCAGTCGGTGGCCTGGGGGCTGTGGGAGCAGAGCAGCGCGATGACCGGGCACCTCGCGGAGGCGGACCGGGCCCGGCTGGCCCACTCCGGTTTCTCCCCACTGCCCACCGAGCACGCACTGCGGCTGCTGGACGCCGCATGCCGACTGGACGCGGCCACAGCGGTGGCCGCGGGCATCGACGTACGCGGCATGCCGGGCCCCGACGTCCCGGCCCTGCTACGGGGGCTGACCGGCCGGGCGAGCCGCCGGACGGCCGCCCAGGGCGACGGCACGCAGCGCCCCGAGCTGACAGCGCGCCTGGTGGGTCTCGACGACACCCAGCGGCTGGAGACGGTCACGCATGTGGTCCGCGGCTGCGCGGCCGTCGTCCTCGGGCACGGCTCGGCAGCCGAAGTACGGGAAGACGCACCCTTCAAGGACCTGGGCTTCGACTCCCTGACAGCCGTGCAACTGCGCAACCGGCTGTCCGCGGCCAGCGGTCTGCGCCTGCCGGCGACCCTCGTCTTCGACTACCCCACGCCGAAGGCCCTGGCCGGATATCTGAGCACCCGGCTGGCCGGGGAGAGCACCGCGGCGGCCACACCGGTGACGGCGACGGCCGCCACGGACGAGCCGGTGGCGATCGTGGCAATGACCTGCCGATACCCCGGCGGAGTGCGCTCACCGGAGGGCCTGTGGGACCTCGTTGCCGACGGTGTGGACGCCATGGGCGAGTTCCCCGCCGACCGGGGCTGGGACCTGGCCGGGCTGTTCCACCCGGACCCCGACCACCCCGGCACCAGCTACGCCAGCGAGGGCGCGTTCCTGTACGACGCCGACCGGTTCGACGCGGGCTTCTTCGAGATCAATCCGCGCGAGGCCCTGGCGATGGACCCCCAGCAGCGGCTGCTGCTCGAAGCATCATGGGAGGTGCTGGAGCGGGCCGGAATCGACCCGGGGGAGCTGCGGGGCAGCCGGACCGGCGTGTACGCGGGGGTGATGTACCACGACTACGCGGCCGGGCTGGCCGGCGGCGGCGACGCCAAGCTGGAGGGCTACGCCATGCTGGCCAGCTCAGGCAGCGCCATCACGGGCCGGGTCGCCTACACCCTCGGCCTGGAGGGCCCGGCGGTGACGGTGGACACGGCGTGTTCGTCGTCGCTGGTGGCGATGCACCTGGCCGCGCAG
>NZ_JBWLKN010000058.1:0-14070 GCF_059026195.1 Streptomyces sp. A01 | reverse complement strand
AGTTCACCCCCGCCGCACGCACCTCGATCCGCACCTGACCGGGCGCCAACGGCTCCAGCACCTCCGAGCACGGCACCGGCACCACACTGTCCAGGGTGGCCGTGCCGCGGACCGCGAGGTGCCACGCGGGCTGCCCCACCGGGCCGACCAGTTCGCAACCTGCTCCGCGCGCGCGGACGAGCCGGGGCACCAGTACCCGCCCGGCGCGCACCGCGAGCTGCGGCTCGTCCAGGCCCACCGCGCGCAGCACCGTTTCCAGGGCCGGGTCGGCGCCGGGCTCGGGGTCCAGGTCGAGCAGGACGAACCGGCCGGGGTTCTCGGCCTCCGCGCTGCGCAGCAGGCCCCACACACCGGCGGCGGCGACGTCTCGTGGGCGGTCCTCGCTGTCGGTGGTGGAGTCACCGGCGCTGACCGCGCCGCGTGTCGCGACGACCAGGGTGGCTTCGGCCAGCCGGGGCTCGGCGAGCCAGTCCCGTACCAGGCGCAACGCCCGTTCGGTCACGTCCAGTCCAGCACCCGCCACGTGGCGGCTCGCGCCGCTGGTCGAGGCGAGGGTGACCAGTGCGGCCGAGGGAGCGGGGGCACCGGCGCCGAGGGCCGCCGTCAGCGCGGCGGTGTCCCGGTGGCAGGCCACGCGCGACCCATCGGGCAGCGGTACGCCCACCAGTTGGAGGGCGTCGTCGCCTAGCACGGCCCAGCCGCCACCGGCCGCCCCGGTGAGCCGCCCTGTGCTGTCCGTGGCCTCCGGCATCGGCAGGGGTGTCCAGTCCAGGGTGAAGAGACCGGTGACGCCGGACTCACTCGCGGTCCGCAACTGGTCCTTGCCGACGGCGCGCAGCGCCAGATCCTCGACCGTCAGGACCGGCTCGCCCACCGCGTCGGCGACGACGACGCGCAGCGCCCGCTCGCCTTCGCCGCCCTGGTGCGGGGTCAGCCGTACCCGTACGGCGCTGGCCTCGGTGGCCCACAGCGTCAGCCCGTTCCACGCGAACGGGAGCCAGAGGCGTTCGTCGTCCGGGTCCTGTCCCGGCCAGTTGACCAACCGGGCCGGATGCAGCACCGCGTCGAGCAGCGCCGGGTGCATTCCGAATCTGCCCTGTGCGCCTGCCGTTTCGGGCAGTTCGACGTCGGCGAGAAGGTCGTCGCCGTCCCGCCAGGCCGCCTTCAGACCCTGGAACGCGGGGCCGTAGCCGTACCCGGCTGCGGCGGCCCGCTCGTAGAAGTCGTCGACTGGCAGTGGCTCGGCGCTCGCCGGAGGCCACGTGCCGCCCAGTTCGCCGCCCGGTCCGGTGCGCGCGGTGGGCGGGCTCAGCGCGCCTTCCGCGTGGCATACCCATGCTCCGCCGCCGTCGGCGTCTCGCTCGGGGCGGGAGTAGATCCGCACGTCGCGCCGCTCGTCGGCCGCTGGGGCGCCTACGACGACCTGTACCCGTACGCCGCCGGTGACGGGCAGCGCCAGCGGTACCCGCAGTGTCAGTTCTTCGACGCCGCCGCAGCCCGCTTCGTCGGCGGCGCGCAGCGCCCATTCCGCCAGTGTGGCGCCCGGCACGAGCGCGGTACCGGCGACGACGTGCTCGGCGAGCCAGCCGTGGGACTGGGCGGACAGCCGTCCCGTCAGCAGCTGGGAGCTGCCGTCGGCGAGGTCCACGGCGGCGCCGAGCAGCGGGTGCCCGGCGGAGGTCAGGCCGAGGCCGGTGGGGTCGTCGCTGTGGCCGGTGCCGCCGTCGAGCCAGTACGGTTCGCGCTGGAAGGCGTACGTCGGCAGCTCCACGACCGGCGGGGCCGGGTCGGCGGGGAACCAGCGGGTCCAGTCCACGTCGGTACCGGCGGTGAACGCCTGTGCCACGGACTGGGCGAGCTGGGCGGGACCGCCGTGGTCGCGGCGCAGGGTCGGCACCGTGGCCGCCTGGACGCCCGCTTCCTCGAACGACTCCTGCATGCCGACGGTGAGGACGGGGTGGGTGCTGGCCTCGATGAACACCCGGTGTCCTGCGGCGAGGAGGGCCTGGACGGCTTCGGCGAAGCGCACGCGTTCGCGGAGGTTCGTCACCCAGTAGCCGGTGTCGAGACCGGCGGTGTCGATGCGGGCGGCGGTCACGGCCGAGTAGAACGCGATCCGCGGCCGTACGGACTCGATGCCCGCCAGCACCTCGTGCAGCTCTTCCGCGATCTCATCGACCTGGGCGCTGTGTGACGCGTAGTCCACGTCGATCAGCCGGGCCCGGCCGCCCGACGTCTCGCAGGTGGTGACGGCGTGAGCGACCTGCGCGGGCGGGCCCGAGACCACGACGGAGGCGGGCCCGTTGACGGCGGCGATGCCGACTCCGGCGGCCCGCTCGCCCAGCCCGGCCAGGAACTCCACGGCGCGGGCCGGGGTCATCGCCAGCGATCCCATCGCGCCGCCTCCGGCCAGCCGCCGCAGGGCGCGGCTCCGCAGGGCCACGATCTTCGCGCCGTCCTCCAGCGAGAGGGCCCCGGCGACGACGGCCGCCGCGATCTCGCCCTGGCTGTGTCCGATGACCGCCGCCGGTATCACGCCCTGGTCGGCCCACACCGCGGCCAGTGAGACCATCACCGCCCACAGCACCGGCTGGACGACGTCCACCCGACTCAGGTCCGCGGCGTCCGGGTCGCCGCGCAGCACCTCGGTCAGCGACCAGTCCACATGCGGCGACAGCGCCCGCTCGCACGCGGCCGCGCGGGTGGCGAACGCCGGGGAGGCTTCGAGGAGTTCGGCGCCCATGCCGGGCCATTGCGATCCCTGGCCGGGGAAGACCAGGACCGGCCCTGGCGTCGTTCCGCCCGCCACCGGTGCGGCCGGTCCCACCACGCCCGGGCAGGTCTCACCGGCCGCCAGTGCCGCAAGGCCCGCCAGCAGGTCGCCCCTGTCCCGGCCGACCACCACCGCACGGTGCTCGAACACCGAGCGGGTGGTCGCCAGCGACCAGCCCGCACCGGTCAGTGGCAGGTCCGGGTCCGCGCTCACGCGCCGCGCCAGGGCGTGGGCTTGGGCGCGCAGTGCCCGCGGGTCGCGCGCCGAGACGACCCACGGCACGACCGTGTCCGCGGGCACGCTGGCGCCGCCGGGGGCCGGTGTGCCGTCCGTACGCTCCGCTTCGCCGTGTGCGGGGGCCTGCTCCAGGATGATGTGCGCGTTCGTGCCGGAGATGCCGAAGGAGGACACACCGGCCCGGCGCGGGCGTTCGCCCTGCGGCCAGTCGGTGGCCTCGGTCAGCAGGCGCACCCGGCCCGCCGTCCAGTCCACATGGGGTGAGGGCTCGTCCAGGTGGAGCGATGCCGGGAGTACGCCGTGCCGCATGGCCTGCACCATTTTGATGACTCCGGCGACACCGGCGGCGGCCTGGGTGTGGCCGATGTTCGACTTGATGGCCCCCAGCCACAGCGGTCGGTACTCGTCGCGGTCCTGGCCGTAGGTGGCGAGCACGGCCTGGGCCTCGATGGGGTCGCCCAGTGTGGTGCCCGTGCCGTGCGCCTCGACCGCGTCGACCTCCGCCGGGGTCAGTCCGGCGCTGGCCAGGGCCTGCCGTATCACCCGCTGCTGGGAGGGGCCGTTCGGCGCGGTCAGCCCGTTGCTCGCGCCGTCCTGGTTGACCGCGGAGCCCCGCAGGACCGCCAGCACTTGATGGCCGTTGCGGCGCGCGTCCGACAGGCGTTCCAGGAGGACCAGGCCGACGCCCTCGCCCCAGCCGGTGCCGTCGGCCGACGCCGAGAACGGCTTGCACCGGCCGTCGGCCGCCAGGCCGCGCTGCCTGGAGAACTCCACGAAGGTGTTGGGTGTGGCCATCACCGTCACGCCACCGGCCAGCGCCAGGGTGCATTCGCCCTGCCGCAGGGCCTGGGCGGCGAGGTGCATGGCGACCAGCGACGAGGAGCACGCGGTGTCCACCGTCACGGCGGGGCCTTCGAGTCCGAAGGTGAAGGCGACGCGCCCGGAGGCGACGCTGGGTGTGCTGCCGGTCATCAGGCGGCCCTCGACGCCGTCCGGTACACGGCCCAGGAAGCGGCTGCCGTAATCGTCGTACATGACGCCGGTGATGACGGCGCACTCGCTGCCTCGTACGGTCACGGGGTCGATCCCGGCGGACTCGAACGCCTGCCAGGTCGTCTCCAGCAGCAGCCGCTGCTGCGGGTCGGTGGCCAGCGCCTCGCGTGGGCTGATGCCGAAGAATCCGGCGTCGAACCGGGCGGCGTCGTGCAGGAAGCCGCCCTCGCTGGCGTAGCTGGTGCCGGTGTGGTCGGGGTCCGGGTGGAACAGGTCGCCCAGGTCCCAGCCGCGGTCGGTGGGGAACGCGCCGATGGCGTCGGTGCCGGAGGCGACCAGCTGCCACAGGTCGTCGGGGGAGGTGACGCCGCCCGGGTACTGGCATGCCATGCCGATGATGACGACCGGGTCGTCGCCGGTCGCCGTGGTGGTCGCCGTGGGCGGCTGTGGCGCGGTGGCGACGCCGAGGAGTTCGCCGCGCAGATGGCGGGTGAGGGCGTCGGGCGTCGGGTAGTCGAAGATGACGGTGGCCGGGATGCGGATGCCGGTGGCCGCGTTGAGGCGGTTGCGCAGGTCAAGGGCGGTCAGTGAGTCGAAGCCGAGCTCCTGGAAGGCCCTGCCGAGGTCGAGGGACTCCGGTGCGGGGTGGGCGAGCACGGTGCCGATCTGTTCGCGGACGAGCTCGCTGACGGCGGTGTCCTGTTCGGCGGCGGGCAGCCCGGCGAGGCGGCTCGCCCAGGAGGCCCCGGGGGTCGCTCGGGTGGCGTCCCGCACGGGCGCGGGCACCAGGCGGCGCAGTGCGGGCGGCAGCGGTCCTGTGGTGGCTTGCGCGCGCAGTACGGCCAGGTCGAAGCGGGCGGGCACCACGGTGGGGTGGTCGGTGGCCATCGCCGCGTCCAGGAGGGCGAGCGCCTGGCCGGGGGGCACCGGGGCCACCCCGGAGCGGTTCATCCTGGCCAGGTCGGCGTCACCGAGGTGTCCTGTCATGCCACCGGCCGACCCCCACAGTCCCCAGGCCAGGGAGATGCCGGGCAGCCCGGCTGCCGTGCGGTGTTCGGCGAGTGCGTTGAGGAACATGTTCGCCGCCGCGTAGTTGGCCTGGCCGCCGTTGCGTACGACGGAGGCGGCGGAGGAGAACAGCACGAAAGCGGCGAGGTCGAGGTCGCGGGTCTGCTCGTGGAGCTGCCAGGCGGCGTCGAGCTTCGGGGACAGTACGGCGTCGAGCCGCGCCGGGGTCAGCGAGGTGACCACGCCGTCGTCGAGGACTCCAGCGGCGTGGACGACGGCTGTCAGCGGGTGGGCCGGGGGGATGTCGGCGAGCAGCCGGGACAGGGCGTGCGGGTCGGTGATGTCGCAGCCGGCCACGCGCACGTCCGCCGTGTGCCCGGTCTGCTGGGCCAGTTCGTCCGTGAACGCGCCGATGCCTTCGGCCGCGTTCCCGCTCCGGCTGACGAGCAGCAGGTGGCGGGCGCCGTGCACGGTGGCCAGGTGGGTGGCGACCTGGCGGCCGAGCGCGCCGGTGCCGCCGGTGATGAGGACGGTCCCCTCCGGGTCGAGAGCGGGCGCCTGGGTGTCCTGGCCGGTCCTGAAGGCGACCAGGCGCGGTACCCGGGCGGCTCCGGCCCGTACCGCGAGTTCCGGTTCGTCGGCGGTGACGGCCGAGTGGAGGATCGCGGGCAGGGCGTGCCGGGTGGCGGGCTCGTCGTCCACGTCGAGCAGCAGGACGCGACCGGGGTGTTCGGCCTGCGCGGAGCGGGCCAGCCCCCACAGGGGCGCGGTGACCAGATCGGCGGGAGGGTCGGCGGGGCCGGTGGCGACCGCGCCACGGGTGGCGACGACCAGGCGGGCGGCGGCGAGTTGTTCGTCGGTCAGGAGCTCGCGCAGCTGGTCCAGTGCCCGGTGGGCCGCGGCGCGCACCCGGGCGGGCAGGTCGCCGGTGCCGGGAGCACCTGGGCAGGTGACGATGACGGTGTCGGGGGCGGGCGCGCCTGCGGCGAGGGAGGCCCGCAGGGCGGTCAGGTCCTGGTGCGGGGTGATGGCGGGCGCGCCGGTGGGGTGCCCAGTCGTCAGGCCGGTCAGGCCCAGGTCGTCGGGGCCGATGACGGCCCAGTTTCCGGGCGGCACCGGGGTGTCGGCGGCCACCGGGTGCGGCTGCCAGTCGAGCCGGTAGAGGGTGTCGTCGACGGTGGCGCGCGCCGCGCGCCACTGGTCGACGGTGATCTCGCGCAGCCCCAGCGTCTCGACGGTGGCCACCGGGGCGCCGTTGGGGTCGGTCATCTCCAGCGTGACCTGGTCCGGGCCGGTGGGGGTGATCCGGACGCGCAGCCGGGTGGCGCCGGACGCGTGCAGCCGCACACCGCTGAAGGAGAACGGCAAGCGGACCGTGCGGGCCGGGCCGCTGGGATCGTCGTCCTTGTGGAACAGCTCTTCCAGGGGGTGCAGGACGCTGTCGAGGAGCGCGGGGTGGATGCCGTAGCCGCCCGCGTCCTCACGGTCCCCGGCCAGGCGTACCTCGGCGAACATCTCCTCGCCGAGCGTCCACGCGGCGTGCAGCCCGCGGAAGGCGGGCCCGTAGGTGTAACCCCGCGCCGTGAGCCGTGCGTACAGGTCCGCCACGTCCACGGGGGTGGCCCCGGCCGGTGGCCACGCCGGGAGGGCGGTGGGGGCGGCCGTCGTGGGCGCTTCGGCCAGCACTCCGGTGGCGTGCCGACGCCAGGTGCCCGCCGTGGCCGCCTCGTCCGACGGGTCGTCGGCGGGCCGGGAGTGGATGGTGAGCGCGCGGTGCCCGGTCGCGTCGGCGGCGGCGGCGGCGAGCTGGACCCGTACCGCTCCTGAGGCGGGCAGGAGCAGAGGTGTCTCCAGGGTGAGGTCGTCCACGAGGTGGCAGTCGGCTTGCTGGGCGGCGAGCAGCGCCAGTTCCAGGAATGCCGTGCCGGGCAGCGGCACCGCATTCTGGATGGTGTGGTCGGCCAGCCAGGGATGGGTGCGCGGGGAGAGCCGTCCGGTCAGCAGCAGTCCGCCGTCGGCTGGTTCGACGCGGGCGGTGAGCAGCGGGTGCCCGGTCGCGCCGAGTCCCGCTGCCCGTACGTCGCCCGCCGCTTGGGTGGTGGGCCGCCAGTAACGCCGCCGCTGGAAGCGGTAGGTGGGCAGCGGGACGGCCCGCGCGCCCGTGGGGAGGGCGGCGGAGAAGTCGGCTGTGCCGCCGTCGAGATGGAGCTGGGCCAGTGCGGTGAGCAGGGTGCGGGGTTCGTCGCGGCCCTTGCGCAGGGCGGTGGCGAGCGCGGGTGCGGGCTCGGGCTCGGGCTCGGGCTCGGGTGACGAGGCCTCGGCGACGCTGAGGCAGTCCTGGGCCATGGTGGTGAGGACGGCGTCGGGGCCGACTTCGAGGTAGCGGGTCACGCCTTCCGCGTGGAGGGTCCGCAGGCCGTCGTGGAACCGGACGGGCTGCCGTACGTGCCGTACCCAGTACTCCGGGTCGCAGAGCTGGTGGGCGCCCGCGAGTTCGCCCGTGAGGTTGGAGATCACCGGTATTCGCGGCGGGTGGAAGGCCAGCCGCGAGGCGACGGCGCGGAAGTCGTCCAGCATCGGGTCGAGGCGGGGCGAGTGGAAGGCGTGGCTGACCCGGAGCCGCTTGGTCTTGTGTCCCTGGTCGCGCAGGACGCGGGCGATGTCCTCGACAGCTGCTTCGTCTCCGGAGACGACGACGGCGGTGGGCCCGTTGACGGCGGCCAGCGCGACCCGGTCGGCCTGGCCCGCGAGCAGCGGACGGAGTTGCTCCTCGGTGGCCTCGATGGCGACCATGGCGCCACCGGTGGGCAGCGCCTGCATCAGGTCGCCCCGGGCGGCGACCAGTTCGCACGCGTCGGGCAGCGACAGGACCCCCGCGACGTGCGCGGCGACCAGTTCGCCGACGGAGTGGCCGGTCACATAGCCGGGAGTGAGGCCGAAGGACTCGACCAGGCGGAAGAGCGCGGTCTCCACGGTGAACAGCGCGGCCTGGGTGACGCCGGTCTGGTCCAGCGCCTGGGCCTCGGCGGTGTCCTCAGCCGCGAAGATCAGGTCGCGCAGCGACCGGCCGAGCAGGGGGTCGAGCTGGGCGCAGGCGGCGTCGACGGCGGAGGCGAACACGCCGTACGTCTCGTACAGGCCGCGGCCCATGCCCGGGTACTGGCTGCCCTGCCCGGTGAACAGGAAGGCGGTGCCGCCGGGGCGCACGGGCGTCGCCGCCTCGATCAGGCCGGGGTGGGCGCGGCCCTCGGCGAGGGCGGACAGCGCGGCGGTCAGCTGGGCGCGGTCCTCGCCGAGCAGCACCGCCCGGTGTTCGAACGCCGAACGGGTCCTGGCCAGCGACCAGCTGACGTCGGCCACGGCCGGCCCGGGGCGGTCGGCCAGGTGCGCGGCGAGCGCGTCGGCCTGGTCGCGCAGCGCCTGCCCGGTGCGGGCGGACAGCGGCCACGCCACGAGTGAGCCGTCTGGCAGAGCGCCGCCGGCGGCCGGTGGCCGGGGGGCCGCCTCGGTGGGCTCGGGGGGCTGCTCCAGGATCAGGTGGGCGTTGGTTCCCGAGATGCCGAACGAGGACACGGCGGCCCGGCGGGGGCGTTCGGCCCGTGGCCAGTCGACGGGTTCGGTGAGCAGGCGTACGGCGCCGGTGCCCCAGTCGACGTGCGGGGTGGGCTCATCGACGTGGAGGGTGACCGGGAGGGTGCCGTGCCGCATCGCCATGATCGTCTTGATGACACCGGCGGCGCCCGCCGCTCCCTGGGTGTGCCCGATGTTGGACTTGACGGACCCCAGCCACAGCGGCCGGTCCTCCGGGCGGTCGGGCCCGTACGTGCTGAGCAGGGCGTGGGCCTCGATCGGGTCGCCCAGCCGGGTGCCCGTGCCGTGCGCCTCCACGGCGTCCACGTCGGCGGGGCCGAGGCGGGCGCTGGCCAGCGCCTGGACGATGACCCGCTGCTGGGAGGGGCCGTTCGGCGCGGTCAGCCCGTTGCTCGCGCCGTCCTGGTTGATCGCCGAGCCCCGGATGACGGCCAGCACCTCATGGCCCTCGCGCTGGGCGTCGGACAGCCGCCCCAGCAGTACCAGGCCGACGCCTTCGGAGAACGCGGTGCCGTCGGCGGCGGCGGCGAACGGCTTGCACCTGCTGTCGGCGGACAGGCCGCGCTGCCGGGCGAACTCGGTGAACACGTTCGGGATGGTCATCACCGTGACGCCCCCGGCGAGTGCCAGGCCGCACTCGCCCTGCCGCAGCGCCTGGCACGCCAGATGCATCGCCACGAGCGAGGAGGAGCACGCGGTGTCCACCGTCACGGCGGGGCCTTCGAGACCGAGCGTGTACGACACCCGCCCGGACAGCACGCTGGGGGCATTACCGGTGACCAGGTAGCCTTCCGCGTGCTTGTCGATGTACGGGGTGCCGAAGCCGGGCAGGGCGGCTCCCGCGTACACCCCGGTCGCGGAGCCCTTCAACGTCAGGGGGTCGATCCCGGCGCGTTCCAGCAGTTCCCAGGAGGTCTCCAGCAGCAGCCGCTGCTGGGGGTCGATGGCCAGCGCCTCGCGCGGGCTGATGCCGAAGAACTCCGCGTCGAACCGCGCCGCGTCGTAGAGGAATCCGCCCTCGCGGGCGTAGCTGGTGCCCGGGTGGTCCGGGTCCGGGTGGAAGAGGTGTTCCAGGTCCCATCCCCGGTCGGTGGGGAACTCCCCGATCGCGTCCCCGCCCGAGGCGACGAGCTTCCACAGGTCCTCGGGTGAGCTGATCCCGCCCGGATACCGGCAGGCCATGCTGACCACGGCCACCGGCTCCTGGTGCCGCTCCTCCGCCTCCCGCAGCCGCGCGCGGGTGCTGTGCAGATCGCTGGTCACCCGTCGCAGATAGTCGACCAGCTTTTCTTCATTCACCACGGAGGGTCACCCGGCCTTCAGCGATCTTCGCGCCCAAGAGAGTCATGACAAGCCAAGTTCGTTGTCGATGAAGTCCACCAACTGGTCGGCGGAGGCGGTGTGCAGCCGGTCGGCGGCGTCCGCCTCGCCGACGGGCGTGCACAGCGCCTTCCATTTCGCGAGCAGGGTTTCCAGCCGGACCGTCACAGCCCCGGAGTCCAGGTTCTCGACGGCGACCGCCGACAACGCGTTCTCCAGCCTGGAGAGTTCGCCGGACAGCGGATCGCCCGCGCCCGGGCCGGCGTGCGCCGCCTCCCCCGGCGCCAGGTGCCGCAGCAGGTGGTCGGCCAGCACGGCCGCCTCCGGGTAGTCGAAGACGAGCGCTGCGGGCAGCCGCAGCCCGGTGGCGGCGGACAGCCGGTTGCGCAGTTCCACGGCGGTCAGCGAGTCGAAGCCGAGTTCCTTGAACGAGGTCTCCGCCCGCACCGTCCCGGGGTCACCGTGCCCGAGCACCGTGGCGGCATGCGTACGCACCAGGTTCAGGACAAGCCGCTGCTGCTCGGGGGCGGACAGGCCGCTGAGGCGGCTGGCCCAGTCGGTGGGCCGGCCGTCGGCAGCGGCGGCGGTCCGGCGGCCGCGCGCGCCCGCCGTGGCGGCGAGCGCCCGGAGCGGGGTGGGCAGGGAGTCCGCGGGCTGCGCGGCCAGGGCCCGGGCGTCCAGGCGCAGGGCGAGCAGTTGAGGGTGGCCGTGTCCGCGTGCGGCGTCCAGCATCGCCAGCCCCTCGTCGGTGCTGTTGGCCTTGATTCCCCACCGCCCGATCCGCGCGAGGTCCGCCTCGGCCAGCCGCGCCGTCAGCCCGCTCGTCTGCGCCCACAGGCCCCAGGCGACCGACACACCGGGCAGGCCCATGGCCCGGCGACGCGCCGCCAGCGCGTCACAGAAGGCGTTCGCCGCCGCGTAGTTGGCCTGCCCGGGGGTGCCGAGAGCGGAGGCGAAGGACGAGAACAGCACGAACATGCCCAGCCGCAGGTGCGCGGTCGCCGCGTGCAGAGCGGCCGCGCCCGCGGCCTTGGCCGCCCAGGCCCGGGCCAGCCGCTCCGGGCTCTGCGAGGTGATCAGCGCGTCGTCGAGCACTCCGGCCGCGTGGATGACGCCGGTCAGCGGATGCTCGGGGCCGATCCCGTCGACCAGCCCGGCCACCACGGCCGGGTCGGCGACGTCAGCGGCGACGATCCGTACGTCCGCGCCCGCTTCGGTGAGCCTGGCGGCGAGTGCGTCCGCGCCGGGCGCCCGCGGGCCCTGGCGGCTGACCAGCACCAGATGCCTGGTCTGCTCCGTACGCACCAGGTGCTCGGCGGCGTGCGCGCCCAACGTTCCCGTGCCGCCGGTGATCAGTACGGTGCCGTCCGGGTCGGCCGCTGGAGCCACGTCGAGCACCAGCTTCCCGGTGTGCCGGGCCTGGCTGAGGTGGCGCAGCGCGTGCCGCGCACGGCTCAGCGGCCACACCCGCACCGGTGGCGGCCGCAGAGATCCCGTGGCGAACAACCCGCTGAGCACGGAAAGCAGTTCGCCGATGCCCTCGGGACCGGCGTCGGCGATCAGATCGAAGGCCGTGTAGCGCACGCCCGGCCAGCGCTCCGCCACCCGCTCCGGGTCGCGGACATCGGTCTTGCCCATCTCCAGCAGCCGCCCGCCCGCGCCGAGCAGCCGCAGTGAGGCGTCGGTGAACGGGCCGGTGAGGCTGTTGAGGACCATGTCCACGCCCCGGCCGCCGGTCGCCTCGCTGACGGCGGTCTCGAAGGCCAGGTCGCGTGACGAGGCCCGGTGCGCCTGGTCGACGCCCAGGTCGGCGAGTACGTCGTGCTTGGCCGGGCTGGCCGTCGCGTAGACCTCGGCGCCCACGTGCTGGGCGATCCGCACGGCCGCCATGCCGACACCGCCCGTGGCGGCGTGGATCAGCACCGACTCCCCCGCTTGGAGGCCGCCCAGTTCCACCAGCGCGTACCACGCGGTCAGATACGCCACGGGAGCGGCGGCAGCCTCGTGGAAGGTCCACGCCGCGGGGACCGGCACCACCGTGCGGGCGTCGGCGACCGCGAAGGTCCCGAACGCGCCCTCGAACAGGCCCATGACGCGCTCGCCCACGGCGACGCCCGTCACCCCTGAGCCGACCGCGACCACCACGCCCGCGCCCTCACTGCCCGCGAACGCCGCGCCACCCGGGTACATCCCCAGCGCGATCAGCGCGTCACGGAAGTTGACACCCGCCGCGCGCACCTCGATCCGCACCTGGCCCGGACCCAGCGGGTCAAGCACCTCCGGGCAGGCGACGGGCACCACACTGTCCACGGTGGCCGTGCCCTGTGACGCCAGCCGCCACGCGGGCTGTCCCACCGGCCCGACCAGCTCCGTACCGGCGGCTCCCGCGCGCACCAGCCGGGGCACAAGTACCCGCCCCGCGCGCACCGCCACCTGCGACTCGTCAGCGGCGATCGCGCCGGACACGGCGGCGGCCACGGCCTCGGTCACGGCTCCGCCGCGCACGGCGGCCGCCCCGGGTTCGAGGTCCAGCAGGATCAGGCGGCCCGGGTTCTCGGACTGCGCACTGCGTACCAGTCCCCACACACCGGCCTGGGCCGCATCCACCCAGCTGTCGTCCACGGCGCCGCTGCCGTCACCGGGCTCCGCGGCCGTGACCGCCGCGCGGGTGGCCACGACGAGCCGGGCCCCAGCCAGCCGGGGCTCCGCGAGCCACTCCCGCACCAGCCCCAACGCCCGCTCCGCCGCGGCGAGTCCGGCGGCCGCCAGGTCACCGTCCCCGCGCGTGGAGGGAAGGGCGGCGAGGGCGACCGAGGGAGCCGGGGCACCGGCCTCCATGGCCGCCACCAGCGCGGCGACGTCACGGTGGCCCGCCACTCCGGCGTCGGCGGGCAAACCGGTCGGCGGCGGTCCGTCCTGCTCGTCCTGCTGGTCCTGGCCGAGTACGACCCAGTCGCCGTCGCCGGCCTGTGGCGCGGTGCCGGTACCGGTGCCGGTACCAGTGCTGTCCGTGGCGGCCGGTACGGGCAGGAGCGTCCAGTCCAGGGCGAACAAGCCGTCCACGGCGCGTCGTCCGGCGGCCCGCATACCGCTGGTGTCGGCCCGGCGCAGGACCACCGAGGCGGCGCTGAGCACGGGGGCGCCCACGGCGTCGGCCACCGTCACCCGCAGTGTCCGCTCTCCCTCCGCGCCCGGTGCGCCTGGTTCGCCCGGGGACAGCCGGACGCGGACGGTGCTCGCCTCACCGGCCCACAGGGACACCCCGTTCCAGGTGAACGGCATCCACACCTGCCCGTCCGCGTCCGCCGCTTCTTCGGCGAGCAGGGTGGGCTGCATCGCGGCGTCCAGCAGCGCCGGATGGATGCCGAACCCGCCCCGGTCCCCGGCGGCTTCGGGCAGGGCGACCTCGGCGTAGAGGTCGCAGCCGTGCCGCCAAACAGCCTTCAGCCCCTGGAACGCGGGGCCGTAGGAGTACCCCGCCGTGGCGACGCGCTCGTAGAAGTCATCGGTGTCCACCGGTTCGACGCCGGACGGGGGCCATACGCCGTCCAGTCCCGGCGCCGGGTCAGTATCGGTCGGAGGCGGGCTGAGCACGCCTTCCGCGTGGCAGACCCACCCCTCGTCCGCGCCAGCGGCCTCCTCGGGGCGCGCGTAGACCCGTACGTCACGCCGCCCGTCCTCGGTGGCGGCGGTCACCACCACCTGGACCAGCAAGGCACCCGAAGCGGGCATCACCAGCGGCACTTCGAGCGCCAGCTCCTCCACCCCGCCGCAGCCGACCTCGTCGGCGGCCCGCAGCGCCCACTCCACCAGCGCCACCCCGGGCACCAGCGCTGACCCGGCCACCACGTGTTCGGCGAGCCAGGAGTGCGTCTGCGGGGACAGCCGTCCCGTCAGCAAGCGCGAGCTGCCGTCGGCGAGTTCCACGGCGGCGCCCAGCAGGGGATGCCCGGCGGAGGTCAGGCCGAGACCGGTGGGGTCCCCGGCGCGGCCGGCCTCGCCACTGTGCCCGTCCAGCCAGTACCGCTCGCGCTGGAAGGCGTACGTCGGCAGATCGACCACGCGCGGGGTCGGTTCGGCCGGGAACCAGCGGGACCAGTCCACCGCGACACCGGCGGTGAACGCCTGACCGAAGGACCGCGCGAGCT
>NZ_JBWLKN010000057.1:0-16041 GCF_059026195.1 Streptomyces sp. A01 | reverse complement strand
ATTCGTGAGGAGCTGCTGCGGGTGCTGGCCGATGTCCGGCCGGTGTCGGGCGAGGTGCCGTTCTACTCGACGGTAGAAGGCGAGCCGGTCGATACGACTGGGCTGGATGCCGCGTACTGGGTGCGGAATCTGCGCCAGACCGTGGAGTTCGGGCGCACCACCCGTGCCCTGCTCGACCACGGCTACAGCGTGTTCATCGAGTCGAGTGCCCACCCCGTCCTCACCATGGCCATCGGTGAGACGGCGGAGGCCGTCGGCACCGAGATCGTCGCGACGGGGTCGCTGCGCCGCGACGAGGGCGGGCCCGGCCGGTTCCTCGCGTCCGTGGCCGAGGCGTACGCGAGTGGTGTGCCCGTGGACTGGTCGCCGGTCACGTCCGGAGCCCGCACCGTGGAGCTGCCCACCTACGCCTTCCAGCGCCAGCGCTACTGGATCGAGTCCGGCGAGGAGGAGGCGACGGCGGCCCCGGCACCCGGGGATGAGGCCGAGGCCGGGTTCTGGGCCGCCGTCGAGCAAGAAGACCTGGCCCACCTCACCGACACCCTTCAGGTGGACCCGGAGCAGCCGCTGCGTGCCGTGCTGCCCGCCCTGTCGTCGTGGCGGCGGCAGCGCAGGAAGCGTTCCGAGGTGGACTCCTGGCGCTACACCGTGGCCTGGCATCCCGTACCGGACCCGGCCGCCCCGGCCCTCACCGGCACCTGGCTGGTGGTCGTGCCCACCGTGCACGCCGAAGCGGCGGCGGTACGGGGGACGCTGAGCGCCCTGGCGGCACACGGCGCCGACGTGGTCCGCCTCGACGTCGAAGCGCCGGACGCCGACCGGGCCAAGCTCCTCGCCCGGCTCGGCGAGTTCGCCGGTGACGGGCACGGCCTGAGCGGCGTGCTGTCCCTGTGGCCCCTCGACGACACCTCCCCCCACCCCGACCACCCCTCGCTGTCCGCCGGGGTCATGGGCTCACTCGCCCTGCTCCAGGCGCTCGGGGACGCGGAGATGAAGGCGCCGCTGTGGTGCGCCACCCAGGGCGGAGTCGCCGTGGACGCCCAGGACCCACGCCCCAGCCGTATCCAGGCGCAGATCTGGGGGCTCGGCCGGGTCGCGGCGTTGGAACAGGCCGCGCTGTGGGGCGGCCTGGCCGACCTGCCCGAGGACGCCGACGACGCGGCGCTGACCCGGCTCGTCGCCGTGCTCAGCGGCCTCGACGGCGAAGACCAGGTCGCCGTGCGCCGCTCGGGAATGGTCGCCCGCCGAATGGTGCGCGCCACGCTCGGCGACGCCAGGCCGGTCCGCGAGTGGCAGCCCCGTGGCACCGTCCTCATCACCGGCGGCACCGGCGCCCTCGGCACGCTCCTGGCCCGCTGGCTCGCGGAGAACGGGGCTGAACACCTGGTCCTCACCAGCCGCCGTGGCCCCGAGGCACCCGGCGCCACCGAACTGGAGCAGGAGCTCACCGCGCTGGGCGTGCGGGTGACCATCGCGGGCTGCGACATCTCCGACTACGACGACCTCGCCGCGCTGGTGCGCCGGGTCGAAGCCGAAGGACCTCCGATCCGCGCCGTCGTGCACACCGCCGCCCACATCGACCTCGGCCCCCTGGACAGCGCCAAGCCCGCCGACTTCGCCGACGCGTTCGCCGCCAAGGTCGAGGGCGCCGAACACCTGGACCGCATCTTCGACCAGGACACCCTGGACGCCTTCGTGCTGTACTCGTCGATCGCCGCGTTCTGGGGCAGCGGCTACCACGGCGCGTACGCGGCGGCCAACGCGCACCTCGACGCCCTGGCCTACCAGCGGCGGGCCCGTGGCCTCGTCGCGACCTCCGTGGCCTGGGGCGTATGGCGGCCGGTGGACATCAAGGAGAGTTACGCGGCCGAGCGGATGGCCATCAGCGAGCGGGCGCAGGCGCAGGGCCTGCCGTTCCTTGAGCCCGATCTCGGCATCGCCGCGCTGAAGCAGTCGGTCGACAACGACGACACGTTCGTCGCGCTCGCCAACATCGACTGGGAGCAGTTCGTCTCGCTGTTCACCATGGCACGCCCCACCCGGTTGCTCGACGCCCTGCCCGAAGCCGTCCGCGTCCTGCGCCGACTGCGCGAAGCGGCCGCCGAGGACGCGGCCGACACCACCGGCTCCACCGCCCTGCGGCAGCGGCTCGCCCCGCTGCCCGAGGAAGAGCGCGACAGAATCCTGCTCGACCTGGTCCGCACCCACGCCGCCGCCGTACTCGGCCACGACACGACGGAGGAGGTGAAGCCTGGCCAGCCGTTCAGAGACCTGGGCTTCGACTCGCTCACCTCGGTGGAGCTGCGCAACCGCCTCGGCAAGGCCACGGGGCTGCGCCTGCCCGCCACCCTCGCGTTCGACCACCCCACACCGAACGCGCTGGTCGGCCTGTTGCGCGGCGAACTCCTCCAGGAGACCGCCGCCACCGCGGAATCCGTCCACACCGACATCGACCGGATGACCGCGGCGCTGGCCGAGATCACCGTGGACGACCTCGGCCGGGCGGCGATCACCGAGCGGCTCCAGGCCCTGCTGTCCCAGTGGACCGGCAGCCAGGTGACGGTGAGCGCGGCCGAGGACACCTCGGTCGCCGGAAAGCTGGAGTCGGCGACCGACGACGAGATGTTCGCGTTCATCCGCGACGAGCTAGGACGGTCGTGATGGTGTGACCACCCTTCCGGCCTGACCCGGCCCGCAGCCGATTCCCGCCTTTCCTCCGGCCTTTCGCACGGCACCGCGCCAGCGACATTCGTACGAGTCCGTACGGGCCCGCACGGAAACTCCCGTACGGCATTCCGTACGGCATTCCGTACGGCATTCCGAACGACACTCCGAGCGGTACGAGGAAAAGACGGGACACCTCGACTTACCCACTTTCGTGAACAATTCCGTAGGGGAACCCAGTGGCTAGTAAAGAAGAGACGCTCCGCGACTACCTCAAGTGGGTAACGACCGACCTGCACGAAACAAAGCAGCGGCTGCGGAACGCTGAGGAAGCCGCGAACGAGCCGATCGCCATTGTCGGAATGGCCTGCCGCTTCCCCGGCGGCGTGGCCTCGCCCGAAGATCTGTGGCAGATGGTGGACGAGGGCGCCGACGCCGTCTCGGGGTTCCCCACCGACCGGGGCTGGGACCTGGAGGACCTGTACGACCCGGACCCGGACGCCCCCGGCAAGAGCTATGTCCGGGACGGCGGATTCCTCTACGAGGCCGCGCAGTTCGACCCCGACGTGTTCGGGATCTCCCCGCGTGAGGCCGTCGCCATGGACCCGCAGCAGCGGCTGCTGCTGGAGACGACGTGGGAGGTGTTCGAGCGCGGCGGCATCAGCCCGGGCAGCGTGCGGGGCAGCCGCATCGGCACCTTCATCGGCTCCAACCGGCCCGACTACTTCACCGACCTCGCCACCGCCCCCGAGGGCCTGGAAGGCCACCTGCTGACCGGCAGCAACGCCAGCGTGGTGTCGGGCCGCATCGCCTACACCTTCGGCCTTGAGGGCCCGGCCGTCACCCTCGACACCGCGTGCTCGTCGTCGCTGGTGGCGCTGCACCTGGCGTGCACGGCGCTGCGGCAGGGTGACTGCTCCATGGCGCTGGCCGGCGGCGTCGCCGTGCTGTCCAGCCCGGGCGGGTTCATCGCGTTCAGCCGCCAGCGGGGCATGTCACGCGACGGCCGCTGCAAGGCGTTCGGCGCCGGGGCCGACGGTCTCGGACTCGCCGAGGGCGTGGGCATGCTGCTCGTGGAGCGGCTGTCGGACGCCCGCAAGAACGGGCATCAGGTGCTGGCTGTCGTGCGGGGCTCCGCCGTCAACCAGGACGGCGCCAGCAACGGACTCAGCGCCCCCAGCGGCCCCGCCCAGGAACGGGTCATCCGGCAGGCACTGATCAACGCCAAGCTCTCCGCGGGCCAGGTCGACGCGGTCGAGGCGCACGGCACCGGAACCCCGCTGGGCGACCCCATCGAGGCCCAGGCGCTGCTGGCCACCTACGGCCAGGGCCGCCCCGCCGACCGGCCGCTGTGGCTCGGCTCGTTCAAGTCCAACATCGGGCACGCGCAGGCCGCCGCCGGTGTCGCCGGGATCATCAAGACCGTCATGTCGCTGCGCAACGGCGTGCTGCCGAAGACGCTGCACGCTGAAGAGCCCTCGCCGCACATCGACTGGTCGGCGGGTGCGGTGTCGTTGTTGACGGAGGCGCGGTCGTGGCCGGAGCGGGGTGAGCCGTGGCGTGCGGGGGTGTCGTCGTTCGGGATCAGTGGGACGAACGCGCATGTGATCTTGGAGCGGGCGGTGGAGGCGGAGGAACCGGCTGCGGAGTCGGTGAACGGGCCAGCTGGTGCTGGTGCCGTGGGTGTGGTGGGTGTGGCTGGTGTGGTGCCGTGGGTGGTGTCGGGGAAGAGTGTGGGTGCGTTGCGGGCGCAGGCGGAGCGGTTGCGGGTGTTTGTGGGGGAGCGGCCTGGGTTGGGGTTGGTGGATGTGGCGGGGTCGTTGGTGGGTTCGCGTGCGGCGTTGGAGCACCGGGCTGTGGTGGTGGCGGGTGGTCGGGAGGAGTTGCTGGGTGGTTTGGAGGCGGTGGGGCGGGGTGAGGCGTCGCCGGTGGTGACGGTGGGGGTGGCGCAGCAGGGTGGGAAGGCGGTGTTCGTCTTTCCGGGGCAGGGTGCTCAGTGGGTGGGGATGGCGCGGGAGTTGATGGATTCCTCGCCCGTTTTCGCCGACTCGATGCGGCAATGCGGGGAAGCTCTGGCGTCGTTCGTGGACTGGGACTTCGGCGTTGAGCTTGAGGGCTCGCTGGAGCGCGTGGACGTCGTGCAGCCGCTGTCCTGGGCGGTGATGGTCTCGCTGGCCGCACTGTGGCGGTCCTTTGGTGTCCGACCCGCTGCCGTGGTCGGGCATTCGCAGGGTGAGATCGCGGCCGCCGTGGTGGCCGGTGGGCTGTCGGTGGAGGACGGGGCGCGGGTTGTCGCGCTGCGTTCGAAGGTGATCCGGGAGCGGCTCGCGGGTAAGGGCGGGATGGTCTCGCTGGGGCTGCCCCGTACGGAGGCGGAAGCCCGTATCGCCGCGTTCGACGGCCGGGTGACGGTCGCGGCGGTGAACGGTGCCTCGTCGACCGTCGTCGCCGGTGAGCCGGGCGCGCTGGACGAGCTGGTCGCCGGGTGCGAGGCCGAGGAGATCCGCGCCAAGCGCATCCCCGTCGACTACGCCTCCCACTCGCCGCAGGTGGAGTCCATCCGCGACGAGCTGATGAGCGCCCTCGACGCCGTCGCACCGCGCGCGGCGACCGTGCCGTTCTACTCGACGGTGGACGGCGCGCTCATCGACACGACCGGTCTCGACGCCGCGTACTGGGTACGGAACCTGCGCCAGACCGTCGAGTTCCAGCAGGTCATCTCCGATCTGATCGAACTCGGCCACAAGACGTTCATCGAGTCCAGTTCGCACCCGGTCCTGGCGATGGCGGTCGGCGAGACCGCGGAGCAGGCCGGTGCCGGAGAGGTCGTCGCTGTCGGATCGCTGCGGCGCGACGAGGGCGGGCTCGACCGGTTCGTACGGTCGCTCGCCGAGGCGTACGCGCACGGCGTGGACGTCGACTGGTCCCCGGTGCTCACCGGGGCCCGCACCGTCGAACTCCCCACCTACGCCTTCCAGCGCGGCCGCTACTGGCTCCAGGCACGCGACCCGGCCGCCGCCGACCCGGCCGCGCGGCCGCAGGACGCCTACGAAGCGCGCTTCTGGGAAGCCGTCGAACAGGAAGACCTCCAGAGCCTCGCCGACACCCTGGCGATCGACGGCGAGCAGCCCCTGTCCTCCGTCCTGCCCGCGCTGTCCGCCTGGCGGCGGCAGCAGCGCGAGCGGTCGGTCCTCGACTCCTGGCGCTACCAGCTCAGCTGGCAGCCGCTGCCCGCCCCGTCGGGCCCCACCGGCTCCGCCCTGTCCGGCACCTGGCTGCTGCTCGTACCGGGAACCCCCGACGGAGCGGACGCCGTGGGCGGCGGCGCGACCCAGGACGCCGAAACCAACGGCCCGGGCACCCCCGGCGCCGACACCTGGCTGACCGGCTGCGCACGCGCCCTGGAGCGCGCCGGAGCGCACGTCATGCGGGTCCGGGTGGACGCCGGAGCGCCGCGCGAGGACCTGGCGCGCGTGCTGCGCACCGTCGTCACCGACGCCGCCGCGACCGGTCACGGCGGCGAGGCCATCGCGGGTGTGCTGTCCCTGCTGGCCTTCGACGACGCCCCGCACGCGGAGTTCCCCGAACTGACCACGGGGACGGCCGGTACGGTCGCGCTGCTCCAGGCCATGAGCGACACCGGCCTCGACGCACCGCTGTGGTGCGCCACCCAGGGCGCGGTCTCGGCCGCCGACTCCGACCCGGTGACCAACCCGGCGCACGCCCCCATCTGGGGCCTCGGCCGGGTGGCCGCCCTGGAGTACCCGCAGCGCTGGGGCGGGCTCATCGACCTGCCCGCCGAGGTCGGCGAACGGTCGCTGCGCTCCCTCGGCTCCGCCCTCGCCGGAACAGCGGGCGAGGACCAGATCGCGGTCCGGCCCGCGGGGATGTCCGCCGCCCGCCTGGTGCGCGCCGCTGCCGACGAGCGCCCGCTGGCGCCCGGCTGGCGCCCCGCCGGTACGACGCTGGTCACCGGCGGCACCGGGGCGCTGGGCGCGCACATCGCCCGCTGGCTGGCGCGTAACGGAGCCCCGCACCTCGTCCTCACCAGCCGCCGCGGCCGAGGCGCCCCCGGCGCGGCCGAGCTAGAAGCCGAACTGACCGCACTGGGCGCCGGGGTGACTTTCGCCGCGTGCGACGCCGCCGACCGCGACGCCGTCGCCGCCCTGCTCGCCGAGATCCCCGCCGAGCGCCCCCTCACGGCCGTGTTCCACGCGGCCGGAGTCCTCGACGACACCATCGTCGACTCGCTCAGCCCGCGGCGCGTCGCCGGAGTCGTCCGCCCCAAGGCCGAGGCGGCCCGCCACCTGCATGAGGTGACCCAGGGCCTGGACCTGTCCGCTTTCGTGCTCTTCTCCTCGTTCGCGAGCGTGTTCCCCAGCATCGGCCAGGCCAACTACGCGGCGGCCAACACCTACCTGGACGCGCTCGCCCAGTACCGCCGCGCGAACGGCCTGCCCGCCACCTCCGTGATGTGGGGCTCCTGGGGCGGCGGCGGGCTCGCCGACGGTGCGGTGGGCGACCGGCTGCGCGCCGAAGGGGTGCCCCCGATGGCGCCCGAACTGGCCGTCGCCTCCCTGGAGCGGGCACTCGGCACCGGCGACACGGTCCTCGGCGTCATCGACATCGACTGGGCCAAGATCGCCCCGACCGCCGTAGCCGTACGCCCCTACCCCCTGATCACCGGCGTGCCCGAGGTGCGTCGCGCCATCGAAGCGGCCGCCACCCCCAGCGCACGGCCCACCGACGCCGCCGACAACTCCTCCGAATTGGCCCAGCGCCTCACCGTGCTGAGCGCCGCCGACCAGGACCGCGAACTCCTCACCCTGGTACGCGCGCACGCGGGCGCGGCCCTCGGCCACCCCGACCCCCAAGGCGTCGACCCGGAGCGGGCGTTCAAGGACCTCGGCGTCGACTCGCTGATCGCTGTGGACCTGCGCAACCGGCTCAACACCGCGACCGGCCTCAAGCTCCCCGCCACCCTCGTCTTCGACCACCCCACGCCGCACGCCCTCGCCCGGCAGTTGCGTCAGCAGCTCCTCGGCGCCCAGTTCGAGGCGAAGGCGGCGACCGTCGCCGCCGCCGTCACCGACGACGAGCCGATCGCCATCGTCGGCATGGCATGCCGCATGCCGGGCGGTGTGATGTCGCCGGAGGAGCTGTGGCAGCTCGTCGCCGAAGGCAAGGACGCCATCTCCGGCTTCCCGACCGACCGTGGCTGGGACATCGACGGACTGTACGACCCGGACCCCGACGCCGCCGGGAAGTCCTACGTCCGTGAGGGCGGATTCCTGTACGACGCCGCCGAGTTCGACGCGGGTTTCTTCGGGATCTCGCCGCGCGAGGCGCTGGCCATGGACCCGCAGCAGCGGCTGCTGCTGGAGACCTCCTGGGAGGCGCTGGAGCGGGCGGGCATCGCCCCGGCCAGCCTCGAATCCACCCCGACCGGCGTCTTCGTCGGCGCCGGTCACCGCAGCTACATCACCGACCTCCAGGGCCTGCCAGAGGGCGCCGAGGGCTACATCATGACCGGCAACGCCTCCAGCGTGCTGTCCGGCCGCGTCTCGTACACCCTCGGCCTTGAGGGCCCCTCCGTCACGGTGGACACGGCATGCTCGTCGTCGCTGGTCGCCCTGCACATGGCCGCGCAGGCGCTGCGCAGCGGCGAGTGCACGATGGCCCTGGCCGCAGGCGTCGCCGTCATGCCGAGCGCCGAGGTGTTCGTGGAGTTCAGCCGCCAGCGCGGGCTCGCCCCCGACGGCCGGTGCAAGGCGTTCGCCGCGGGCGCCGACGGCACCGGCTGGTCCGAGGGCGTGGGCGTACTGCTCGTCGAGCGGCTGTCGGACGCCCGCAAGAACGGGCATCAGGTACTCGCGGTCGTACGGGGCTCCGCCGTCAACCAGGACGGTGCCAGCAACGGCCTCACCGCCCCCAACGGGCCCTCACAGCAAGGCGTGATCCGCCAAGCGCTGGCCAACGCGGGCCTGTCAGCCTCCGACGTGGACGCCGTCGAGGCGCACGGCACCGGCACCCCGCTGGGCGACCCCATCGAGGCCCAGGCGCTGCTGGCCACCTACGGCCAGGACCGGGACCCGGAGCGCCCGCTGTGGCTTGGCTCCGTCAAGTCCAACCTCGGGCACACCCAGGCCGCCGCCGGTGTCGCCGGGATCATCAAGATGGTCATGGCGATGCGCCACGGCGCGCTGCCGAAGACCCTGCACGCCGACGAGCCCACCCCCGAGGTCGACTGGTCGGCGGGCGCCGTCTCGCTGCTGACGGAGACCCGCCCCTGGGAGCCGACGCACGGCACCGTACGCCGCGCCGCCGTCTCCTCCTTCGGCGTCAGCGGCACCAACGCGCACGTCGTGCTTGAGCAAGCACCCGCGGACGAGGCAAGCAACGAATCGGCGGAGCCGCAGCAGCCCGCCGAACCGTCCCTGCCGCTCGTCCTGTGGCCGCTGTCCGCCCGTGGCCCCGAGGCACTGCGCGCACAGGCCGCCCGGCTGCTGGCCCACGCCGAGGCCCGCCCGGAGCTCTCCCCGGCCGCCATCGGCTCATCCCTGGCCGCCTCCCGTGCCGACCTCAGAGACCGTGCTGTGGTGCTGGGTGCGGGGCGTGCGGAGCTGCTGGCGGGGCTGGCGGCGCTGGTGGAGGGTGTGTCGGCTCCGGGTGTGGTGACAGGGCAGGTGGGGTCTGGCCGGGTGGCGTTGTTGTTCGGTGGTCAGGGCAGTCAGCGGTTGGGTATGGGGCGTGAGTTGTACGGGGTGTTCCCGGTGTTCGCGCGTGTGTGGGATGCGGTGGTGGGTGAGTTGGGTGGGGTGTTGTCCCGTCCTTTGGGTGAGGTGGTGTGGGGTGGGGATGCGGGGGTGTTGGAGCGTACGGAGTTTGCTCAGCCTGCGTTGTTTGCTTTTGAGGTGGCGTTGTTCCGGTTGGTGGAGTCGTGGGGTGTGTCGCCGGATGTGGTGGCGGGGCATTCGGTGGGGGAGATCGCTGCCGCGCATGTGGTGGGTGTGTTGTCGCTGGCGGATGCGTGCCGTCTTATCGCGGCGCGGGGTCGGTTGATGCAGGGGTTGCCCGCTGGTGGGGTGATGGTGGCGGTGGAGGCGTCGGAGGCTGAGGTGTCCGAGGCGCTGGCCAACCGGACAGACGGCGGCTCGGTGGGTGTAGCGGCCGTCAACGGGCCCACGTCCGTAGTGGTTTCCGGGGCCGAAGAGGCGGCGCTGGGGCTCGCCAAGGCGTTCAAGGCCCAGGGGCGGCGGGTGAAGCGGTTGCGGGTGAGTCATGCGTTTCATTCGCCGTTGATGGAGCCGATGCTGGCGGAGTTCCGGGATGTGGTGTCCGGTCTCACCTTTGGTACGCCCGCGTGTGGGGTGGTGACCTCGGGTGGCACGGTCTCCGGTGACTGGAGTGACCCGGAGTACTGGGTGCGGCACGTACGGGAGCCGGTCCGTTTCCTTGATGCGGTACGTGCCCTGGAGGCGGAGGGTGCTGGGTTCTTCCTGGAGATCGGTGCCGACGGGACGTTGACCGCCATGGCGCAGGAGTGTGTGGCTGCGGACGGGGATGGGGCGAACGGGGCGGTGCTGGTGCCGTCGGTGCGTAAGGACCGCCCCGAGGACCGCACCGCCGTCGAAGCCCTCGCCCACGCCCACGTGAGCGGCGTCGCCGTGGACTGGTCCGTGGTCTTCCCCGAGGGGGTCGGCACCGTGGATCTGCCGACGTACGCCTTCCAGCACGAGCACTACTGGCTGCGGCCGACCACCGGTCGGGGCGACGCGGCGTCGATCGGTCTCGGCTCCGCCGACCACCCCCTCCTCGGCGCCGCGGTCAGCCTCGCCGACGGCGGCGGCGTGCTGCTGACGGGGCGGCTCTCGCCGCACACCCACCCGTGGCTCGCCGACCACTCGGTGGCCGGTGCGGTGCTGCTGCCCGGTACGGCGTTCGTCGAGCTGGCCGTACGGGCCGGGGACGAGGTCGGCTGCGGCCGGATCGACGAACTCACCCTCCAGGCCCCGCTGCTCCTGCCCGAACGGGGCGGCGTCCGGCTCCAGGTCACCGTGGGAGAAGCCACTGACGCGGGCGCGCGCACGGTGCAGGTCTTCTCCCGCCCCGAGGCCGCCGACGACCACGAGCCGTGGACGTGCCACGCGACCGGCGCCCTCGTCCCCGCCGAGGGCAATGCCCCGGCCGACCTGACGGCCTGGCCGCCGCAGGACGCCGAGCCGGTGGACCTGACGGGCTTCTACGAAGGGCTCGCCGAGGCCGGGTCGGTCTACGGCCCGTACTTCCAGGGACTGCGCCAGGTGTGGCGGCGCGGCGACGAGGTGTTCGCCGAGGTCGCGCTGGACGCGGTGGACGAGGCGGCCAAGTTCGGGCTGCACCCGGCCGTACTGGACGCGGCGCTGCACCCGATCGGGCTCGGCGGACTGCTGCGCACCAGCGGGCAGTCGGTGCTGCCGTTCGCGTGGGCCGGGGTGGAGCTGTACGCCTCCGGGGCGGCCTCCGTCCGCGTACGGCTGTCGCCTTCGGGCCCCGACGGGGTGTCCGTGACGGTCACCGATGCCATGGGCGTACCGGTCGCCACGGTCGACTCGCTCGTCCTGCGGCCGGTGTCGGCGGGGCAGCTACGCGAGGCGCGGGGCGGGGTGCGGGACTCCCTGTACCGCGTCGACTGGGTCCCCGCGCCCGGCGAGGCGACGGAGCGGGACCCGGGCCGGATGCTGGTGCTCGGTCAGGACGCCCCCGACCTCGCGGCGCTGACCGGCGAGCTGCCCGATGTCGTCGTGGCCCGGGTGCCGGTGACCGACGACGTGCGGGAAGCGGTGAACGGCACGCTGGCGCTCGTACGCGAGTGGCTGGCGACGGAGCGGTTCGACGGCGCCCGGCTCGCCGTGATCACCCGCACGGGGCTGCTGTCGCACGCCGCTGCCGGTGGCCTTGTGCGCTCGGCGCAGTCGGAGAACCCGGGCCGCCTCCTCCTCATCGACGTCCTCAGCGGCACTGACAGCGGCACTGACAGCGGCACTGACAGCGGCACTGACGGGGCCACCGACAGTGGCACCAACGGAGCTGACGGAGCTGACGGGTCCGACGCGCCGCTCCCGGCCGCCGGTATCGCGGCGGCCATCGGCTGCGGCGAGCCGCACACGCGGGTGCGCGGGCGTGAGGTGCTGGTGCCCCGCCTGGCGCGGGCGGCCACCGGTGGGCCATTGGTCCCCCCGGCGGACGGCGCCTGGCACCTGACCGTCCAGGGCCGGTCCGGCACGCTGGACGACCTGGCCCTCACCCCGCACCCCGAGGGCCGCAGGCCGCTCGCGGCGGGGGAGGTGCGCGTCGCCGTACGGGCCACCGGGCTCAACTTCCGCGACGTACTGATCTCCCTCGGCATGTACCCGGGGGACGCCCCGCCGCTCGGCAACGAGGGCGCCGGAACCGTACTCGAAGTCGGCGCGGGGGTCGACGGCTTCGCCCCCGGAGACCGGGTGCTCGGCCTGCTCCCCGACGCCATGGGCCCGTACGCCATCACCGACCAGCGGCTGCTGGCTGCTATGCCCGTGGGGTGGTCGTTTGAGTGTGCGGCGTCGGTTCCGGTGGTGTTTTTGACGGCGTGGATGGGGTTGGTGGATCTGGCGGGTGTGGGGCCGGGTGATGTGGTGCTGGTTCATGCTGCCGCTGGTGGGGTGGGGATGGCGGCGGTGCAGTTGGCGCGGTTGCGTGGTGCTGTGGTGTTCGCGACGGCGAGTGAGCCGAAGTGGGAGGTGCTGCGGGGGCTGGGGGTTGATGAGGCTCGTATCGCGTCGTCGCGTTCGCTGGATTTCAGGGACCGGTTCCTGGCGGCTACGGGTGGTCGTGGTGTGGATGTGGTGTTGAACTCGCTGGCGGGTGAGTTCGTGGATGCTTCGTTGGCGTTGATGCCGCGGGGTGGCCGGTTCCTGGAGATGGGCAAGACCGACATCCGCGAGCCCGCGGCCGTCGCCGCCGACCACCCCGGCGTGACGTACGACGCCTTCGACCTCATCACCAGCGGCCCCGACCGGATCGGCACCATGCTCACCGACGTGGTGGAGCTGCTGGCGCGGGGTGAGTTGTCGCCGCTGCCGGTGCGGTCGTGGGACGTACGGCGGGCACCGGAGGCGTTCCGGTACGTCAGCCAGGCCAAGCACATCGGCAAGGTGGTGCTGACCGTGCCGAGCGGCTGGAACGAGCACGGCACCGTGCTCGTCACGGGAGCCACCGGCACCCTTGGCGGCCTCGTCGCCCGGCATCTGGCCACGGAGCACAGCGTCCGCCACCTGCTGCTGACCAGCAGGCGCGGCCCGGACGCGCCAGGCGCCGACGAACTCCTCGCCGGGCTCCGCAAGTCGGGCGCGGAACCCGAGCTCGTCGCCTGCGACGCCGCCGACCGCGACGCGCTGGCCGCGACCCTGGCGGCCATCCCCGCCGACCGCCCGCTGACCGCCGTCGTGCACGTCGCCGGTGTCGTCGACGACGGAGTGATCGGCTCACTCACCCCCGAGCAGGTGGAGCGGGTGCTGCGGCCCAAGGTGGACGCGGCGCGCAACCTCCACGAGCTGACAGCGGGGCTCAACCTGGCCGCGTTCGTGCTCTTCTCCTCCATGGGCGGCGTCCTCGGCGGCGCAGGACAGGGCAACTACGCGGCCGCCAACTCCTACCTCGACGCGCTCGCCCAGCACCGCAGGGACCAGGGCCTGCCCGCCGTCTCGCTGGCCTGGGGCCTGTGGGAGGAAGCCAGCGGCATGACCGGCAAGCTCGGCCGGGAGGACATGGCCCGTGTCAGCCGGTCCGGCGTCCAGGCGCTCACCTCGCAACAGGGGCTCGCCCTGTTCGACGCCGCCCTCGCCACCGATGAGCCCGTGCTGTTGCCCGCCAGGTTCAACCTGGGCATGTGGCGGGCCCGGGCGGCGACCGAGGAAATCCCCGCGCTGCTGCGGGGCCTGGTGCGCGCCCCGCAGCGCCGCACGGCGGGCGCCGCCCCGGACACCACCGGCGCCGCCGCGCTGGCCGGGCGACTCGCACGGGCCTCCCGGGCCGAACGCGAGCGCGTACTGCTCGATCTCGTACGCACCCACGCGGGCACCGTCCTCGGCCACACCTCCGCGCAGGGCGTGGACACCGAACGCCCCTTCCGAGATGTCGGCTTCGACTCGCTCACCGCGGTCGAACTGCGCAACCGGCTCGGCGCGGCCACCGGCCTGCGGCTCCCCGCAGCAGTCGTCTTCGACCACCCGACCCCCGCGGCCCTCGCCCAGCACCTGGCGACGGAACTGGCCACCGGGGAAGAGGCCGAGGGCATCGGAGACCACCAGGGGGAGGCGGAGTTCCGGCGCGCGCTGGCCGCCCTCCCGATGTCCACGTTCCGCGACGCGGGCGTCATGGACGCACTGCTGCGCCTCACCGGTCTCGACGACGGCTCCGCGTCCGCCACCGGCGACGAGAAGGCCGACGCCGCGTCCATCGCGGCCATGGACGTCGGCGACCTCGTCCAGATGGCGCTGCGCAAGAACGAATCCTGAAGCGACCCGGAGCGGAGCCTGTTATGAGCACACCCACCGAAACCATCGTCGAAGCACTCAGGGCATCGGTCACCGAAGCCGAACGGCTGCGACAGCAGAACGAAGAACTCGTCGCCGCGCAGCACGAACCCATCGCCATCGTCGGCATGGCCTGCCGCTTCCCCGGCGGCGTCACGTCCCCCGAGGACCTGTGGCAGCTCGTCACCGACGGCGCCGACGCGCTGTCCCCCCTCCCTGCCGACCGGGGCTGGGACTTGGCGGCCCTGACCGACCCCGACCGGGCCACCCACGGCACCAGCTATGTGAGCGACGGCGGATTCGTCCACGACGCCACCGAGTTCGACGCGGGCTTCTTCGGTATCTCGCCGCGTGAGGCGCTCGCCATGGACCCGCAGCAACGGCTGCTGCTGGAGACCGCGTGGGAAACCCTGGAGCGGGCGGGCATCAGGCCCGACGCGCTCAAGGGCAGCAAGACCGGCGTCTATATCGGCGCCGGAGCCCCCGCGTACGGTCAGGACCTGGACGAACTCCCCGAAGACGTCCAGGGCTACACCCTCACCGGCCTCGCGACGAGTGTCGTCTCAGGCCGCGTCGCCTACACCCTCGGCCTTGAGGGCCCCGCCGTCACCGTGGACACCGCGTGCTCCTCGTCCCTGGTCGCCCTGCACCTCGCGGCCCAGGCACTGCGCCGCGGCGACTGCACCCTGGCGCTCGCCGGCGGCGTCACGATCATGGCGAGCCCCGGTGTCTTCCAGGAGTTCAGCCGCCAGCGCGGGCTCGCCCCCGACGGCCGGTGCAAGGCGTTCGCCGCGGGCGCCGATGGCACCGGCTGGTCCGAGGGCGTGGGCGTACTGCTCGTCGAGCGGCTGTCGGACGCCCGCAAGAACGGGCATCAGGTGCTCGCGGTCGTACGGGGCTCCGCCGTCAACCAGGACGGCGCCAGCAACGGCCTCACCGCCCCCAACGGTCCCTCACAGCGCCGCGTCATCCGCCAGGCGCTGGAAGACGCCAGGCTCGGCCTGCACGAGGTGGACGCCGTCGAGGCGCACGGCACCGGCACCCGCCTCGGCGACCCCATCGAGGCGGAGGCGCTGCTCGCCACGTACGGCAAGCGCGCCCCGGAACAGAACCCCAACCCGCTCTGGCTCGGGTCCATCAAGTCCAACCTCGGCCACGCGCAGGCGGCGGCCGGGATCGGCGGCATCATCAAGATGGTGCTGGCGCTCCGTAACGGCGTACTGCCCAAGACGCTGCACGTGGACGAGCCGTCGCCGCACGTCGACTGGTCGGCGGGCGCCGTGTCGCTGCTGACCGAGGCCCGCGCCTGGCCGGAGACCGGCCACCCGCGCCGCGCGGGCGTGTCCTCGTTCGGCATGAGCGGCACCAACGCACACATCATCCTGGAGCAGGCACCGGACCCGACCACGGAGCGACCCGCCCCAGCCCAAGCCGCCCCGGACGGCCCGGCCGTCAGCGGCCCGCTGCCCTGGCTGCTGTCCGCGAAGACCACCAAGGCCCTACGCGACCAAGCCACCCGGCTCCGTGCCTACGTCGAAGGCAACCCTCACATCAGCGCTGCCGACGTGGGCTACTCCCTGGCCACCACCCGCACCGCCCTCGAACACCGCGCCGTCGTCATCGGCGACGACCGTACGGGGCTGCTGCGCCGCCTCACCGCCCTGGCGGACGGAGACGAGTCGCCAGGTCTGCTCCGTGGCTCGACGGCGAGCGGAACGTCCTCCCAGCCGGTCTTCGTCTTCCCGGGGCAGGGTGCTCAGTGGGTGGGGATGGCGCGGGAGTTGATGGTGTCGTCCCCGGTGTTCGCGGAGTCGATGCGCCGGTG
>NZ_JBWLKN010000056.1:0-21753 GCF_059026195.1 Streptomyces sp. A01 | reverse complement strand
TGGTGGCTGGTGAGCCGGAAGCCCTGGATGAGCTGGTGGCCGGTTGTGAGGCGGAGGATATTCGCGCCAAGCGCGTTCCCGTCGACTACGCGTCGCATACGTCGCAGGTGGAGTCCATCCGCGAGGAGCTGCTGCGGGTCCTGGCGGATGTCCGGCCGGTGCCGGGCGAGGTGCCGTTCTACTCGACGGTGGAGGGCGAGCGGGTCGATACGGCCGGGCTTGACGCCACGTACTGGGTCCGCAACCTGCGCCAGACCGTGGAGTTCGCGCATACCACCGGAGTTCTGCTCACGGACGGGTACGGGCTGTTCATCGAGTGCAGCGCGCATCCCGTGCTCGCCATGGCCATCGGTGAGACCGCCGAGAGCGCGACGGCCAGGTCGGCTTCCGGGTCCGCTGCCGGTGCCGTTGCCGCCGTCGGCTCGCTGCGCCGTGAGGACGGCGGCCTCGGCCGGTTCCTCAGCTCCGTCGCCGAGGCGTACGTCCACGGTGCGGCCGTCGACTGGGCGCAGGTGTTCCCGGGCGCGCGGGTCGTCGATCTGCCCACGTACGCCTTCCAGCGCGAGCGCTACTGGCTCGACGCGACCGAGGCCGTGAGCGGCGAGGTCACCCGGGATGAGGTGGACGAGCGGTTCTGGGAGGCCGTGGAGCGCGAGGACCTGGCGGAGTTGGCGCTGACGCTGGGCGTGGACGGTGCGCATGCGCACGACGGGCTGGGCGCCGTGCTGCCCGCGCTGTCGTCCTGGCGGAAGCAGCGCCGCGAGCGCTCCGTCATCGACACCTGGCGCTACTCCATCGCCTGGCAGCCCGTGTCCGGCACGGCGGCGCCCGTCCTGTCGGGGCCCTGGCTGCTGGTCGTGCCCGCCACGCACACCGACGACGCACTCACCGTCGCCCTCACCCGCGCGCTGAGCGAACGCGGCGCCGAGGTCCTGCCCCTGACCGTGGACCGCGCCGACACCGACCGGGCCAGGCTCGCCGAGCGGCTGCGCGCCGCACTCGGTGACCACAGCGAAGCCCACCCGGAAGGCCACGCCACACCCCTCCCCGAGACGGGCGGTGTGCTGTCCCTGTGGGCCCTTGACGAACGCCCGCACACCCAGCCCGATGTGCTGCCCACCGGAGTGGCGGGAACGCTGGCGCTGATCCAGGCGCTGGGCGACATCGACGTGGAAGCGCCGCTGTGGGGTGTCACCCGAGGCGGGGTCTCCACCGGCCCCGCCGACGCGCCCGCCTCCCTCGCGCAGTCCCAGGTCTGGGGACTCGGCCGCGTGGCCGCCCTGGAACACCCCCGCCGCTGGGCCGGACTTGTGGACCTCCCCGAGGCGGCGGACGATCGGGCACTGCGGCGGCTGTGCGGCATCCTCTCCGACGCGGCGGGCGAGGACCAGCTCGCCGTACGCGCCTCCGGCACCGTCGCCCGGCGCATGGTGCGTGCCCCACTGGGCGCCGCGCCCGCCGCCCGCACCTGGCGGCCCGAAGGCACCGTGCTCATCACCGGCGGCACAGGCGCGCTCGGCGCGTGCTTCGCCCGCTGGCTGGCCCGTAACGGCGCCAAGAGCCTCGTTCTGACCAGTCGGCGCGGCCGGGAAGCCCCCGGTGCGGCCGAGCTGGAAGCCGAACTCGCCGGGCTCGGTGCCAACGCCTCCGTCGTCGCCTGTGACATCGCCGACCGCGACGCGCTGGAAGCGCTGATCGGACAGCTCAAAGCCGAAGGGCGCCCGGTGCGCTCCGTGATGCACGCCGCCGTCGTCGCCGACCTCAGCCCGATCGAAGCGGCGACCCCCGAGCACTTCGGCGACGTGTACGCGGCGAAGGTCGGCGGCGCCGAGCACCTGCACGAGCTCCTGGCCGGCGAGGAACTCGACGCCTTCGTCTTCTTCTCCTCCATCGCCGGGTTCTGGGGCAGCGGCGACCACGCCGCCTACGCGGCCGCCAACGCACACCAGGACGCCCTGGCCGAGCGGCGGCGCTCCCAGGGCCTGCCCGCCACCTCCGTGGCCTGGGGCATCTGGGACGCCTTCCACGACTGGGACGAGGACGCCGCGGACCAGCGCAAGGAGCTCAGCGACCGGGTCGGCCAGCAGGGACTGCCGCTGCTGGACCCGGACACCGCGTGCGACGCGCTGCGCCAGGCGCTGGAACACGACGAGACGTTCGTGGCCATCGCCGACATCGACTGGGAACGCTTCACCACGATCTTCACCTCGGCGAGGCCCAGCCGCCTGCTCGGCGAGATACCCGAGGCGCGGCGCCTGCTCGAAGCCGCCGAAGCCGACGACACGAGCACTGGCGCGGACACCTCCGCCCTCCACCGCCGACTGGCCGGACTCCCCGAGGAAGAGCAGACCAGCGAACTCGCCGACATCGTCAGGACGCAGGCCGCCGCCGTCCTGGGGCACGCCGCCGGCGCCCGGATCGACCCCAGCCGCGCCTTCCGCGACCTCGGCTTCGACTCGCTCACCTCGGTCGACCTGCGGAACCGGCTGAACACCGCCACCGGCCTCAAGCTGCCCGCCACGCTGACCTTCGACTACCCGACGCCCGCCGACCTCGCCCAGTACCTGACGACCAGGCTGTTCGGCGCCGGGCAGCCGACCGCCACCAGCAGCGCGGCAGCGCCCGCCGCCCCCGTGGCGGCCGCCTCCGCCACCGACGACGACCCGGTCGTGATCGTCAGCATGGCCTGCCGCTACCCCGGCGGAGCCAACTCGCCCGACGAGCTGTGGCGCCTCGTCGCCGACGAGGTGGACGCCATCTCCGGGTTCCCCACCGACCGGGGCTGGGACCTCGACCGGCTGTGGGACCCGGACCCCGCCAGGCAGGGCACCGTCTACTCACGCGAGGGCGGGTTCCTGCACAGCGCGGCCGAGTTCGACGCCGGGTTCTTCGGCGTGGCACCGCGCGAGGCGCTGGCCATGGACCCCCAGCAGCGGCTGATGCTGGAGACCGCCTGGGAGGCACTGGAGCGCGCGGGCATCGACCCGCTCACCCTCAAGGGCAGCGCCACCGGCACCTTCATCGGCGCCAACCCCTCCGACTACCGGGAAACCGTGCGGCGCGTCCCCGACGGCTACGAGGGCCACCTGCTGACCGGCAGCCACAACAGCGTCGTCTCAGGCCGCGTCGCCTACACCCTCGGCCTTGAGGGCCCCGCCGTCACCGTGGACACCGCGTGCTCCTCGTCGCTGGTCTCCCTGCACCTCGCGGCCCAGGCGGTACGGAGCGGCGAATGCTCCATGGCCCTCGCCGGTGGCGTCGCCATCATGTCCACGCCCCAGCCGCTCATCGGCTTCAGCCGCCAGCGCGGCCTCAACCGCGACGGCCGCTGCCGCGCCTTCGCCGCGGACGCCGCCGGGATCGGCATGTCCGAGGGTGCCGGAATGGTGCTCATCGAGCGGCTGTCCGACGCGCGGCGCAACGGCCACCCGGTGCTCGCCGTCATCCGGGGCAGCGCCACAAACCAGGACGGCGCGAGCAACGGTCTCAGCGCCCCCAACGGCCCCTCGCAGGAGCGGGTGATCCGACAGGCGCTGGCGAACGCGGGCCTGTCGGCGGCCGACGTGGACGCCGTCGAGGCGCACGGCACGGGCACGACACTGGGCGACCCGATCGAGGCCCAGGCGCTGCTGGCCACGTACGGGCAGCAGCGCGCGGGCGACCAGCCCCTGTGGCTCGGCTCGTTCAAGTCCAACATCGGGCACGCGCAGGCTGCCGCGGGCATCGCCGGAGTCATCAAGACCGTGATGGCGATGCGTAACGGCGTTCTCCCGAAGACCCTCCACGTGGACGAGCCGACACCCGAGGTCGACTGGGCCTCCGGCGCCGTCCAGCTGCTCATCGAGGCCAGGGCCTGGACCACCGAGAGCGGCCACCCGCGCCGGGCGGCCATCTCCGCCTTCGGTATCAGCGGCACCAACGCCCACATGATCCTGGAGCAGCCGGCCGAGCCCCCGGCCCTCCCGGAGGCGGAGCGATCCGCCGACGCACCGGACGCCCTCGGGTCCCTGGCCCCGTGGACGCTCTCCGCACGGAGCGCGGAGGCGCTGCGCGCACAGGCCGCCCGGCTGCTGGAGTTCGTGACCGCCCGCCCGGAGACCCCGGCCGCCGACGTGGCGGCGTCGCTGGTACGTACGCGGACGACCTTCGACCACCGTGCTGTGGTGGTGGGTGCGGGGCGTGTGGAGTCGCTGGCGGGGTTGGCGGCGCTGGCGGAGGGTGTGTCGGCTCCGGGTGTGGTGGTGGGGCAGGTGGGTTCGGGTCGGGTGGCGTTGTTGTTCGGTGGTCAGGGCAGTCAGCGGTTGGGTATGGGGCGTGCGTTGTATGGGGCGTTTCCGGTGTTCGCGGGTGCGTGGGATGCGGTGGTGGGTGAGTTGGGTGGGGTGTTGTCCCGTCCTTTGGGTGAGGTGGTGTGGGGTGGGGATGCGGGGGTGTTGGAGCGTACGGAGTTTGCTCAGCCTGCGTTGTTCGCTTTTGAGGTGGCGTTGTTTCGGTTGGTGGAGTCGTGGGGTGTGTGTCCGGATGTGGTGGTGGGGCATTCGGTGGGGGAGGTGGCTGCGGCGCATGTGGTGGGTGTGTTGTCGCTGGCCGACGCCTGCCGTCTCGTTGCCGCTCGTGGTCGGTTGATGCAGGGGTTGCCGGCTGGTGGGGTGATGGTGGCGGTGGAGGCGTCGGAGGCTGAGGTCTCCGAGGCGCTGGCCGGACATGGCGGTGCTGGTGTGAGTGTCGCGGCGGTCAACGGTCCGATGTCTGTGGTGGTCTCTGGCGCCGAGGACGTGGTGTTGGGGCTTGCTGAGGTGTTCAGGGGGCGTGGGCGGCGGGTGAAGCGGTTGCGGGTCAGTCATGCGTTTCATTCGCCGTTGATGGAGCCGATGCTGGCGGGGTTCCGCGAGGTGGTTTCGGGGTTGGTCTTCCACGCGCCCGCGTGCGCGGTGGTGACGTCGGGTGGCTCCGTGTCGGGTGATTGGAGTGATCCGGAGTACTGGGTGCGGCATGTGCGCGAGCCGGTGCGTTTCCTTGATGCGGTACGTGCCCTGGAGGCGGAGGGTGCGGGTTTCTTCCTGGAGATCGGCGCTGACGGGACGCTGACCGCCATGGCGCAGGAGTGTGTGGCTGGTGATGGTGCGGTGCTGGTGCCGTCGGTGCGTAAGGACCGCCCCGAGGCGCAGACCGCCGTCGAAGCCCTCGCCCGGCTGCACGCGCACGGGGTCGCCGTCCCCTGGTCGTCCCTGCTGCCCACGAGCCGTACGGTCGAACTGCCGACGTACGCCTTCCAGCACGAGCACTTCTGGCTGCGGTCCACCGAGGGCCACGAGAACCTGGAGTCCGCCGGTCTGGGCTCGGCGGACCACCCGCTGCTCGGCGCAGCCGTGTCGCTCGCCGACGGGCACGGCCTGGTGTTCACCGGCAGCTTGTCGGCGACCTCGCACCCATGGCTGGTGGATCACGAGGTCGGCGGCGTGGTGCTGCTGCCAGGTACCGCGTTCGTGGAACTGGCCGTACGGGCCGGGGACGAGGTCGGCTGCGGCCGGATCGACGAACTCACCCTCCAGGCCCCGCTGCTGCTGCCCGAAGCGGGCGCCGTACGGCTCCAGGTCGTGGTCGCCGAGGCGGACGCGGCGGGTGTGCGGGGCGTACGCGTCTACAGCCGTCCGGAAAGCCGTACCGGCAGCCGTCCGGACAGCCGCTCCAAAAACGGCGACGATATCGGTGACGACAACGGGGCAGACAGTGATGCCGGCAGTCGTGCCGGCAGTGGTTCCGAAAGCGCTGCCGAGCACCAGCCGTGGACCTGCCACGCGACCGGCACACTCGTCCCCGCTGGAGACGAGTCGCCGACCGGTCTGACCAACTGGCCGCCGCAGGGCGCCGAGCCCGTCGACCTCACCGGGTTCTACGCCTGGCTGGACGGTGCGGGCTACGGATACGGGCCGGTCTTCCAGGGGCTGCGCGCCGCATGGCGGCGTGGCGACGAGGTGTTCGCCGAGGCCGTACTGCCCGAGGGGCAGGACGGGCGGTTCGGGTTGCATCCCGCGCTGCTGGACGCCGCCCTGCACGGGGCGCTGCTCGACATCATCGACGGCCGCACCGACCAGGTGAGGCTGCCGTTCTCCTGGAGCGGGGTCGAACTGCACGCGCGGGGCGCCGAAGCGGTACGCGTGCGGCTCGCCCCAGGCGCGGGTGGCACCCTGGCCCTCGACCTGGCCGACCTCGCGGGCCATCCGGTCGCCTCGGTGACGGCGCTGGCCACCCGGCCCGTATCGGCGGAGCAGCTGAACGCCGCACGCGGTGGCCCGGCCGACTCGCTCTACGCGGTCGAGTGGACCAAGACGAACGCCGCGCCCGCCGCCGTACCGGCCAAGCAGTGGGCCGTGCTCGGGGACGACGATCTCGCCGTGGCGACCGTGCTGCTGGAGGCCGGGGCCGACCCGCTCACCTTCCCCGACCAGGCCGCGCTGCGTGCGGCGGTCGCCGAGGGCGGGGCCGTCCCGGACACGGTGGTGCTGAGCGTCGCGAGCCGCGACGCGGGCGCCGCGTACGGGGACGGCGGCGCCGCCGAGGCCGCGCACCGGCTGGCGCGCCGCACACTCGCGGAGATACAGGAGTGGCTGGCCGACGAGCGCTGGTCGCCGTCGCGGCTGGTGCTGGTGACCTCGGGCGCGGTGGCGACCGCCGATGACGAGAACGTGCGCGATCTGGGCGCGGCCCCCGTGTGGGGGCTGATCCGCGCGGCCCAGACAGAGCACCCCGGCAGGTTCGCGCTGGTCGACCTGGACGGCGAGCCCGCGTCGCGGGCCGCGCTGCCCGCCGCCGTCGGCTGCGGCGAGCCCCAACTGGCGCTACGGGGCGGCCTCGTGCTGACGCCACGGATGGCCAGGGCCGGTACGGGTACGGGTACCGCCACGAGCACGGCACTGGCGGCGGCGGCGACGGCGACTGCGACTGAGTCCGGCCTTGCGACTGAGTCCGGCCTTGCGACCGAGTCCGGTCTCGCGACCGAGTCCGGCCTTGCGACCGAGTCCGGCCTTGCGACCGAGTCCGGCCTTGCGACCGAGTCCGGTCTCGCGGCCGGGTCCGGCCCCGCTCCCGCGGTGGACGTCGCGCCGCGCCGTGGTCTCGACCCGGACGGCACGGTGCTGATCACCGGTGGCACCGGAACCCTCGGGGCGCTGGTCGCCAAGCACCTGGTGCACCAGCACGGCGTACGGCACCTGTTGCTGGTCAGCAGGCGAGGACCGGTCGCGGAAGGCGCCGCCGAGCTAGCGGCGGAGCTGGGGGAGGCGGGGGCCGGGGTCTCCGTCGTCGCCTGCGACACCGCCGACCGGCGCCTGCTCGCCACGGTCATCGACGGCATCCCCGCCGCCCACCCGCTGACCGCCGTCGTCCACACGGCGGGCGTCATCGAGGACGGCATCGTCAGCTCGCTCACCCCGGAGCAGCTCACGCGGGTGTTGCGGCCGAAGGCCGACGCCGCCGAGGCCCTGCACGAGCTGACCGCCGGGTCCGGCCTCGCCGCCTTCGTGATGTTCTCCTCGGTCAGCGGCCTCCTCGGCGGCGCCGGACAGGCCAACTACGCCGCCGCCAACGCCTTCCTCGACGCGCTGGCACACCGCAGGAGGGCCACCGGGTCGCACGCCGTCTCGCTGGCCTGGGGCTTGTGGGAGCAGGCCAGCGGCATGACGGGGAACCTCGGGCGCGGCGACCTGGCCCGCGGCAACCGGGCCGGGCTGCTGGCGATGTCCACCGAGCACAGCCTGGCGCTGTTCGACGCGGCCCTCACCACAGAAGCGGCGCTGCTCGCCCCCGTACGGCTCGACGTGGCCGGGCTGCGCTCCCGGGCCGCCACGGAGCCGGTGCCGCCCATGCTGCGCGGCCTCGTACGCGCCCCGGCGCGGCGCACCACCGAGCAGGGCGGCGCCGCGCACGGCACGGGCGGCGGGGCGGTGCCCTGGTCCCGGCGGATCACCCAGCTTCCGGCAGCCGACCGCGAACAGGCGCTGCTCGACCTCGTACGCGCCCATGTGGCCACCGTGCTCGGCCACGGCACACCGCGCGCCGTGGACGCGGGCACCGGCTTCCTGGAGCAGGGACTCGACTCGCTCATGGCGGTCGAGCTGCGCAACCGGCTCACCGCCGAACTCGGCCTCAAACTGCCCGCCACCCTCGTCTTCGACTACCCCACCCCGCTCGCCCTCGCCCAGTACACACTGGCCGAGCTCGTACCCGGCGAGGAGGGACCCGGCATCCCCGAAGGGCTGGACGAAGCCCAGGTGCGGCAGGCGTTCGCGGCCATCCCGCTGGACCGGCTGCGGGAACTGGGCGTCATGGACGACCTGCTGCGGCTCGCCGGGCTCACCGGCCCGGGGGCCGCCCCCGCCACGACCACGACCGGCCGGGCCTCCGCTCCGGAGACCGGTGCCGACGACAGCTTCGACGACATCGACGACATGGACGTGGAGGCCCTCCTCCACAAGGCCCAGGAGAACGAACGGTGAACAAGACCTCGTCCACGCAAGACCTCGTCGGTGCCCTCCGTAGTTCGCTCAAGGAGATCGAGCGGCTGCGCCGCGAGAAGGCGGAGATCGTCGCCCAGGCGGCGGAGCCGATCGCGATCGTCGGCATGGCCTGCCGCTACCCGGGCGGGGTGCGCGGCCCGGAAGACCTGTGGGACCTGGTCGCCGAGGGCAGGGACGCGGTGTCCGCGTTCCCCACCGACCGGGGCTGGGACCTGGAGAAGCTGTTCGATCCCGACCCGGAGGCCGGAGGCAAGAGCTATGTGAACGAGGGCGGGTTCCTCGACGGGGCCGCCGAGTTCGACGCGGGCTTCTTCGGGATCTCCCCGCGCGAGGCGCTGGCCATGGACCCGCAGCAGCGCGTCCTGCTGGAGACCGCGTGGGAGGCCGTCGAACGCGGCGGCATCGACCCCACCACCCTCAAGGGCAGCAAGACCGGCGTCTACGCCGGGATCATGTACCACGAGTACGGGGCTGCCCTCGGCGACATCCCCAAGGACGTCGAGGGGTTCGTCGGCATCGGCAACGCGGGCAGCGTGCTGTCCGGGCGGATCGCCTACACCCTCGGCCTTGAGGGCCCCGCCGTCACCCTCGACACCGCGTGCTCGTCCTCCCTGGTGGCCCTCCACCTCGCGGCCCAAGCGCTGCGCCGTGGTGAATGCTCACTCGCCCTGGCCGGTGGCGTGACGGTGCTCGCCACACCCGAGGTGTACGTGGAGTTCAGCCGCCAGCGGGGGCTGTCCCACGACGGCCGGTGCAAGCCGTTCGCCGCGGCCGCCGATGGCACCGGCTGGTCCGAGGGCGCGGGCGTCCTGATGCTGGAACGGCTCTCCGACGCGCGCCGCAACGGCCGCCGCGTCCTCGCCGTCGTCCGGGGCACCGCCGTCAACCAGGACGGTGCCTCCAGCGGGCTGACCGCCCCCAACGGCCCCGCACAGCAGCGCGTCATCCGCGCCGCCCTGGCCGACGCCGGGCTCTCCACGGCCGACGTGGACGCCGTCGAGGCGCACGGCACGGGGACGACACTGGGCGACCCGATCGAGGCGCAGGCACTGCTGGCCACGTACGGGCGCGGCCGTCAGCCCGAACACCCGCTGTGGCTCGGCTCGCTGAAGTCCAACATCGGCCACGCCCAGGCGGCGGCCGGGGTCGGCGGCGTCATCAAGATGGTGCTGGCCATGCGCCACGGCGTCCTGCCGCAGACCCTGCACGTGGACGAGCCAACCCCGAAGGTGGACTGGTCGGAAGGCGCCCTGGAACTTCTGACCGAGGCCCGCCCGTGGCCGGAGACGGGCGCCCCGCGCCGGGCCGCCGTCTCCTCGTTCGGCGTCAGCGGCACCAACACCCACGTGGTCCTGGAGGCGCCCCCCGAGGCCGCGCCGAAGACGGCCGACGAGCAGCCCGTCACCCACGGCGCGTCACCCGTCATCCCGTGGGTGGTGTCCGCCCGGAGCCCGGAGGCGCTGCGCGCACAGGCCGCCCGGCTGCTGGAGTTCGTGACCGCCCGCCCGGAGACCCCGGCCGCCGACGTGGCGGCGTCGCTGGTACGTACGCGGACGACCTTCGACCACCGTGCTGTGGTGGTGGGTGCGGGGCGTGTGGAGTTGCTGGCGGGGTTGGCGGCGTTGGTGGAGGGTGTGTCGGCTCCGGGTGTGGTGACGGGGCAGGTGGGGTCTGGCCGGGTGGCGTTGTTGTTCGGTGGTCAGGGCAGTCAGCGGTTGGGTATGGGGCGTGAGTTGTACGGGGTGTTCCCGGTGTTCGCGCGTGTGTGGGATGCGGTGGTGGGTGAGTTGGGTGGGGTGTTGTCCCGTCCTTTGGGTGAGGTGGTGTGGGGTGGGGATGCGGGGGTGTTGGAGCGTACGGAGTTTGCTCAGCCTGCGTTGTTTGCTTTTGAGGTGGCGTTGTTCCGGTTGGTGGAGTCGTGGGGTGTGTCGCCGGATGTGGTGGCGGGGCATTCGGTGGGGGAGATCGCTGCCGCGCATGTGGTGGGTGTGTTGTCGCTGGCGGATGCGTGCCGTCTTGTCGCGGCGCGGGGTCGGTTGATGCAGGGGTTGCCGGCTGGTGGGGTGATGGTGGCGGTGGAGGCGTCGGAGGCTGAGGTCTCCGAGGTGCTGGCCGGGCATGGCGGTGCTGGTGGGGTGGGTGTCGCGGCGGTCAACGGTCCGACGTCTGTGGTGGTCTCTGGCGCCGAGGACGTGGTGTTGGGGCTTGCTGAGGTGTTCAGGGGTCGTGGGCGGCGGGTGAAGCGGTTGCGGGTCAGTCATGCGTTTCATTCGCCGTTGATGGAGCCGATGCTGGCGGGGTTCCGCGAGGTGGTTTCGGGGTTGGTCTTCCACGCGCCCGCGTGCGCGGTGGTGACGTCGGGTGGCTCCGTGTCGGGTGATTGGAGTGATCCGGAGTACTGGGTGCGGCATGTGCGCGAGCCGGTGCGTTTCCTTGATGCGGTACGTGCCCTGGAGGCGGAGGGTGCGGGTTTCTTCTTGGAGATCGGCGCTGACGGGACGCTGACCGCCATGGCGCAGGAATGCCTCGAAGCGGCCGACACCGAACACCTCACCTGGGCCGCCGCCCTGCACAAGGGCCGCCCCGAAGCGCAGACCGCCGTCGAAGCCCTTGCCCGCGCCCACGTCAGCGGGGTCCCGGTGCGCTGGGCGGAGCTCACCGGCGACGCCCAGCCGATCGAACTGCCCACGTACGCCTTCCAGCACGAGCGCTACTGGCTGGTGTCCGCGTCGGGGCCCGGCGACACCGCCGCGATCGGCCTGAACACCGCCGACCACCCCTTGCTGGGTGCCACGGTGACCCTCGCCGACTCCGGGAGCGTGCTGCTCACGGGACGGCTCTCGCTGCGAACCCACCCGTGGCTGGCCGGGCACTCGGTGGCGGGCGCGGTGCTGCTGCCGGGCACGGCGTTCGTGGAGCTGGCGGTACGGGCCGGGGACGAGGTCGGCTGCGGCCGGATCGACGAACTCACCCTCCAGGCCCCGCTGGTGCTGCCCGAACGGGGCGGCGTGCAGGTCCAGGTGACCGTCGGCGCGGAAGGCGATGGCCCCACCCGTACGGTGTCCGTCCACTCGCGCCCCGAGGACGCCCCCGACGACGCGCTGTGGACCTGCCACGCGGTAGGTGTGCTCACGGTCACCGGCGCGCCCGCCGCCTTCGACCTGGCGGCCTGGCCGCCGCCCGGTGCGGAGCCGGCAGACCTGACGGGCTTCTACGAGCGGCTGGAGGGACTCGGCTCCGTCTACGGGCCGCCCTTCCAGGGACTGCGAGCCGCCTGGTGCCATGGCGAGGAGATCTACGCCGAGGTCACGCTTCCCTCCGACGCGGCCCCCGCCCGCTTTGGCGTCCATCCGGCGCTGCTCGACTCCGCCCTGCACGGGGCGCTGCTCGCGACCCTCGACGAGCCGGGCGGGGCGTTGCGGCTCCCGTTCGCCTGGTCCGGCGTCGAGCTGTACGCCTCCGGGGCGGCCTCGGCGCGCGTCCGGCTGTCCCCGGCCGAGGACGGGGCGCTGACCGTGGAACTGGCCGACGCGACGGGCGCCCCCGTAGCCCTCGTGGAGACGCTGGCGACCCGGCCGGTGTCGGCGGACCAGCTGCGGGAGGCGCGGAGCGGCGGGGTGCGGGACTCGCTGTTCCGCGTCGAGTGGGTGCTCGCACCCGCCGAGGCATCGGTGCCTGGCCCCGGCCGAGTGGTGACGCTGGATGAGGAAGCGGCCGACCTTGCCGCGATCGCCGAGGACGCCCCGGACGTGGTCGCCTGGCAGGTGCCCGGCACCGACGATGTACGGGCGACCGTCACCGGGGCGCTTGAGCTGCTGCGGCGGTGGCTGGCCGAGGACCGGTTCAGCGCGACCCGGCTCGCTGTCGTGATCCGGACCGGGTCGCTCGCGCACGCGGCCGTCGCCGGGCTGGTGCGCTCGGCGCAGTCGGAGAACCCCGGCCGCTTCCTCCTCGTGGAAACGGAGACGGGGCGCGTGGCGCCCGCGACACCGACTGACACGGCGGCTGAGCCAATCACCGGACCAACCACCGCCGCAGTGACTGGCGCAGTGACTGGCGCAGTGACTGGCGCAGCGGCCGGGGCAGCGGCCGGGCTCGGCGAGGCGACGCCCGGCGGTGGTTCCGGTTCGTTGCCCGACGCGGTGTTCGGGCACGCCGAGCCACGCGTGCGCACGCGCGATGGGCAGGTACTCGTGCCCCGGCTGGCGCGGGCCGGGGCGGAGGGCCTGCTGACGCCGCCCGCCGAAGGTCCCTGGCACCTCGACTTCACGGCGGCGGGCACCCTGGAGAACCTGGCGCTGCTGCCCCGGCCCGAGGTCGCCGAGCCCCTGGCGCCCGGACAGGTGCGGATCGCCGTACGAGCCGCCGGGATGAACTTCCGCGATGCCCTGATCGCCCTCGGCATGTACCCCGGCGAGGCGACCCCGTTCCTCGGCGACGAGGCGGCCGGTGTCGTGCTCGACGTCGGCCCCGGCGTGGACAGCGTCGCGCCAGGCGACCGCGTCATGGGCATCGTGCCCCGGGCGTTCGGCCCGGTCGCCGTCACCGATCACCGGCTGCTGGCCGCTATGCCCGTGGGGTGGTCGTTTGAGTGTGCGGCGTCGGTTCCGGTGGTGTTTTTGACGGCGTGGATGGGGTTGGTGGATCTGGCGGGTGTGGGGCCGGGTGATGTGGTGCTGGTTCATGCTGCCGCTGGTGGGGTGGGGATGGCGGCGGTGCAGTTGGCGCGGTTGCGTGGTGCTGTGGTGTTCGCGACGGCCAGTGAGCCGAAGTGGGAGGTGCTGCGCGGGCTGGGGGTTGATGAGGCTCGTATCGCGTCGTCGCGTTCGCTGGATTTCAGGGACCGGTTCCTGGCGGCTACTGGTGGTCGTGGTGTGGATGTGGTGTTGAACTCGCTGGCGGGTGAGTTCGTGGATGCTTCGTTGGCGTTGATGCCTCGGGGTGGCCGGTTCCTGGAGATGGGCAAGACCGACATCCGCGAGCCCGCGGCCGTCGCCGCCGACCACCCCGGCGTGACGTACGACGCCTTCGACGTCATCGAGGCGGGCCCGGAACGGCTCGGCGCGATGCTGGCGCAGGTCGTGGAGCTGCTGGCGCGGGGTGAGTTGTCGCCGCTGCCGGTGCGGTCGTGGGACGTACGGCGGGCGCCGGAGGCGTTCCGGTACGTCAGCCAGGCCAAGCACATCGGCAAGGTCGCCCTCACCATGCCCCGGAAGTGGGACGAGGACGGCACCGTTCTGCTCACCGGCGCCACCGGCTCGCTGGGCCGCCTGATCGCCCGGCACTTGGTGACCCAGCACGGCGTACGTCGTCTGCTGCTGGCCAGCAGGCGCGGCCCGGCGGCCGACGGGGCGGCCGAACTCGTGGCGGACCTCCAGGCGGCAGGCGCCAAGGATGTCACCGTCGTCGCCTGCGACGCCGCCGACCGCGACGCGCTGGCCGCGACCCTGGCGGCCATCCCCGCCGGGCACCCGCTGACCGCCGTCGTGCACGCTGCCGGTGTCGTCGACGACGCGCTGACCGGTTCGCTCACCCCCGAGCAGGTGGAGCGGGTGCTGCGGCCCAAGGTGGACGCGGCGCGCAACCTCCACGAGCTGACAGCGGGACTCGACCTGGCCGCGTTCGTGCTCTTCTCCTCGGCGTCCGGCCTGTTCGGCACGCCGGGGCAGGCCAACTACGCGGCGGCCAACGCCTACCTCGACGCGCTAGCCCAGCACCGCAGGGACCAGGGCCTGCCCGCCGTCTCGCTGGCCTGGGGCCTGTGGGACCAGGCCAGCGCCATGACCGAGCACCTCGCCCAGGCCGACCTGGCCCGCGTCGGCCGCTCAGGCGCGCTGGCCCTCGCACCGGAGCACGGCTTGGAGCTGTTCGACGCCGGCCTCACCGCGGACGAGGCGCTGGTCGTCCCGGTCCGCCTCGACCTGGCTGGGCTACGCGCCCGCGCGGGCGAAGGCGAGGCCGTACCTCCGCTGCTGCGCGGCCTGGTCCGCGCCCCCGTGCGGCGCGCCACCGCAGGCGCCGCCGAGCAGGCGTCCGGCGCTGACGCGCTACGGCGACGGCTGTCCGGCGCTTCCGCACCCGAACGCGAGCGGACGCTGCTCGACCTCGTACGCACCCACGCGGCCACTGTCCTGGGGCACGCCTCAGCGCAGGCCGTCGAAGCGGAACGTGCCTTCCGAGATGTCGGCTTCGACTCGCTCACCGCGGTCGAACTGCGCAACCGGCTCGGCGCGGCCACCGGCCTGCGGCTCCCCGCGGCAGTCGTCTTCGACCACCCCACCCCCGCGGCCCTCGCCGCCTACCTGACGGGGCAGCTCGGGGAGAGCGACGTCATGTCCACCCGGGACGCCCTCGCCGAACTCGACAAGGCGGAGGCCATCCTGTCCGCCCTGGCGGCACAGGACACGGTGCGTCCCGAGGTGACCGCCCGGCTGCACAGCCTCCTCGACCGCTGGAGCGGCCACGCAGCGGCCACCGGGCCTGCTGAGGCCGGGGGAGCGAGCGTGGACGCGGCCTCCGACGACGAACTGTTCGACCTCCTCGACAACGAACTCGAAACTCCCTGAAGCCGTTTCGGATATTCGGATAGGTGTGACACCCGAATGAACAACGAAGACAAACTCCGCGATTATCTGAAGCGCGCTACCACCGACCTCCGCCTGGCCCGTCGGCGCATCGCCGACATGGAGCAGCGGGAGCTGGAGCCCATCGCCATCGTCGGCATGGCCTGCCGGTATCCGGGCGGGGTGCGGTCGCCGGAGGACATGTGGCGGCTGGTCGCCGAGGGAGGAACGGCGATCACGCCGTTCCCCGAGGACCGTGGCTGGGACAACGACGCGCTCTACGACCCGGAGCTGTCCACGCCGGGCACCAGCTACGTGCGCGAGGGCGGATTCCTGCACGACGCCGCTGAGTTCGACGCGGAGTTCTTCGGGATCTCGCCGCGCGAGGCGCTGGCCATGGACCCGCAGCAGCGGCTGCTGCTGGAGGCCTCCTGGGAGGTCCTTGAGCGGTCCGGCATCGACCCGTCGTCCGTGAAGGGCTCGGACGGCGGGGTGTTCATGGGCGCGGGGCACCCCGGGTACGGCATCTTCGGCCGGACCGCGCCGGAGATCATCGAGGGTTACGGGATGACGGGGAAGGCCGCCAGCGTCATCTCCGGCCGGGTTTCCTACACCCTCGGCCTTGAGGGCCCCGCCGTCACGGTGGACACGGCATGCTCGTCGTCGCTGGTCGCCCTGCACCTGGCCGTGCAGGCGCTGCGCAAGGGCGAGTGCGCGTTCGCGCTGGCGGGCGGCGTGACGGTGATGCCCACGCCGGAGCTGTTCGTGGAGTTCAGCAGGCAGCGCGGCCTCGCCGCCGACGCACGCTGCAAGTCCTTCGCCTCGGCGGCCGACGGCACCGGCTGGTCGGAGGGGGTGGGCGTGCTCCTCGTGGAGCGGCTGTCGGACGCCCGCAAGACCGGGCATCAGGTGCTGGCTGTCGTGCGGGGCTCCGCCGTCAACCAGGACGGCGCCAGCAACGGGCTCACCGCCCCCAACGGCCCCTCCCAGGAACGCGTCATCCGGCAGGCCCTCGCCGACGCCAGGCTCGGCGTCGGCGACGTGGATGCCGTCGAGGCGCACGGCACCGGCACCCGCCTCGGCGACCCCATCGAGGCGCACGCCCTGCTCGCCACCTACGGGCAGCGCTCCCCGGAGGCCGACCCGCTGTATCTCGGCTCGCTCAAGTCCAACCTCGGGCACACCCAGGCGGCGGCCGGGGTCGGCGGCGTCATCAAGATGGTGATGGCCCTCCACCACGGCGTCCTCCCCAAGACGCTGCACGTGGATGAGCCGACCCCGCACGTCGACTGGACATCAGGCGCCGTGGAACTGCTCACCGACGACCGCCCCTGGCAGCGCCAGGAAGCGCCGCGCCGGGCCGGGATCTCCTCTTTCGGCGTCAGCGGCACCAACGCCCACGTCATCCTGGAGGAGGCCGAACCGGCCGAGGAACCGGCGGAGCCCGAGCCCCGTACGCGGACCGGCGGCGGCCCCGTCCCGTGGACGGTGTCAGCGAAGAACCCGGCAGCGCTGCGCGCCCAGGCCGCCCGCCTCCGCACCTACCTCGACGCCCGCTCCGAACTCGGCACGCACGACATCGCCGCCGCCCTCGCCACCACCCGCGCGGCTCTGGAACACCGCGCCGTGGTGATCGCCGACGACCGCGCGACTCTGCTCGACGGCCTCACCGCCCTCTCCCAGAGCAGGCCCGCCCAGCACCTCACCACCGGCGAAACCGCCGACGGCGCCCGCAACCAGGTCTTCGTCTTCCCGGGTCAGGGTGCTCAGTGGGTGGGGATGGCACGGGAGTTGATGGTGTCGTCCCCGGTGTTCGCGGAGTCGATGCGCCGGTGCGGGGATGCGTTGGCGCCGTTCATCGACTGGGATTTCGGGGCTGAGCTCGACGGCTCGCTGGAGCGGGTGGATGTGGTGCAGCCGTTGTCGTGGGCGGTGATGGTCTCGCTTGCGGGGTTGTGGCGTTCGTACGGTGTGGAGCCCGCGGCTGTGGTGGGTCATTCGCAGGGGGAGATCGCGGCTGCTGTGGTGGCTGGTGGTCTGTCGTTGGGGGACGGGGCGCGGGTGGTGGCGCTGCGTTCGAGGGTGATCGGTGAGCGTCTTGCCGGTAAGGGCGGGATGGTTTCGCTGGGGTTGGCCAGGGATGCGGCGGAAGCCCGTATCGCCGCGTACGAGGGCCGGGTGTCGGTGGCGGCGGTCAACGGGGCGTCGTCCACGGTCGTTGCCGGTGAGCCGGGCGCGCTGGACGAACTGATCGCCGGGTGTGAGGCGGAGGACATCCGGGCCAAGCGCGTTCCCGTCGACTACGCGTCGCATACGTCGCAGGTGGAGTCCATCCGTGAGGAGCTGCTGCGGGTGCTTGCGGATGTCCGGCCGGTGTCGGGTGAGGTGCCGTTCTACTCGACGGTAGAAGGCGAGCCGGTCGATACGGCGGGGCTGGATGCCGCGTACTGGGTGCGGAATTTGCGGCGGGAGGTGCGGTTCGGGCCGACGGTGGAGCGGTTGATCGCGGACGGTCTCGGCGTGTTCGTGGAGTGCAGTGCGCATCCGGTGCTGTCGATGAGTATTCAGGAGACCGCTGGCCCGGAAGCGCCCGTGACCACGGTTGGTTCGCTGCGGCGTGATGACGGCGGTCTGGGTCGGTTCTTGACGTCGCTCGCCGAGGCGCATGTGAAGGGCGTACGGGTCGACTGGGCGCAGGTGTTCCCGGGCGCGCGGGTCGTCGATCTGCCCACGTACGCCTTCCAGCGCGAGCGCTACTGGCTCGACGCGACCGAGGCCGTGAGCGGCGAGGTCACCCGGGATGAGGTGGACGAGCGGTTCTGGGAGGCCGTGGAGCGCGAGGACCTGGAGGAGCTGGCGCTGACCCTCGGGGTGGAGGGCGGCCAGGACGGGCTGGGCGCTGTGCTGCCCGCGTTGTCGTCCTGGCGGCGGCAGCGCCGTGAGCGGTCCGTCATCGACTCCTGGCGCTATCGGATCACCTGGCGCCCCATCGCCACCCCCGACGCCCCTGTGCTGTCCGGCACCTGGCTGCTGGCGTTGCCTGCCGGGCTCGCCGACCACACCTGGGCCGATGGGTGCGCACGCGCGCTCGCGCGCGCCGGTGCCCAGGTGGTGCCGCTGACCGTTGACGCGGCCGTCATGGACCGGGGCGCGCTGGCCGCCCTCATCGCCGAGGCCGCAGCCGGGCACCCCGAACTCGCCGGTGTGCTGTCCCTCGCCGCCGTGGACGAGCGGCCGCTGCCCGGCCACTCCGCCCTCACGCGCGGCTACGCCGCGACCCTCCGCCTCGTACAGGCCCTCGGCGACGCGGGCACCGAGGTGCCGCTGTGGTGCGCCACCGAGAACGCGATGTTCACGGACGCGGACGCGGACCCGGACGCGGGCATGAGCACCCGCGCGGGCACGGGCGTGGACGCGAGCACGGTCCCGGCCCCGGACACGGACATGAGTGGCGCCGACCGTGTGCCGGTACCCGTACCCGGCGCCGCGCAGGCCCAGGTGTGGGGCCTGGGGCGGGTCGTCGCCCTGGAGCAGTCCCGGCTGTGGGGCGGACTGGTCGACCTCCCGGCCGACGTGGACGACCACGCCATGACGCGGCTGGCCGCCGCCCTCACCGGCATCGACGGGGAGGACCAGCTGGCGGTCAGGGCAACGGGGACGTGGGCACGGCGCCTCATACGGGCCACCCCCGCGGCCGCCTCCGGCGACGGCCGGGCCGTACGGGAGTGGAGGCCGCGCGGTACGACGCTCGTCACCGGCGGCACCGGGGCGCTCGGTTCGCACATCGCGCGCTGGCTCGCCCGTAACGGCGCCGACCATCTGCTGCTGGTGAGCCGCCGGGGCGCCGAAGCCCCCGGTGCCGCCGCTCTCGAAGCCGAACTGACCGCACTGGGCGCCCGGGTCACCCTCGCCGCCTGCGACATCGCCGAGCGGTCCGACCTGGCCCGGCTCATCGCCGCCGTGCCCGAGGACCAGCCGCTCACGTCCGTCGTGCACACGGCGGCCGTGCTGGACGACGGCATGGTGGACTCGCTCACCGACGAGCGCGTGGACCGCGTCGTGCGGGTCAAGGCGCTCGGCGCGGAGAACCTGCACGAGCTGACCCGCGGCCTCGACCTGTCGGCGTTCGTCCTCTTCTCCTCCTTCACCGCCACCTTCGGCACCCCCGGCCTCGGCAACTACGCGCCCGGCAACGCCCACTTGGACGCGCTCGCCGAGCGGCGCCGCGCCGAAGGGCTACCGGCTACCGCCGTCGCCTGGGGCACCTGGGCGGGCTCCGGAATGGCAGAGGGGGGCGTCGGGGACCGGGCGCGGCGGCATGGCGTGTTCGCGATGGACGCCGACGCGGCGACCGCCGCGCTGCAAATCAGCCTCGACCGGGACGAGACCACCGCCGTCGTCATCGACATGCGCTGGGACCGGTTCGCCGTGGTGTTCACCTCCGAGCGGCCCAGCCGCCTGCTGGAGGGAGTGCCGGAGGCGCGGGCCGCCCTGGCCGCCGCCGCTCCGGACGCCACCGGCCCCGACGACGTCACCGGCGCGCCCTCCGACCTTCAGGCGCGGCTCGCGGCCCTGCCCCGTGCGGACAGGGAGCGCGAACTGACCGATCTCATACGGGCCAACGCCGCCGCCGTCCTCGGCCACGGCACCCCCGCCGCCATCGAACCCGCCCGCGCCTTCCGGCAGATCGGTTTCGACTCCCTGACCGCCGTGGAGCTGCGCAACCGGCTCATCACGCTCACCGGCCTCAAGCTCCCGGCCACCCTCGTCTTCGACTACCCGAACCCCGCCGCTCTCGCCGGGCATCTGGCGGCCGAACTCTCCGGCACAGAGGCGGGCACCGCTGCCGTCGCACCGGTGAGCGTGGCCACCGACGACGACCCGGTCGTCATCGTGGGCATGGCCTGCCGCTTCCCCGGCGGAGTGGACTCCCCGGAGGACCTGTGGGAGCTGGTGGCAGCGGGCAGGGACGCCGTCTCCCCACTGCCCACCGGGCGCGGCTGGGACGTGGAGGGGCTGTACGACCCCGACCCCGACGCCCCCGGCAGGACGTACGTCCGCGAGGGCGGGTTCCTGCATGACGCCGCCGACTTCGACGCCGAGTTCTTCGGCATCTCGCCGCGTGAGGCGCTGGCGATGGACCCGCAGCAGCGGCTTCTGCTTGAGGCGGCCTGGGAGGCACTGGAGCGGGCGGGCATCGACCCGGACGCGCTGCGCGGCACCCACACTGGCGTGTTCACCGGCCTGACGCACTACAACTACGGGACGACCAGCCCCGGCAACGCCCCCGATGGCGTAGAGGGCTACCGCATGACCGGCAACACCGCCAGCGTCGCCTCCGGCCGCATCGCCTACACCCTCGGCCTCGAAGGTCCCGCCGTCACCCTCGACACGGCCTGCTCGTCGTCGCTGGTCGCCCTCCACCTGGCAGCCCAGGCGCTGCGCGACGGCGAATGCGGCCTCGCGCTGGCCGGTGGTGTGACGGTGATGTCGTCCCCGGCCGCCTTCACCGAGTTCAGCCGTCAGCGCGGGCTCTCGGCGGACGGCCGCTGCCGGGCGTTCGCCGCCGACGCGGACGGCTTCGGCCTCGCCGAGGGCGTCGGGATGGTCCTCGTGGAGCGGCTGTCCGACGCCCGGCGCAACGGGCACCGGGTTCTCGCGGTCGTACGGGGCTCCGCCATCAACCAGGACGGTGCCAGCAACGGCCTCACCGCCCCCAACGGCCCCTCCCAGCAGCGGGTCATCCGACAGGCCCTGGCCAACGCCGGACTCGCCGCCTCCGACGTGGACGCGGTCGAGGCCCACGGCACCGGCACCACCCTGGGCGACCCGATCGAGGCCCAGGCACTGCTGGCCACCTACGGCCGGGACAGGGCCGCCGAACGCCCGCTGTGGCTCGGCTCGGTGAAGTCCAACATCGGACACGCCCAGGCCGCCGCCGGAGCCGCCGGGATCATCAAGATGGTGCTGGCCATGCGCCACGGCCTGCTGCCGAAGACGCTGCACGTCAGCGAGCCGACACCGGAGGTCGACTGGTCCACGGGCGCGGTCTCCCTGCTCACCGAGGACACGGCCTGGCCCCGCTCCGGCGGGCCGCGCCGTGCTGCCGTCTCCTCCTTCGGGCTCAGCGGCACCAACGCGCACGTTGTCCTGGAGCAGGCCCCCGAGGACGCGCACGGTGCCGAGCCGACAGCAACGGGACCGGCCACCGCAGGTACCGCAGACACCGCAGAAACCGCAGACACCTTCACTGCCGGTGTGAACCCGGACGGGCAGTCCACCGCCGGGCAGTCATCCGCCGGGCAGCCGTCCGGCGTGCTGGCGTGGCCGCTGTCGGCCAAGAGTGCGCGGGCCCTGCGCGGCCAGGCGGAACGCCTGCGCGCCACCCTCGCCGCACGTCCCGGCCTCGCGCCCGCCGATGTGGCGTTGTCACTGGCCACGGAGCGGTCCCTCTTCGACCACCGGGCCGTCGTCCTCGGCGGCGACCGCACGGAACTGCTCGCCGGACTCACCGCCCTCATCAACGACGAACCCACCCCCGGGCTCGTCCAGGGATACGCCGACGCCCACGGCAAGACCACCTTCGTCTTCCCGGGTCAGGGTGCTCAGTGGGTGGGGATGGCGCGGGAGTTGATGGTGTCGTCCCCGGTGTTCGCGGAGTCGATGCGCCGGTG
>NZ_JBWLKN010000055.1:0-22083 GCF_059026195.1 Streptomyces sp. A01 | reverse complement strand
CCTGGTTCCCCACCAACCCCCCACCCCACACCACCGACCTCCCCACCTACACCTTCCAACACAAGCGCTACTGGCTGCCCGACGTGGTTCCCTCGGACACCGATCCGAGGACGGCCGATGAGGACCTGTTCTGGTCCGCTGTCGAAGACGGCGATATGGAGGCGCTTTCCGACACGCTGCGCCTCGCGGAGGACAGCGACTCGCGCTCATCGTTGGCCGCGGTCTTGCCTGCGCTCTCCGGCTGGCGCAGGGAGGGCCGGGAGCGGTCCGTCCTGGATTCGTGGCGCTACCGGGTCCAGTGGCAGCGCCTGACCGATCCCGCCGACGGCCCGCTGGCCGGTCCCTGGCTTGTTGTGCGGCCGGGGGAGGGTGGAGCCGATGGCTGGGTGAACGCCTGCGTCGGGGCCTTGACCGCGGGCGGCGGCTCGGTGCACCAACTCGACGTGGAGGCGGACGCCGGGCAGGAAGCCCTCGCCGCTGCCCTGCGCGCCCGGTACGCCGACGGACCGCCCCCGGCTGGTGTGCTGTCGCTGCTGGCGCTGGGCGAGCGTGCGGCGCTGCCCGCGGTGGCTCCCGGTCTGACCGGCACGCTTGCCCTGCTTCAGGCGCTGATGGACGTGGGGGTCGAAGCACCCCTGTGGTGCGCGAGCCGTGGCGCGGTCTCCGCCCACGTCTCCGATCCCCTGGACTCCCCTATGCAGGCGCAGCTGTGGGGACTCGGCAGAGTCGCCGCCCTTGAACATCCCACGCGGTGGGGCGGCTTGGTGGACCTGCCCGCGGACCCGGAGAGGCTACGCGCCGCCCACTTGCGCGCCGTCCTCACCGGGACGCTTGGGGAGGACCAAGTGGCGTTGCGCGCCGACGGGTTGTTCGGGCGCCGACTGGTGCCTGCCCCGGTGGGCGACAGGGCACCGCGACGTAAGGGGGTGCCGCAGGGCACCGTCCTGGTGACGGGCGGCATCGCCGGACCGGCCGCGTACATCGCCCGCTGGCTGTCGGAGGGCGGTGCGGAACGCGTGGTGCTGCTCGACCCCGAGGGGCCGGCCGCGCCCGGCGGCGGCGACCTGGTGGACGAGCTGTCCGCGCACGGTACGGAGGTGGTGATCGCGGACTGCGACGTGACCGACCGTCCGGGGCTCGAAGCCCTCGTCGAGCGGCTGGCCAAGGCCGATGCCCGGATCGGCACGGTCATCCACACGTCGATGTCCGGAGAGCTGACCCCGCTGGCAGACCTGTCGGCCGGTCAACTGGCGGCGGCGGTCTCCGCCGACCAGGCGGGCGCAGGACGGCATCTGGAGGAGATCTTCGGCCTCGGCCCTGACGACACCGTGGTCTTCTTCACCTCCGTCGCCGCCGCCTGGGGAAGCCGGGACCACGGGGCGTACGCCGCCGCCAACGCGTATCTCGACGCGTTGGCACAGCGCCGCCGGGCAGCGGGCGGCCACGCGGTCTCGATCGCCTGGGGACTGTGGGACCTGCCAGGCCCTGGCGGCGAACAGGGCGCCTCGGCAGGCGCGCACATCGACCGTTCCCGGCGGCAGGGCCTGGCGCCGCTGGCACCCCCGCTGGCCCTGGCCGCGCTACGTCAGGCACTTGAGCACGATGACGCGGAGGTGGCGATCGCCGACGTCGCGTGGGAGACGTTCGCGCCGCTGTTCACCCTGGCCCGGGCCGGCAGGCTGTTCGACGGGGTGCCCGCGGCTCTGCGCGCCATCGAGTCCGCGCGGGCGCCCGCCGAGGAGGAGTCCGCCGATGGCCCGTCGCCGCTACGGCAGGAGCTGGCCGCCGCCGCCCCCGACGAGCGGATCAGCCGCGTGCTGACCCTCGTACGTACCCACGTAGCCGGGGTTCTGCGGTATCGGGCGGCGGAGCAGGTGCAGCCGGACCGCCCGTTCAAGGAACTGGGATTCGACTCCATCGCCGCCGTCGAGCTCAGGAACCGGCTGCGCGCCGCCACCGGTGTGAGTCTTCCGGCGACCGCGGCCTTCGACCATCCGACGTCCAGTGCGCTGGCGGGGCACTTGCTGACCCGGATACTTCCCGCCGAGCACGCCACGGAGCACGCGGCGGCCGGGCGTCTCGACGAGATCGACGCGGCGCTCGCCGCGCTGTCGGTGGACGATCCCCGGCGCACCGGCCTGGTGAACAAGGTGAAGGCCCTGCTGTGGAAGTACGAGGCGGCGGCCCAGCCGGAGGAGGCGGCGGACGAGGAGGATCTCAGCGCGGCGACCGCCGACGACGTGTTCGCGCTCATCGACCGCGAGCTCGGCGCCTGACCCACCCCGGGGGCCCGCCTCCACCGGGGTGGCCCCCGGCCCGCCGGGGCTCCGCCGGTCCGGGGGGCGAGGAACACCGGAGCGAAACCCCTCCATCAGCCTCAGCCCGGTGCCTCAGCCCGGTGCCTCAGCGCGGTGCCTCAGCCCGGTGCCTCAGCCCGGTGCCTCAGCGCGGTGCCTCAGCGCGGTGCCTCAGCGCGGGTCGAGCGGTGTGAGAACTCCGAGCCGGTCCTCGATCGCCTGGGCCGCGCCCAGGCACAGGTCCTCCCGGAACGCGCGCCCGACGACCTGCACTCCGCAGGGGAGCACGTCGACCACCCCCGTCGGCACGGCCACACCGGGCACGCCGACGAAACTGGTCACGGAGCACAGCCGCATGCCCGACCCGACCCGGTCCCGGCCTGCCCTGTCGCGCGACTCCAGCCCCGGCTCGACCGGCGGCTCGGTGAACGACGGGCCGAGCAACAGCGGGTATTCGTGGAGGAATTCGGCCCATGAGCGGCGGATGTTCATCCACGTGCCCGTCAGCTTCATGAACTCGTCCGCGTTCACGGGCGGTGTCTGCTCCATCGCCATCTCGATATAGCGGTCACCGCCCTCGCCGAGCAGCGTGCGCACCACCGGCCAGGTCGGGGCGAACTCGGTGACGGTGATCCGGCCGTAGGCCTCCAGGGCCTCGTCCAACCGTGGTACGTCCTCCACCTCGCGCACGTCGTATCCGGCGTCGCGGAGCGCGTCGGCCGCGGTCGCGATGGCTTCGCGCACCGAGGGGTGGACGCCGTGCCCGCCAGGGTCCGCCACGACCGCGACCTTCACCGGCCCCGGGAGCGGTTCGCCGTAGGCGGGCACCGGCACGGCCCGCGGGTCTCGCGGATCGGTCCCGGCCAGCACCTCGTACGCCAGCCGCAGGTCGCCCACGCTGCGGGCGAGCGGGCCGTCCGTGACCAGGAACTGGGACGCCGGGCCGGGGTCGTCCGCGCTGAGGACGCGGTGGTCCGCGGGGAACCGGCCCGTGGACGGTTTCAGTGCGGCCACACCGCAGAACTGGGCCGGGATGCGCACCGATCCACCGGAGTCGTTGCCGAGCCCGAGCGCCGCCATGCCCGTGGCGACGGCCACCGCATCGCCGCCGCTGGTGCCGCCCGGGGTCCGGCCGCTGTCCCACGGGTTGACCGTGTCGCCGAACAGCTCGCTGCGCGTGTGCATCCCCGCGAGGATCAGGGTGGGTATGTTGCTGTGCCCGATGGGGATGGCCCCGGCCGCGCGCAGCCGTGCCACCGGGGGTGCGTCGGCCTGTGCCACCAGATCGCGGAAGCGCGCCGTGCCGAACGTGGTCGGCACACCCTCGACGGCGGTGCTCTCCTTCACCGTGAAGGGCACGCCCGCGAGCGGCCCCAGCGCCTCGCCGGCGGCCCGCCGACGGTCCGTCTGTGCCGCGGCCTCACGTGCGCGTTCCGCCAGGAGCTGCGTGACGGCGTTCACTCGCGGGTTGACCTCGGCGATGCGCTCCAGGTGACTGCTGATCAGTTCGACAGCTGAGACGTCTCCGCCGCGCACCGCCTCCGCCTGTGCGGCGGCCGGCATCTTCCACAGGGCGTCCTGCATGGTCTTTTCCCTCCTCATCCACGTACCGAAAACCACGTACCGAACCACGTACCAATGCGCTTGCATCGGAACCGTACCCTGGAACCGATACGAACGCATCGCATAAAGTGCGCGGTGAAGGCAGAACGCTGCGCGACAGGAAGGCGACCGGGTATATGCCCAGGCAGGTGGACCACGTGAGCCGACGCCGCCTCATCGCCGAGGCCGTCTGCCACCTCGCCGACGAGCGCGGACTGGAGGGCGTGACCCTTCGGGACGTCGCCGCCCGCGCGCAGGTGTCGATGGGCGCCGTTCAGCGCTGCTTCCGCACCAAGGAAGAGATGCTCGTGTTCGCTCTCGGGCACGTCGGCGAGCGGATCAACGAGCGCGTACGGGCCCGCCTCGTCAGGAGCCCGGCCCAGTCGGCCGGCACCGCCCTGGGCCACGCGGCCACCGAGATCTCACTGCTCCGGGAAGAGCACCGCGCCGAGGCCAGGGTCTGGCTCGCCTTCGTCGCGCAGGCGGCTGTCACCGAGGCACTCGCCAGGACGCTCAAGGCGAACTACACGGCATCGCAGGAGGCGTTCACCCGCCTCATCTCGGAAGCCGACGAGGACGCCGACCGCGCCGTGCCCCTCGATCCGCAACGCGAGGCCCGTACCCTCCTCGCCCTCGCGGACGGCCTCACCACACACGTCCTCATCGGCCACCTCACCCCACGAGAGGCGCAGGACGTCCTCCACGCACACCTGGGCGGCCTCTGGGAGCGGCCGGTCCGGCCTCCTCACACCACCTCGGACACCCCGGGCGCACGCTGACCCAGCGGCCACCATCAGGATCGCCGCCCCGCGGTCGGCGCCCCCTCCGCAGGTGTGTCCGGTCAGTCCGGCTGGTGAGGCCCGGCGCCGCCCGCCGTGCGCGATTGGACGGCGCGTGCCAGCCCGAGCAGGTCATCGGCGACCAGGCCGGGATGCTGGGCATGCAGGTCGTGGTCGGAGTCGGCGTACGCGCGCAGCGTCGCGTGCGGCAGCATGGCGGCGGCCACGTCGACGGCCGCGTGGAGGCGTTCGACCAGAGTCCGGATGCTCGGCGACCACCGACGGCTGTCCTTGGGGAAGGCGGGCATCAGCAGCACCGGGGCGGTGACGGCGGGAAACCACCGGAGCGGCGAGTCGTCCCACAGGCTGCGCACCATCGATGTCCGCTGCTCGGAGGAGAGCGGCGAGGTCAGCGCCCCCTGCTCGTTGACCCGCAGGGAGGAGAGCGACGCTTCGATCGCCGCCGCTGACCAGCTGGGGTGGATGGCGCGCAGGTAGTCCCGCATGCGTGCGGTGCTGACCCCGGGGCCGTCGACTCCTGGCAGCGACACCATCGAATTGATCACTGCGAGGAACACCTCCCAGGCCCCGTACACCTCGGCCGGTACGGTCCAGCCGCCGTCGACCAGGGCCAGTCCGGCGACCAGCCCGGGATGCTCGGCGGCCAGGCGCAGCCCGAGGTGGGCACCCAGCGAGTGACCGGCGACCACCGCACCGGTCAGCCCCAGCGCGGCGCAGACAGCGACCAGGTCCGCGGTGGCCGTGTCGGTGTCGTATCCCGTGTCCGGCGAATCCGACTTGCCGTGGCCGCGCAGGTCGACCGCGTACACCGGATGGCCCGCCACGGCCAGCCGGTCAGCGACCTCACCCCACGTCCCCGCGCTGGAACCCAGGCCGTGCACCAGCAGGAACGGGGGCGAGAGCGTTCCGGCATGGTGCTGGACACACAGCTTCACGTCGTCGGCCACGGGAACGAAGAGGTTCACGCCGAGGAGCCCTTCAGTGTCACCGGCAGCCGGGTGAGCTGCCTGCTGTTCGGAATCGCTCTCCAGGCCAGCCTTCCGGGGTCCACGGCGAGCGCGAGGTCCGGATACCGGGCGAGGAGAGCCGAGAACGCCACCTCGGCTTCCTGGTTGGCCAGGGAAGCGCCCAGGCAGAAGTGCGCGCCATGCGAGTACGACAGATGCTGAAGGCCCGCGCTGTCGGGGCGGCGGGTGATGTCCAGCAGGTCCGGGTCGGTGTACCGGTGCGGGTCGCGGTTGGCGGAGCACAGGACGGCCTGTACACCCTCACCCTGCTTGATCACGGTGTCGCCGATCGTCACCTCTTCCGCCGCGTAGCGCATCATGGTGGTGAGGACGGGGCCGCACCAGCGCAGGAGTTCCTGGACGGCTCCGGGCATCAGGGTGGGGTCTTGGCGGAGCAGGGTGAGTTGGTCGGGGTGGGTCAGCAGGGCGGCGACGCCGTTGCCGATGAGGTGTGCGGTGGTCTCGTGTCCGGCGATCATCAGGGTCAGCACCATGGTGATCAGCTCGGTGTCGGAGAGGCGGTCGCTGTCCTGGTCGTGCGCCTGGGTGAGCCCGGTGATCAGGTCATCGGCCGGATCGAGCCGCCGCAGCTCCGCCAGTTGGAGGATGTACGCGCTCATCTCCACGAGCATGGTGTCCATCCGCCGCGGGTCCATGCTCATGTAGTCGCCACTCCAGCCGCGCCACTTCGGCCTGTCCTGGACGGGGACTCCCAGCAGTTCACAGATGACCGTGATCGGCAGCGGGTAGGCGAAGTGCTCGACCAGATCGACGGTGTGGTCGTCGCCCGCGTGACCGCGGAGGGTGTCGAGCAGGTCGCCGGTGACGGCCTCCACCCGGGGCCGCAGCGCCGCGACGCGCCGTGCGGAGAACGCCCGGGTGATGAGCTTGCGCAACCGCGTGTGCTCCGGCGGGTCGGTATGCACCATGTTCCCGGCCAGGTAGGGCACGCGGCTTCGGGAGATCCCGATCATGCCCAGCATTTCCGCCCGGGCGTCGATGCTGACGCCCGGCAGCGAACGGGAGTTGTTGACGAAACGCCGGTCGGTGAGCACCGCGCTCACGTCGTCGTAACGGGTGACGATCCAGACCAGGCTTCCATCCCCATGGCGCCCCCGTGCGACCCGGGTCTCCTCCCGGATGCGCCCGAAGCCGCCGTACGGATCGGCGATCAGCCCGGGGTCGTTCAGCGAGTACTCCCGCGGAGTGCGCCCTGTGTCGTCCATGGATGCCCTTGTCGCTCGTCGGCTGCCGCGTGATGGTCCCCTGCGGGGGTTGTGCCGCGCCCGGGGGGCTAGCGGCTGCTGTCGCGGGGCTTCTCCGCGGAGACGAGTACGTAGTCGAGCTTCGCCGCGCGCTCCTCGATGAGCCGGAGGAACATCCGCATGCCCCTGAGCTGGGACGGGCTGTAGTGCTGGTTCTCCGGTGCGGCGAAACGCCCGCGGGTGTAGTCGGCCTGCGGCTGGTACACCCGGTCGGTGATGTTCCTGACGTTGACGTTGGTGAAACCGGCCTGGCTCAGGCGCTGGGCGTAGACGCCGCGCGGATACCAGTTGGCGGTCAGGTTCACCGTGTTGCGCCACCAGTCCCCAAGGCGGTCGACCAGCCGCTTCTTGCCGGTGGGCAGGGTGCGCGGCACCGGGTCCGTCGTCGCGAGGACACCGCCGGGGCGCAGCACCCGGAACGCCTCCTCCAGGAACCTCTGCCGGGTGTCGAAGTGCACGGACGCCTCCAGTGCCACCACCCGGTCGAACGACCCGTCTTCGAAGGGCAGTGAGGTCGCCGATCCCACCCGCAGGTCGAGCTTGTCGCTGAGGCCCAGCTCCTGGGCGCGCTGCCGGCCGACCTGGACCTGGCTCGGGGTGACGTTGATGCCGACGATCCGGTCCGGCTTCCTGGTCTTCAGCCAGTGGAAGTCCTGCTCGGCGTAGCCGAAGCCGACGTCGAGCACGCGGTCGCCCGCCGTGATACCGGCCGCCTCGCCGAGTTCCTCCGCGAGCGCCTCGCACGCCTCGTCGTGGTCGTCGCAACCGGGGGACCAGTAGCCGAAGTTGACGTACAGGCTCTTGATGCCCAGGAAGTCCCGGTACACGCTCTTGTTGGTCAGCCGCCGGTTGTTGAGTTCGTAGAACGAGCGGACCCTGACCTCGGGAGAGGCGGTGAGATAGCGGACCACGCGCGACAATTTGACGACACCGTCCCGCAGGGGGGAGCTGCCGCGATTCTCGATAATGACTCGATCGCCCATCTTCTGCCTTCCGCTCTCCCGGAACCGCCCGAGGAGGTCTGGGATGTGTGTGGGTTCCGCTGGGCCGGACGAGTCGGCACAGCTGCTGGGCCGGGCGAGCCGCCCGTGGATCGTGGGTCGCGGCTCTGGAGGCCCACTGGACAAGGTGCGGCCAGTCGCCCGGCGGGGCGTCATGACGTAGGCGTCCCCAGCCGCAGGGGCAGCCGCGCGAGCTGCCGGCTGTAGGGCAGCGGCCTCCATTCCAGCTTTCCGGAATCCATGGCGAGCGCGAGGTCCGGATACCGGGCGAGGAGAGCCGAGAACGCCACTTCGGCTTCCTGGTTGGCCAGGGAAGCGCCCAGGCAGTAATGCGGGCCGTGGGAGTAGCCGAGGTGCGGTGGGCCCGCGGTGTCGGGGCGGCGGGTGAGGTCCAGCGCCTCGGGATCGCTGTATCGCCGCGGGTCGCGGTTGGCGGAGTCCAGTACCGCCTGGACGTGGTCGCCCTGTTTGATCACGGTGTCGCCGATCGTGACGTCCTCGGTGGCGTAACGCAGCGTGGTGATGACGGCGGGGCCGCACCAGCGCAGGAGTTCCTGGACGGCTCCGGGCATCAGGGTGGGGTCTTGGCGGAGCAGGGTGAGTTGGTCGGGGTGGGTCAGCAGGGCGGCGACGCCGTTGCCGATGAGGTGTGCGGTGGTCTCGTGTCCGGCGATCATCAGGGTCAGCACCATGGTGATCAGCTCGGTGTCGGAGAGGCGGTCGCTGTCCTGGTCGTGCGCCTGGATGAGTCCGGTGATCAGGTCGTCGGCCGGATCGGCCCTGCGCAGAGCGGACAGTTCCCGCAAGTACGCGCTCACCTCGGCGAGCGTGGTGTCCATCCGCCGCGGGTCCATGCTGTTGCAACCCCGGCTCCACTCCTGCCACGCGGGCCTGTCCCGGGTGGGCACGCCCAGCAGTTCGCAGATGACCAGGATCGGGAAGGGCACGGCGAAGTGCTCGACCAGGTCGACGGTCCCGCCGCTGTCAGCGTGAGCGGGGAGCGTGTCGAGCAGTTCCCCGGCGATGGCCTCCACCCGGGGCCGCAGCGCGGCGATCCGCCGCGCGGAGAAGGCCCGGGAGACGAGCTTGCGCAACCGCGTGTGCTCGGGCGGATCGGTATGCACCATGTTCCCCGCCAGGAAAGGGATATACGCCTTCGAGATGCCCAACTTGCTCAGCACCTCGGCGTACCCGTCGGTGCCGCCCGGCAGCGACCCGGAATTGACGACGAAGCGGCGGTCGGTGAGCACGGCTACCACGTCGTCATGGCGCGTGACGTTCCAGGCCGGGCAGCCGCCGAAGGGGTCGCCGATCAGCTCGGGACGCCTCGCCGGACATCCGTATGACGTCTTCTCCCTGGTCATCGATGAACTCCCTGGTCGCTCTCGGTGGGGCCCGAAAGGCACTGCGCCGCCCTGCCCGGTCAGCCGTTGTCGTCGCTGTTGTCGGTGAGTGCTTCGGCGATGTAGTGGGCGAGTTGGGTGGGTGTGGAGTATTCGATGACGGCGACGAGGGGGATTTCGACGTTGGTGAGGGTCATGAGGTTGCGGATGAGTTCGAGGGCTTTGAGGGAGGTGAGGCCCTGTTCGACGAAGTTGCTGTCGTCGTCGATGGTGGCGTGGTCCAGGACGGTGGCGGTCTGGGCGCGTACGGCTTCGCGCAGGATGCGTTCGTGTTCTTCGGGGGTGGCGGTGGCGAGTTCCTGGCGCAGTGCTTCGCCGTCCGCTACGAGCTGGTCCTCGGCCACGGTGGTGTCCGGCTGGGTCATGGGTGCCTCGTCCTGTCACGTTGCCGACCTGCGGGGGCCGCGAGGAGACACCGGTGGCCGACGGCCACCGGCGGTGGTTCCGGCTCTCGGGATACGGGACTGCCGGAAGATCGGGATACCGGCCCGCCGGGATGCCGGACTGCCGGACGAAGATCCGTGCGAGCGTCCCGGCCATCGTGTGCCAGCGCTCTAAAGGCGCACCAAACGGGGGCCCGTGGGCGCTTTAGCGAGGCGTTATCGCGGCCACCGACCATCGGTCGGCGGACCCGTGTGAGCGTCGAGGAGCAGGAGCGGGTCCGTGTGAGCCGTCGACGACCTGCCGGATCACCGAGCGCTCAGGAGGAGCGTCATGACATCCCAATCGGCTGTGCCGCCGACCCCGACCCCCGACCAGATGGCCGGTTACTACGGCGCGCTGGGGCCGCTGCTGCGGATGGCCTGGGGCGACAACTTCCACTTCGGGTACTGGGACGGCCCCGAGGACAAGAGCTCGGTCGAGGAGGCCACCGACCGGTTCACCGACCTGCTCGCCGAGCGGCTGCGGGTAGGGCCCGGTGACCGGGTGCTGGACGCGGGCTGCGGCATCGGCAAGCCCGGGCTGCGGGTGGCGGCTTCCACGGGAGCCCATGTGCTGGGCATCAACATCAGCCACGAGCACGTGGCGCAGGCGAACGAGCGCGCCCACGCGCAGGGAATGGCCGAGCAGGCGGCCTTCCAGTACGCCGACGCCATGGACACCCCCTTCGAGACCGCCTCCTTCGACGCCGTACTCGCACTTGAGTCGATCATCCATATGGACCGGCCCACGGCGCTACGGGAGATGGCACGCGTCCTGAAGCCCGGCGGGCGGCTCGTACTGACCGATGTGTTCCCGATGAGCGAGACGCCTCAAGGGCCAGGGTTCGCCGGAAGCACGCCCCCACCCGACGACGACCCCGACATCGCCTCACTGGTCCACTTCGACGACTGGCCGGGCCTGGTAGCCGACGCCGGCCTGCGCCTCGACGAGCTGACCGACGTCACCGACAACATCAAGGGCACCTTTCCCCGGATGCTCGACAGCTTCCTCAAGCACCGGCGGGAGTTCGAACGCCGACACGGCGTCAGCCTGGAAGAGGTGCTGAGCTCCAGCACGGTCACGCACCCCAATCTTCCCTCCGCGGGCTGCCTGGTCATGGCGGCGCACAAACCCTGACCCGCCCGCGCCCACTTATGTGATGCGCACCCGCGGCGGCCGACGGCCGTGCGACGCCTGCATACGATGTGCGCATGCTGGCCTATGCCCCCGCGGTCTTGTTCTTCGTCCTCTTCTGCCTCGGCGTCCTGCGTGACCGCCGCCGGTTCGGCAACGCCGTCCATCTGGGGCTCGCCGTCACCTTCGCGCTGATCGCGTTCATAGCCAAGCTCGGCCAGTCGGACTCGATGCTGGGAGACGTCGCGGTCGCCGCCGCGCTGACGCTGCCCGCGCTGGGCGTCGTCATCCTCGCGTGCTTCCTGATCACCAACGGTGTGAAGATGGTGCGCAAGGAAGGCCGGGGCCTCACCAACCTGCTGTCGCTGCTGGCCGGACTGAGCATCTTCGCCGTCATCGGGCTGCTGATCACCGCGGTGGCCCTGGGCTCGCCCACCCTGCTCGTGGTCGGAGGCACCGCGGTCGGACTGATCGGCTACGTCTCCTTCCTCTTCCTGTGCTTCGTCGGCTACGCCTTCCTGTACGGGCGGCTGTGGGTCCGCCGCAGCGCCGACTACGTGGTCGTCCTCGGCTCCGGCCTCGTCGGCGGGGACAAGGTGCCGCCGCTGCTGGCCAGCCGGCTGGACCGCGCGCACGCCGTGTACGAGCGGCTCGCCCGGCGCGGCACGCCGCCCATGCTGCTGACGTCCGGCGGACAGGGAGCTGACGAGAGCCTTCCCGAGTCCCACGCGATGGCCGACTACCTCATCGCGCGCGGCTTCCCCGCGGACCGGATAGAGCGGGAGGACCGCTCGCGTACCACCGAGGAGAACCTGCTGTTCAGCAAGGCGATCATGGAAGAGTCGAACCCGGGCTACCGGTGCGTCATCGTCACCAACAACTACCACGCCTTCCGCGCGGCGTTGGTGGCGCGCAGGACCGGTGTCAGGGGCCAGGTCGTGGGCTCCCCGACCGCGGCGTACTTCTGGCCCAGTGCGACGATCCGCGAGTTCGCCGCGGTCTTCCTCGCGTACAAGGTGATCAATCTCGGTGTCTGCCTGCTGCTCGTGCTCGGCGGTGTTCTCATTCTGTCGAGCCGCTGACACGAGGGCCGGAGCCTTACAGTGACGCCATGTACTCGACCCAGGTCTCCCGGTACGTGCGTGCCCCGCGTCCGGTCGTCTACCGGGCGCTTGTGGACGCTGAAGCGATCGCGAAGTGGCGGGTGCCGGACGGCATGAGCAGTCACGTGCACGCGTTCGACGCCCGCGAAGGCGGGAGGTTCCGCGTCTCCCTCACCTACGACGCGGCGACCGGCACCGGCAAGTCGGCCGCGCACACCGACACCTACCACGGCCACTTCGCGAAGCTCGTGCCGAACGAGCAGGTGGTCGAGGTGTTCGCGTTCGAGACTGACGACCCCGCCATGCGCGGCACGATGACGATGACGACCACGCTCACCGACGCCGACGACGGCGGCACCGATGTCCTTGTGGTGCACGAGGGGATTCCCGGCGGTGTGTCCGCCGCCGACAACGAGACGGGCACGCGCATGGCGCTGGCGAACCTCGCCCGGCTCGTTGAGGCGAACGAGGCGCCCCGCTAACCCGACCGACATGTCCCGCCGGAGTCGCCCGGTCAGCCGTTGTCGTCGCTGTTGTCGGTGAGTGCTTCGGCGATGTAGTGGGCGAGTTGGGTGGGTGTGGAGTATTCGATGACGGCGACGAGGGGGATTTCGACGTTGGTGAGGGTCATGAGGTTGCGGATGAGTTCGAGGGCTTTGAGGGAGGTGAGGCCCTGTTCGACGAAGTTGCTGTCGTCGTCGATGGTGGCGTGGTCCAGGACGGTGGCGGTCTGGGCGCGTACGGCTTCGCGCAGGATGCGTTCGTGTTCTTCGGGGGTGGCGGTGGCGAGTTCCTGGCGCAGTGCTTCGCCGTCCGCTGCGAGCTGGTCCTCGGCCACGGTGGTGTCCGGCTGGGTCATGGCGATCTTCCTGTCCTGTCGGTCCAGTGGGTGATACGGCACCGGCCCCGGCCCGCACCGGATGGGGTGCGTCGTGAGCCGGGCGCGCCGCGACTAGGGGTGTCCGGCGGGTCACGCGTGCCCGGCATCGGGCTGCGTGTGGTGTGCCCCGTCAGGGGCGAGGGGAACTGTGCGACCAGCCACGACGCACCCGCGGTCCGCGACGCACGGACAGGGGCGCCCTCGCCCCAGCACGATCCCCCCGGACACGGCTCAGTCCAGCGGTGTCAGCGGCGCTCACGGCCCCGTGGCACCGCCGGAGCCGGGCTTCTCGGCGACCGCGATGGCGTAATCCATCAACGACGCCCGCATCCGGGTGAGCCGCATGTGCACGCGCAGGGACTGCTGGTGCTTGAAGGAGCTGAAACGCGGGTCACGCAGGAGCACCGTGCAGCGCTTCTGGGCGAACTCGGCACCGGGAACGTAGACCCTGTCGGTGATGTCCCGGACGCGGACCTCGGTGAATCCCGCCTGCCCCAGGCGTGCGGCGTAGACGCTGCGCGGGTACCAGTTGTCCGCGGGGATGATCCGCCTGCGCCGCCACTCGTCCAGACGCGCGAACAGACTCTTCCTGCGCGGCGGCGTCTGGGGCGGCAGCGGGTCGGCCGTCGCGAGGACGCCACCGGGACGCAGCACCCGGAACGCCTCCTCCAGGAACTTCTGCCGGGTGTCGAAGTGCACGGACGCCTCCAGCGCCACCACCCGGTCGAAGGCCGCGTCCTCGAACGGCAGCGACGTCGCCGACCCCACCCGCAGGTCCAGCCTGTCCCCGAGGTCCAGCTCCGCGGCGCGGCGCTGCGCGGCCCGGACCTGGACCGGGGTCACGTTGATGCCGACGATCTGCTCCGGCTTCCTGGTCTTGAGCCAGTGGAAGTCCTGCTCGGCGTAGCCGAAGCCGACATCGAGGACGCGGTCTCCGGCGGTGATACCGGCCGCCTCGCCCAGTTCCTCGGCGAGCGCCTCACATGCCTCGTCGTGGTCGTCGCAGCCGGGAGCCCAGTAACCGAGGTTCACGTACTGGCTCTTGACACCCGTGATCTCACCCCAGGGACCGTTGTTGTGCATGCGGTCCAGGAGCTCGTAGAAGTCGCGCACCTTCTTGTCGGGGGACGCGGAGTCGCGCCGTGAGGCAGGCGGTGCGGCTTGCTGGGTCTGCGGCCTGCCGCCGCGCTCGTCGTTGGTCACTGTGTCACTCATCCCCGATCTGGCGGCCGTCGGAATGACCGCTGGTGTGTGCTGGTCGCAAGGTTTCCTCCAGCCAGTAGCGCTGACGCTGAAAGGCATACGTAGGCAGGGGCACCGTGCGCGGCTGCCGCGCATGGCCTGCGAAGAGGGCGGTCCAGTCGACGGTGGTGCCGCTGGTGTGCAGCCGGGCCAGGGCGCGGGTCAGCGTCGTCGCCTCCGGCCGGCCGGGCTCGGCGGTGTCCAGCACGGTGGGCGCGGACACACCCCGCTGGGCGTCGGCCGGCGGCTCGGCCGTGACCGGGCCGGGGCCGAGGTTCAGGAGCAGACCGGCCCCGGTGCGCATCGCCGCTGCCTCAGCGGGCCGCTGGAGGCACTGAAGCCAGTGGTCGGCGGTGGTGATCTCCTCGCAGACGGGCTGCCCGGTGCGGCCGTCGGTGACCGGGGTGACCGGCTTGTGGTACTCCAGCGTGCCGAGGATCTCGCGCAGCCGGTCCGGCACCGTGGCCCCGGCCTGGCCCGCGAGGGCGGTCCGCACGGCGACCAGCCGGCAGGCGCCGGGCAAGCCGAGGACGCCGCCCACATGGGCGGCGGCGATCTCGCCGACGCCCTGGCCGACGACCGAGCCCGGCCTGACCCCGGCCGACAGAAGCAGCCGCGCCAGGGCGACATGCCAGGCGAACAGCCCGGCCCGGGCGTACAGAGGATGGCCGGACAGCTCCGGCCCGCCACTGAACACCACCTGCCGTACGGGACGTTCCAGCCCGGCGTCGAACTGCTCGCACACCTCGTCGAACGCGGCGGCGAACACCGGGAACCGCTCGTACAGACCGCTGCCCAGACCCGGCTGGGGGCCGCTCAGCCCGCTGAAGACGAGCCCGGCCCGCCCGGCCTTGTCCGCGGGGGCCGGCGTCTCGTCGCTGACGATCACCGCGGGATGTGTCTCACCGGACGCCAAAGCGGTAAGTCCCGCGAGGAGTTCACCGTGCCCCGCCCCTACCACGACGGCCCGGTGCTCGAAGGCGGACCGGGTCGTGACCAGGGACCAGCCCACGTCCACCGGCGAGAGCCGCGGCTCGGCCGCGACGTGCGCGGCCAGCGCGGCGGCCTGTCCCCGCAGCGCCGTACCGCTGCGCGCCGACACCACCCACGGCACGACCCCGCCCGCCGTCACGGGCTCGGCCGGTCCGGCCGGGGCCGCCGCGCCGGGCGGCTCCTCCAGGATCAGATGCGCGTTGGTGCCGGAGGCGCCGAACGCGGACACCCCGGCCCGGCGCGGCTCCTCACCGCGGGGCCAGTCCACGGCCTCGGTCGTCAGACGTACCGCGCCCGACTTCCAGAGCACCAGGGGGCTCGGCCGGTCGATGTACAAGGTGGGCGGCAGCAGTTCGTGCCGCATCGCCATCACCATCTTGATCACCCCCGCGATACCGGCGGCGGCCTGGGAATGCCCGATGTTGGGCTTGATGGACCCCAGCCACAGCGGCCGGCCGTCCGGGCGGTCCTTCCCGTACGTGGTCAGGACGGCCTGCGCCTCGATGGCGTCGCCGATGGCGGTGCCGGTGCCATGTCCCTCGATCACCCCGACGTCGGCCGCGGTCAGCTGGGCGTCCTCCAGGGCCTCGCGGAACAGCTGCTGCCTGCTGGGGCCGTTGGGGGCGGCCATACCGGTGCCGGCACCGTCCTGGTTGACCGCCGTACCACGGATGACCCCCAGAATCCGGCGGTCGTTGCGTTCGGCGTCGGACAGCCGCTCCAGCAGGACGAGGCCGGCTCCCTCACCCCACACCATGCCGTCGGCGGCCGCCGAGAAGGGCTTGCACCGGCCGTCGGGGGCGAGTTGGCGCTGGCTCGACGCCAGCAGGAACGTGTTGGGGGTGTACATGACGGCGGAGCCCCCGGCCAGCGCCAGGGAGCACTCGCCGTACCGCAGCGCCCGGCACGCGAGGTGCGTCGCCGCCAGCGACGACGAGCACGCGGTGTCCAGCGAGATGGCGGCGCCCACCAGGCCGAGGGTGTACGCCACCCGGCCCGAGGCCACACTCGCGGCGTTGCCGTTGCCGAGGTAGCCCATGAGGTCACCGGGCGTGTACCGCAACCGGGAGGCGTAGTCGTGGTACGACACCCCCGCGTACACCCCGGTCGGGCTGCCACGCAGCGCGCGCGGATCGATACCGGCGCTCTCCACGGCCTCCCAGGCGACGTCGAGCAGCAGCCGCTGCTGCGGCTCGACGGCCAGCGCCTCCTCGGGGCTCATCCCGAAGAACTCGGCGTCGAAATCGGCCGCGTCGTGCAGGAACCCGCCCTCCCTGGCGTAGGACGTGCCGTGGTGGTCAGGGTCGGGGTCGTAGAGGTTGTCCAGGTCCCAGCCACGGTCCGTGGGGAAACCGGACACGGCGTCCCGCTCCTGTGCCACCAGCTCCCACAACTGCTCCGGCGACCTGACGCCCCCGGGGAACCGGCAGGCCATGCCCACGATGGCGACCGGCTCGTGCCTGCCGGCCTCGGCCTCCCGCAGCTGCCGCTGAGTGCGGTGCAACTCGGCCGTCGTCCACTTCAAATAGTCGACGAGCTTGTCTTCGTCCGTCATGGAGGACCGGCCTTTCCGGCCCTTGCGGCCGGTACGGGGGAAGCGGGCCGACCGCCGGTCATCCGGGGTCCCTCGCGCCCACCGTGCTCCGTGGCGCCAGGCCCACCAGGTCCAGCTCTTCTGGGCGCAGCGGCGGCGCGGTCAGCTCCGGGTGCATCCGGTCCCGCTGCATGAGCGAGAGGAAACCACTGGAGCCCAGCTCCGACTGGGGCGCGTTCATGCTCATCACCTTGGTGACCACGTCGCAGACCGCGGGCGAGCGGATCGACCGCCCGGCGACGAGGTCGGCGAAGCTCTCGCGGGCCGCCGCACCGGCGGTCAGCCGGATGTCCGTGGCACGGCTGCGGCAGTTGACGTACTCGACGTCCTTGGACGCCGCCATGATCCACGGGTCGTCCACCCCCGCGCTGATCGCCCGCTGTGCCCGGTGCGCCGCCCCCGGCCCGAAGGGCCGCCCCAGATGGTCGTCCAGGGTGGCGGCGGCGCGCGCGGCCGCGCTCATGCCGTGGCCGTAGATCGGGTTGAAGACGGCGAGCGCGTCGCCGAGGACGAGCAGCCCGTCCGGCCACCGCTCCAGCCGCTCCGGATACAGCCGCCGGTTGATGCCGAGGTGCGAGGAGACCACGGGTGTCAGCGGTTCCGCCCTGCTGAGGAGATCCGCGATGAGCGGATCACGCAACGTCCGCGCCCACGCCAGGTAGTCGGCGTCACCGGAGGGCAGTTGCGAGCCCCGGGTGCAGGACAGGGTCACGATCCACTGGCCGTTCTCCTGCGGGTACATCGCCCCGAAACGGCCGGCCTCACGAATCCGGTGGTCGGCGGATACGTTGATGGCGGGGAAGGACTCCGCCGCCCCCTGCGGCGCCTGGTACATCCTGCTGGCGTACGCCATCCCCACATCGACGACGTCCTCCTCGACGGAGGGCAGGCCCAGGGCCGTCAGCCAGTGCCTGAGGCGGGAACCGCGACCGGCGGCATCCACCACCAGATCCGCCTCCAGCAACTCCCGCGTCCCGTCCTCGACATCGCGGACCCGGACCCCGGTGACGCGGCTGCCGTCACCGGTCAGTTCCAGGGCCTCGGTACGCTGCCGTACGGTGATCCGCTCCGACGCCAGAATCCGCTCGCGGACCATCCAGTCCAGCAACGGGCGGGTGCACATGAGGCCGAACTGCCGCGACGGGAAGCGATGCTGCCAGCCGTGGGACGTCAGCGTCACCAGGTCGTCGTGGAAACGGATACGGCGGGCGCCCGCGGTCAGGAGCTGGTCGGTCACCCCCGGCAGCAGGTCCTCGACGATACGGGCGCCACCCGACCACAGGATGTGGCCATGGCGTGCCTGCGGGGTTCCCTTGCGGTGCCGTGGCCCGTCGGGCAGCACATCGCGTTCCACCAGGGTGACGGTGTCCATGTGGCGAGCCAGCACGTGGGCGGCGAGCATGCCCGCCCAACTGCCGCCCAGCACTATTCCATGTTGGGGTTTACTCACGTTCCCGTACCTCCACGACACGGATGATGGTCGGCTCCGCTTAAGTGGTGCTTGAACTGCTGCCCTTGGCCAGATCTCCCATCTGGGCGAGGGCCTTGGTGACGGCCGTGAACTGCGCTACCCCGGTCGGCTGGGGCCCGTCCCCCACATGCGTGTCGGTCACACCCCAGAACGCCTGCACGTGATGGCTCAGACCGTCGTCGCCGATCTCCATGACGCCGATGATGTGAAAGGTCAGCTTCGTCGGGATGTACACCGTGATAGTCGACGGCACCACGACCCACCGGCCGTCGATGGACGTCACCGCGCGCCCCGGCTCCTCAAGGACGTCGCACTTCATGGACCAGGCGATGCGCCGACGCAGATCCTCCTTCCCGATGAGCGGAGGCGTGCCCACCGGGTCCTCGAAGCGCACATCGTCGGAGAAGAGCGCCAGAACGCCTTCCAGGTCACGGGCGTTGATGCGCCGTGCGTACTCCAGGGCCAGGTTCTTCCTGGCCGCCTCATCCGGCATGGGGCCTCCCTTGTGAGCCGTGCGTGGGTGTCAGTCCGCTACGTCGATGTCGGAGCGTCCCCAGAACGTCCGCAGCTCATCGATGAGCCCGTCCTTGCCGGTGCGGATCATCAGGACGTACTCGCACTTGAGGCGCTTGCCCCGCGGGTCGGCGGGAGCCGTCAGCCAGCCCCGGTCGGCGAACACCGGGCCCTTGGGCAGGTAGTCCATGACGGCACTGACCGGCACCAGCGCGTGCAGGCCGTCCTGCCCGGCGACCGGCTCACCCGGCGACTCGGTGAGGTGGGCCTCGACGCTCTTCTCGAAGTGCTCGCGCAGCGCGGCGCGTCCGCTCCGCCGGTCAGAACCGACCGGGTCCTCGAAGCTGACCTCGTCCGCGTACAGGCCGAGGAGTCCCTCGACATCCCCGGCGTTCAAGCGGCGGCTGTGCTCCAAGATGAGCTTCTTGCGCCTGCGTTCGTCAATCAACGGGTGCTCCCCTCGCGTCTCCGTTACTGCCTGCCCTGCCGAGTTCGCGGTCGATGAAGTCGAAGATCTCGCCGGCGGAGGCAGTCTCGATCCGTCCGGTCACGGCGTGTTCCGCCTGACCGCCGTGCAGTTCGTCCAGCCTGGTGAACGTCGCCTGGAGGCGCTTACGCAACGCCGCCGCCGATGCCTCGTCCTGGGCGGCGGTCAGCAAGGCCCCCTCCACCCTGTCGAGCTCGCTCAGCATCGAAGCGAGCAGGTCAGCCCCTCCCGGGACCAGTTCGGCGCACAGCTGCCTGGCGAGCGCCTCGGGACTCGGGTAGTCGAAGATGAGCGTGCTCGGCAGCTGGAGACCGGTGGCGGCGACCAGTCTGTTCCGCAGCTCAAGAGCGGTCAGTGAGTCGACACCGAGTTCAAGGAAGCCGCGCTCGGTCTGGAGGCGGCCCGGATCGGCGTGCCCCAGCACCGCGGCGGCGTGCGTGAGCACCAGATCGAGCACCACGCCGTGCTGCTCCTGCGGCGGCAGCGCGGCGAGACGGCCCGCCCAGTCCACCGAGGACCGCCCGGCCGCGGCGCGCCGAACGACGCCCGCACCGGCCAGCCCGTGCGGGGGAGCGGGCAGCGCGACGACGGAAGGGCCGGCCGGGGCGCGAACATCCATGTCGATCGCGAGCAACTGAGGGCCACCGTGCCGCATGGCGGCGTCGAACAGGGCCAGCCCGTGCCGCTCGCTCAGCGCCTTGATCCCCCCACCGCTCTCCCAGGACTCCTCGGCCCAAGGCCCCCACACCAGCGACAGCGAGGGCAGCTCAGCGGCGCGGCGGCGGACGGCCAGCGCGTCACACAGGGCGTGCACGATGCTCCGCCCGGCTTCCTCAGGGCCACGGAGCGGGGCAGCGACGGGGGAGAAGACGACGAACCGCGCCAGCGGCAGATCCCCGGCGGCGGCGTGGATGTTGGCGGTGGCGGCCCACGCCGACTCCGGGTCCGCCGCCAGGGGCACGGTGTGGATGACAGCGGTCAGCGGGTGCGCCGGGTCGGCACCGGCGATGAGCCCGTTGACGGCGTCAGCGTCGGTGAGGTCGACCTGTACGGTCCGTACGCTGCCCCCGGCTTCCGCCAGCCGACCCACCTCGGGGAGATCCGGGCCCGCCAGAACCACATGCTGAACGCCCTGCGTACGGACCAGGTGCTCGGCGACGAGATGAGCCGCTGGACCGCCACCCGCCGTGATGAGGACCGTGCCCTCGGGATCGAGGACCGGCGGCCGGGCCTCCCCGGCGGCGGCCCGCACCAGGCGGGGGACCAGCAGCCGCCCGGCACGCACGGCCACCTGCGGTTCACCGCTGCCCACCGCACGCGCCACGGCGCTGGCAGCGTCCTGAGTGTCCCCGGTGTCCCTGGCGTTCCCGGTGTCCCCGGCGTTCCCGGTGCCGGTGCCGGTGCCGGTGCCGGTGCCGGTGCCGGTGCCCGCGTCGCCGGTGTCCGCGTCCAGGTCGATGACGACGAAGCGGCCCGGGTCCTGCGCCTGGGCACCGCGCATGAGTCCCCAGACCGTCGCGCTCACCAGATCCGCACCGCCGGGTCCCGCACCCCGGGTGACGACCCCCAGTCGGCTGCCACCCAGCCTCGGCTCGGCCAGCCAGTCGCGCACCAGCCGCGCCAGGCTCTCGGCGACCTGCGGGGCCTCTTCTGACGGCGCGGTGCGCGGCTGGGTCAGGACGAGGGGAGGCGCGGGAGCTCCGGCGTCCAGCGCGAGGACCAACGCGTCCAGACCGGCGTACGACGTCCCACCCAGGCCGGACGCATCGGGGCCGAGCACGACCCACTCGTCCCCAGGGCTCACCGTGTCGTCCGGCGCGGACGGCCGGGGCATCCACTCCACGGCGAACAGCCCATGAGCAGCACCCCCGCTCGCGGCGCGCAGCTCGTCGGTGTCGGCAGTACGCATCGTCACCGCGTCGGCGGTCAGGACCGGCGCACCGACCGCGTCGGACAGCACCAGCCGTACACCGTCCTCACCGCCCGACCGCGGCGTCAGCCGGACGCGGACCATCGTCGCCCCACCGGCCCACAGGGAGACCCCGCGCCACGCGTACGGCAGCCACACCTGCCCACCGGCGGGCGGCGCGCCGTGCGACGCGCTGTCGAGCAGCGCCGGGTGCAGCGCCGCGTCCAACAGCGCCGGATGGACACCGAACCCGCCGGGCCGCTCCCCGTCCTCGGGCAGCTCCACCTCTGCCAACAGATCCGGCCCGTCCCGCCAGAGGGCCCGGACTCCCTGGAAGACGGGGCCGTACCCGTATCCGCGGGCGGCGGCTCGTTCGTAGAAGGCCGTGACGTCCACCGGCTCGGCACTCGGCGGCGGCCACACGCCCGCCAGTTCCTCCCCCTGACCGGGCACGGACGCGGCGCTGAGCACCCCCTCCGCGTGACACCCCCAGTCGGCGTCATCACTCCCGGCATCGGCGTCATCGGGACGGGAGCAGATCCGCACCGCACGCTGCCCGTCCTCACCGGTCGGCTCCACCACCACCTGCACCCACACACCCCCGGACGCGGGCAGCACCAGCGGAGTACGCGCCACGAGTTCCCGGACACCGGCGCAGCCCGCCTCGTCGGCGGCGCGCAGCGCCCATTCCACGAGCACAGCACCGGACACCAGCACGGCGTCCGAGACCTGATGCTCGGTCAGCCACGGGTGCGTGCGCTGCGAGAGCCTGCCGGTCAGGACGAGCCCGCCACCGGCCAGCCTCATCGCTGTCGGCAGCAGCGCATGCCCCAGCTGCCGCAGCCCCACCGCGCCCACATCACCGACTCCGCCAGACGCGTCCAGCCAGTAGCGCTTGTGTTGGAAGGTGTAGGTGGGGAGGTCGGTGGTGTGGGGTGGGGGGTTGGTGGGGAACCAGG
>NZ_JBWLKN010000054.1:0-22410 GCF_059026195.1 Streptomyces sp. A01 | reverse complement strand
CCAGTCACACCTGGTTTTACAGGCTGGGTTACACCCGGCCTCGAACTCCGGCCGCCCTCGGCCGGAAACCCGAAGAGCGTCTTCACCCATAACTTGCTGCCCCCGGCTGCGGGTTCGCGGGAGTACTACTCCCACACCAACTTGCTCACCTCCGATGACCGGGCACCTCTGGCACTTTTCCCCCGGTCGGCTTTCGTGGGGACGGAAGCCGACCCCCGGCCTGGAACCCCGGCGGTGCGATACACCTCTGGCACTTCTGGCCCCGCGAGTTTCGTACGGACGCAACTCCGGCCCGCCGCGGGGAGGCCCGTAGGGTTCCCGGATGACCACCAGCACGGCGTCCGAGCCGACCGACGACGACCACCAGGAGCACGGCGACGCCGTCGCGGAGTACGAGACGGTGCGCGTCCGCGACCGCCTGGTGCAGCGCACCTGCGGGTGGTGCGGCGTCGTCCTGCGGTACGCCGGAGTCGGCCGTCCGCCCAAGTTCTGCTGCGACGACCACCGCAAGAGGTGGCACGAGCGGGAGAACGCGAAGAAGGCCCTGGGCCTCGACACGGCCGCGCCCGAGCCCGTCCGCGAGGTCATCGAGCGCACCGAGACCCGGGTGCGCACGGTCGTCCGGAAGGGCCCCACGGTGCTCCAGCCGGTGCCGGTTGCGGCCGTGCCGAAGCAGAGCGGACCGCCCACGACGGTCGACGGCTGGTACGGGCAACTGCGCTCGCTGCTCGCCGCCGTGCGGGCCGGGGAGTACACCGAGCAGCAGCGCACCGCGCTCGCCGACGTCTTCACGATCGCCGCCGAACACCTGCGGGCGGGCCCGGCCGGGGTCGCGCCGGTGCCCGAGCAGCAGTCGGGCGTGAGCCGTGCGGAGCGACGCCGGCGCGAGCGTGAGGCACGCAAGGGCCGCGGCTGACCTGAGCGACCGGCGGAGTTTCGTCCGGACGGAACGGAGCTGCAAGAGATGTCAGGCCGCCCTCGGTCTGACTCGCGAACGGGGGCTACGACCGCCGTACGCGACAACTTGCTCCGTCTCCGGACGGGCACGGCGGAGTATCCAAGCCGATAACTTGCTCGCCCTCCGTGGCTGGGTGAAGGCGCTTCACAGGGAGCCTTGAGACCCTTTCGGGTCCTGAGCGATGCCCGGTCCGAGGGTCCGCCGGCCCCGCCGCTCGACGACCTCGCCGTGCCCCGGATCGTCCAGGAGCGGGGTCTGCTCGACGCGCTCGACGCGCTCGACGGGCAGCAGCCGCGGCGCGGCCGTCGTGGTGGGCGTGCTCCTGGTGGTGCTCGGGCCGGTGCCCAACGGGCGGCGCATGGTGCTCATCCCCGGAGCTTCGCACGCGCGCGTGGGGCCTGCCGCGACCGGTCGCGGGCGGCATCTCGGGGTCCCTCGTATCGGAGCGGAGTGACGATACCTTGGTCCTCCGCTGGCGCTCTGCTCGCTGGCGAAGGCAATGCACGTGGTGTGCTTCGCGGCTCCGGCTCATCAGGAATGCCTAGGTGTGGGGGATCTGTTCGACGGCGTGCTCCTGGTGCTCGTCGTGAGGCGCGTCTTATGGGGCGGCGGGTTCGACGTCGTCGTGCTCCTGGTCGTCGTCGCCGCGGTACGTCATCTCGTTGACGTACGGGCGCGAGCAGAGACGTACCAGTGCTCCCGGCCGGGCTCAGCTGACGGGTTCGGTGGGCGGTGTCGTCCGGCGCGGACGGTGGTCACCACGACGATGCCGGTTCGCGCCGGGCGATGCCGACCGGAGCGGGGGCCTGGGGGCTGGCGAAGGCCACCAGCGACCACCGGGCTCAGCGACGCGGACGACGGCGCCGCATGTTCACCAGCGTCGCGTCGTCCATCCGGCGCACCGCCTGCTCGACGCGCTCGACGACGGCGCGGAGCTGTTCGTCCGGGACGTCGCCGCCCGCGTTCAGCGTCCGCGCGATCTGGTTCAGGTTGTTGCCGATCCGGGTGAGCGCGAGACGCGCGTCAAGCAGCTCGCGCAGCTCCTCGCGGGTCGTCGTCGGGATCGGAGTCAGGGTGTCCATGGCTACCGCCACGACGGTGCGCGCGGCGTAGCTGGACGGGGTGAGCCGGGCGAGCGTCGCCCCGGCCTGGACGGCGGCCATCTCGTCGTCACCGAGGCGCAGGTTCACCCGGTGCGGGCGCGGCTCGTCGTTGCGGCGTTCGCGCCGCCGCTGCTCCGGAAACACCCTCTGCTCGCGCACGGCCGACCCCTCCGAAACCCCCGGTCCGTCCCCGGACCACCGACGACCGCTGACCGGTCGCCGGGCGCCTACGGTAACCGTAGGCACTAACTTGCTGCCGGGATCTGCTGCCCCACGGCGGCGCGGCCCGGGTGCGAACTGGGGTCAGTAACCCACAACTCGCTGCCGGGATCTGCTGCCCCACGGCGGCGCGGCCCGGGTGCGAACTGGGGTCAGTAACCCACAACTCGCTACCACCATCTGCCGCCGGTCGCCGACGTGCGGATGGTGCGTCCGTGAGATGGCGCCGCCGGGCCGAAGGCCCGTAACAGGCGTGGGCGAAGCCCTCGTTCTTATCTCTCGCCCGAGTCAGTCGTCCGGCGTGATGTTGGTGGCACCGCAGTTCCAGCACGACCACTCCTCGGGCAGCCGGTACTTCTCGGTCCAGAAGCCCACGGGCCTCCCGTAGACGGTGCAGTCTGCGTCGCACCGCCAGCACTCGAACTCGAAGTCCATCGTGTGTCCCTCCCTCATGGTCAGCATGGCGGTGACCGGCGACCGGGGAGGCCGGTATCGGTCAGCCCGGAAACGACGAAAGGCCCCCGGGCATCCGCGTGGGATGCCCAGGGGCCTTCGGGGTTCAGCGAGTCGGTGCGGCGTGCGTCGGCTCGACGCCGGCGGGTTGCGTGTACGCGGGCCGCGGCGACGTCGCCGGGCCGGTGTTGCCGTCCGCGTTGGCGGTACCGATCCAGTACGCGGCGAGCAGCGCGGCGGCGGTCATCAACCACCGCCTGGCGGTCGTCCTCCACAGCGACGGCCCGGCCGTCGTCGGCGCCGGGGAGAGCGTCACGGTCCACTGGGTGGGCTTGTCAGATAACGGCATGTCGGTGTCTCCGGGAGTCGGCGGGGGCGGTCAGCGGACGTCGTTGCGGTTCTTGGCGAACAGGCCCTTCGTCGTGCTCGACACGTTCGTCGTCTCCTGCCGGACCGAGCCGTTGTAGTGGTGGTGGTTCTCGGTGTGCATGTCCTTCTTCGCGCGGCCGGCGGACCGCAGCAGCGAGCCGACGGCGAGGACCAGGGCGACGGGCGCGGCCCCGCCGATGGCGAGCGTCGTCGGGTCGACCTGCCCGAGCGTGTAGAGCACGAGCGAGGTGGCGCCGCCGACGGACAGGGCGGCGACGCTGCCCGCGAGCATCAGGCCGCTGGCGTCCGTGGCGCGCTGGGACATCGGCGCCCTTCCCGGCTGCGCGACCGGCGCGGCGGAACCGGGGTCGTTCGGCAGGGGGTTGCGGTAGGACGTCGGGAACGGCACGGGCGCAGCTTCCGGCCGGTACAGGCTCTCGATGATCCGGCGCGCTTCGACGGCGGCCTCCGAGTCGCTGAGCGGGGTGCTGGCGGTGCGGTCGGTGTGCTCCACTGGTCGAACTCCTTCGTCAAGGTGGGAGTGAGTACGGGGCCCCGGAGGTGTGATCTCCAGGGCCCCGGTTCGTGCGTGAGGGTCGGTCAGCGGACCAGGACGTACTGATCGCGCCCGGCGCGCACGACCTCTTCCTCGTCGGCCAGGCCCCCGAGGGCATTGCGGACCGAACCGAGCTTCACGGTCTTGTCCTCGCCATCGGCGTTGACCAGCTCCATGACCTCGGCGGCGGTCATCGGGACGTCGGCCTCGGCTTCGGCGAGCACCATCCGCACCCGGTCCTCCAGCCGCTTCACCGAACGCCCACCCTTGGCCGCCGTGGCCTTCACCGCCTGCTTCGCCCCCTCCTCCTTGACCGCCTCGCACAGCGCGGCCATCGCGGAGGTGCCGCGTGCCTCGTACGCCTCGCCCGCTGCCTCCAGCGAGTCCTCCTCCAGGCGCGTCGGGTCCCCCGGCCCGTACAGGGCGAGGATCTCGGGGTCCAGGCCCGGCAGCGGCTCGATGGAGCCGATCCGGAAGTGCCGCATCATGCTGGTCGGGTGCGGACCGGACAGCAGGTACGCCGTGCCCTGGGTGTCGCAGAAGTCCTCGTCCACCTCGGAGGCCGGCGCGAACTGCGAGCGCAGCGTCCGGGGGCGGAGCGACTTCGGGATGGGCGCGAGCTGTTCGCCGGCGGGCAGCAGCCCGTCCGAGACGAGCTGGCGCATCATGCTCGACGACCAGCGGAGCAACGTGACTTCGCCTTCCTTGAGCATGGCCCGCAGCGTGTCCGAGCCGCCCAGCTCCTCCAGGTGGCTCGCCTGCGCGTCCAGCTCCTCACCGACGCCCACCGAACGGCCGGTGCGTCCCAGCTCCTTGACCAGGTAGGTCGCCTCCTCGCGGTAGGGGGCGCCCTTCTCCAGGAGGCGGTTGGCCTCGTCGATCCGGACCGACAGCAGCGGGTCCGGGTCACCGATCAGGAAGGCGTTGCGGCCCATCGCCCGGTACCGGGGCTGGCGGGCAACGGTGGCGACGGCGACCGCGGCCCGGAGCATGAGGATCGTCTCCTCCTGGCTCGTGACGAACCAGTCGACCTGTCCCTCGGCCTCCGGCGCGGACTGCCCGCCCTTGAGGTCCGCGTGCCAGGTGCAGATGTGGTTCCGCTTCTCGCAGGCCAGCGTGTACTGGACCGTGCGCGACTTGCCCGCGCCGGTCGTCCCGAAGACCAGCGAGCGCTGAGCGGACCCGGTGCGCGGGTCGAACAGCCGCCGGTAGGACGGGCGCCCGTTGTGGTAGCGGCCGTTCACGATCCGCCCGTACTTGTCCATGAGCATGTCGCTCGGGGAGGGCGGCGGCATCGAGGCGAGCGGGTTGGACGGGTAGATCGTGACGATCGCGTTCCGGGAGCCGTCTGTCTCGACGGCGATCCGGCCCGGGTCGGTGATCTCGAAGGCGCTGGCCAGGGTCTCCAGGTTGTAGCGCAGCACCTGGCCGGGCGGCACCTGGACCATCAGTTCCACGATCTGGTCGTCCGGGATGGCGGGGACGGTGGTACGGCTCATGCGTCGATCTCCTTCGTGATGTCGACCGCCGTGGTCATGCGGCCGAAGTTGATGGCGGTGATGGTGCTGCCGGGCATCGCGAGCGGCGCGATCCGCTGCGTCCAGATCGCCTTGGCGTCCAGCTCCTCCTCGTCGGCGATGCCGACCGTGAGCAGCTGCACGGAGGCCCCGCGGCCGGGCACCGGGCCGATGGTGATGAGGTCCTGGGGGACGTCCATCAGCGCGGACAGGCGGCGCGTGGAGATCTCGGGGACCGGCAGGCCGGGAATCGCGGAGCGGATGACCGCCTTCATGGCGTTCTCGCCGGTCTGCGCGATGTCCTCCAGGACCGTGCTGGGGGCGGCGCCGCCCTCGACGGCCGCGCACTCCGCCCACCACTGCGCGGCGGGGTGGTCGTGGGTCTGCTCCGCCACCACCAGGTCTGCGGGCGGCTGCACGGGCAGGGGCGGAAGCGGCGGCACGAGCATGTGGCGGGCCGCCAGGGAGGGGCGCAGCCACCAGGTGCCGGCGGACCACAGCGCGACGGCCAGGGCCTCGCCCCAGTGGACGCCGGAGACGATCCGCTCGGCGATCAGGACCCCGGTCAGGCTGACGCCCGGCGCAAGGTACATGACGATGCTGGTGGCCTTCTGGTGGCCCTCGGAGCGGCCGGTGGGCAGGAAGACCAGGCCCGCACCGGCGGCGACCGCCGTGGCGAGCAGCGTCTCGCCGGTGACCTCGGGGGTGAAGAGGCCAGCGGTCGCGGTCGCGGCGCCGGCGGCCGTGGCGACCCGTCCGACGCGGGAGCGGGCGGTCTCGATGTGGCGGCGTGCGCTGTCGAGCTGGGCGCGCACCCGCTCGACGCGGTCGGCGGAGAGGTTCAGCATCGGGTGTTCCGTTCTCCCCGGCGACCGGGGGTTCGAGGGACGACGAGCGGCGGCCACGGACTGGTGACCGCCGCTTCATCAGGAAGTGCGACGTGTGCGACGCCTCGCACCTGTGCGTCAGGTGCGAGGCGTGCGAGGGGGTGTGATCAGCGGTTGCTGTAGAACTCGGCGTCGGCCATCTCGACCGGCATCGCGTTGATGGCTTCCGCGACCGGGCCGTAGTCGGCCTGGTGCTCGGCGGCGGCCTGGTCGAAGAGCGCGGCTAGGTCCTCCGTCTCGGCGGCCATCGCCTCGGCCTCCGCCAGCACCGAGCGCATCACCGTCGCGGCCTCGTGGTGCTCGCTGACGCTGTCCCGCTCGACCTTCATGCCGGACATCTGGTCGGCGAGCCGGTCGACGGACTTCGAGCAGCCCTCCACGTATCGGTACGTGGAGCGGACCTGTTCGCTCAGGCCGCGCAGCCGCACCCCGGCGATGGCGAGCTGGGCGACGACGATGCCGTACCGCACGCCTTCCGCGATGACCTCGCCCGCGACCGCGATGGCGGTGCCGGTGGTGCTGGCCACGTTGCCCGCGACCGCGCCGGCCTTCTCCAGTGCTTCACCCATCAGGGCCTCCTACTCGTTGTGGTAGTCGCGGTCGGCCGGGCGCGTGTGGCCCATGTCCCGCGTGACGTCTGCCGGGTGGCGGTGGCGGTACTCAGCGTTCGAGCCCGCCGTGCTGATCGCCTCGGAGGCCCGGGGCAGGGCGTCGGCGATGGCGTCCGCCTTCGCCTTGACCGTGCCGGTCTTCTCCATGAGCCGGGCGACCATGCCCGGCAGCGACCCGGGCACCTTGAGGTCCAGGATCTTGGCGTGCAGGGCCTCCAGCTTGGCCAGGAGCTTGTCGCACCCCTCGGCCGCGGCTCGGGCCTCGTCGACGCCCTCGGTGATCTCCTCCGCCATGTCGGCGTCAGCGTCGATGACGTCGTACACGGTCAGTTCCGCGTCCCTGTACTGCGTGGCCTTCACCGGTGCGCTCACGAACCGGGCTCCTCTCTGCGGGGGTACGACCGGAGCGGCGGGCCCCGGCGGTGTCGAGCTGGCGGCCGATGCCGGGGCGGGCGTGGTCCCGGCCGGGAGAGCAGGGCTCCCCTGGGTGAGGGCCCCGGCCGCTGTCCTCGGCGGGTCCGGCGGCGGGCGCAGAACCTCCGTGTGGACGGTGTACTCGGGCTCGGTGTACGCGGGCGGCGGCCTCATGCCCTCCGTGCCCGGCATCCCGCCCGGCCCCGGCGGCGGTGGCGGGGTCGGGCCGCCGAATGCCCAGTCCGCCGACGAGCTCGCGCCCGGCGGCGGGGTGCTGCTCTCCGCCCCGGCCGGGCCGGTCGACGTCGCCGGGTCCGGCCCGCCGGCCTTCTTGCTGTCGTCGGCGGTGCCGCGGTTCTTCTCGACGGTCGGTGGCTTCTTCCACGGCCGCTCGGTGTCCGGCTTGTGCGTGCCGGGCACCTTCGCGTCCTTGTCGTACAGCGGCTTCGGCGGGGTGGTCGGCTTCGGCGGAACCGCCTTGTCCTTCCCGGCCTCCGTCGCCTTCGGCTTCTTCGTCAGGTCGATCTTCTCGGCCTTCGGGTCCGCCTTCTTCGTCTCCGCCTTGGCGTCCGGCTTGTCCTTCGAGCCGGATTCCTTGGGCTTGGCCTTGCCCTTGTTCTCGGGCTTGTCCTTCCACGGCGAGACGCCCTCGGGCACCTTCGGGACCTTGGCCTTGCCGTCCTTCGCGTCCTTCGACGCCTTGGCGTCCTTGGCGGTCTTGGTGTCCGACGCCTTCGACGACTTCGCGTCCTTGGCCGCCTTGTCGGACGACCCCTTGGAGTCCTTCGAGCCCTTGGGGTCCTTCGTCTTGCCGCCCCGGTCCTTCCAGGGCCGGTCAGTGCCCCCGGAGTTGCCGTTCTTCGACCCTCCGAGGCCCTTGCCGCTCCCGGAGCCGCCCGCGCCCTTCTGTGGGCCCTGGGGGGTTTTGGTGACGCCACCGGGCCCCTTGGAGCCTCCAGGACCTGAGCGGCTGTCAGGGGTCCGTGCAGGCCCCTTTCCCGCGCCGTTGGAGCGCAGGGACGCCGGGGTCTTCGAGCCTCCGCCCCCGCCGGACGGCTTGCCGCCCCCGCCGGAGGAACCCGAGCCGCCCGCCCGGCCGCCGCTGCCGTTCTTCACGGACTTGCCGTACTCCGGGCCGGACTGGAGGTGCTTCTCGGCGGCCTTGTCGGCGGCCAGCCGCGCCTTGTCGGCCACGGCCCGGCGCTGTTCGGCGTTGGCCTTGACGCCCTGGGCGGCGTGCCACATGCCCTGGGCGCAGGAGACGCCGACGGCCGCCATCACGGCCATGCCCATCACGGCCGCGTCCCGGAGCCGGGGGTTGTCCGGGTCCGCCGGCGGCGGCGGGGTGAACGCTCCCGCGTCCGCCTCGTCGTCGTCGTCCGATTCCGGATCGGGTACCCCCGCCACCGTCATGTGCAGCGGCGGGGCCATGTCGGAGACGTCCGGCAGCAGCGGCCAGGAGCCGACCGGGATCATCGCGGCCGTGTCGTCGGCCGCGCCGCCGGGGTCCGGCGGTGAGGCTCCGGCCCCGGCGTCGAACGACGGGGGCAGAGCGACGTGGGGGAACGGGTACAGCGTGCCGCCCGTGTCGTCGGTGGTCACGAACACTCCCTTCTGGGGGTTGACAGAAGGTCACGTAATCGGCGACCCTCGCGCGCCGCGCGTACACGCGCCGCGCCTTGGGCCCCCCGGAGACCCGGGGGGCAGGCGGTGAAGATGAAGATGAACGTCACGCGGCGTTACGCTCGCCGCGTTTGATCGCGACCTGCTCCTTGCCCGCGGCCCACACCGCGAGCTGCTGGGCCAGCTCGTGCATGGCCGCCTGGTCGCCCGCCTTCTGGGCTTTGCGGGCGGCGGCCTTGGCCCGGTCGAAGCAGATCTTGGCCAGCTCCGCGTCCGACGTCGCGGCCTGCATCCGCGGCTCCCAGAACGCCTTGAGGTTCCGGAGCCGCTTGAGCCCCTCGGGCCCGATTCCGTTTCCGCTCACGCCGACCGCTCCTTGTTGGCCAGCTCCAGGAAGTTCCGGCCGCCGGCGGACGCGGCGCCCGCCCCGAAGTTGGGCGGGTCGACCGGCCGGGGCGGGGCTCCGACGGGTCCGGCGGTGACCTGCGGCGCCTGCTTGGCCTGCTTCTTCTCCAGCGCGGCGGCCTGGCGGGCGGCGGGGATCTCGTGGCGTCCCTTGCGGTAGCGGACCTCCAGGTCGAACGTCAGCTTCGCCGCCGTCTCCAGGTGCTCCTGGATCTCGGCGAACGGGCCGGTCACCCAGCGGTGACGCCACCACGCCTCGAAGGTGCCGTAGCCCTCGGGCCGGTTGGCCTTCCACATCGCCTCCGCCTCGTTGCGGATCTCGGCGACGTACGCGGCCTGGCCCTTCAGCACGCCACGGAGCTGCGTGGCGAACGCCTCGACCATCTCGGGCTTGTTGAGCATGTCCCCGGACCACTCCGGCCCGGACGAAGTTGCGCTCATGGGTGGGGATCTCCTCTACCGTTGTTGCCGTGACCAGGGCGGTAAGCACGTCCTGGTCTCCTGCTGACTGCTGTTCCGGCAGTCGCAGCGAAGGCCAGCCCGATATCCGCGGGCTGGCCTTCACTGGTGGTGTCGGACTGCTGGTCACGCCTCCGTGCGCGAGGCGGCCTCGGGGTCGAAGCCGCGGGCCGGGTCGTACCCGGCCTCGATCAGCGCGACGGCGTCGGCCTTGGTGGTCGACGCGGTGCTGCCGGAGGTGACGCCGATCGCCGTGGCGATCTCGTCGAGCGACACGTCCTCGGGCGCCTTCGCCAGGATCATCCGGGCGACGACGCGGACCCGGCGCTGGCGTGCGGTGAAGTTCGCGACGTCCTCGGCTTCGACCGCTCGCCGCGTGATCTCGGCGGTGTGGAGCCGGGCTTCGGCTGCTCGCTTCTTCGCTTCGGCCGCTCCCGCTTCGGCTTCGGCTGCTCGGTGAACGCCTTCGAGCGCCTTCGCCTTGTCGGTCTCCGTCTTCGCCAGCGCGGCCATCTTGTCCGCGTTGGCTTCGGCCGCTCGCGCCTCGGCTTCGACCGCTCGGGCCTTCGCTTCGGCTGCTCGCTTCTTCGCTTCGGCCGCTTCCTCGGACTCGATCGCGTCGCTCAGCGAGGACGCCACCCGAGCCTGCGCGTCGGCCCGCGCCTCAGCCTCCGCGACCGCCCCCCGGGCCTGAGCCCCGGCGACGCCCTCAGTGGCGCTCAGGTCGGCCGTGAGGCTCGCCATCTCCTTGCGGTGCGCCAGGCGCTCCTTCTCCGCCTGGTGCTCCGCCCGCTCCCGCTCAAGCTCCAGGTCACGGGCCCGCTTGTCGGCCTGCTGCTGGCGGCGCAGCTCCTCGCGCGCCATCCGGTCGGGCAGGGCCAGCGCCTCGTCCACCGTCATCCCGTACGGCTCCAGCTTCTTGGGGAGCCGCGCGAGTGCTTCCTCGCTGCCCTCCTTGAGCCCGGCCTTGGCGATCTCGGCCTTGTACTCGGTCCAGGCGTTGAAGATGGCCCGCTCCCGCTGGCGGGTGACGACCTCGCTGTACGGGAGGTCCCAGACCTTCATCACCTTGAAGATGCGCCAGGTCGTGGGCCCGGCGAGCACCCAGCGGTGACCGGGGATCGTGTCGTGATCGGCGGGGAGCGCGGCCTGGTGGACCAGGATGCGCCGCCCGGCCTCGACGCCGATGACGAACAGGACCGGCATCAGCCCGTGGGACAGAGCCTTGTCGGCGTGGTCCTGGATCGCGCCGAACGCGGCGGCGTTGAAGTACACGCTGGCCACCGTCATGACGTGGGCGAGGACCCGCAGCAGGGGCCACGACGTGCGGATCGTCGCCATGAACAGGTCCAAGACCAGGCACGTGACGATCGCGACGTCCACACCGATCGCGAAGAACTTCGCGTCATCCTCGGCGAACCCGAAGACCGTGTGTCCGGCCTTGCTGAGGTTCCCGAAGGAGAGGTAGAAGCCGATCGCTCCCATGACGCAACCGCCGACGACGGCGGCGATGCCGAGTGCGATCTTCACCTTCCGGCTGACGTCCGGCGTGCCGGTCGTCAGCTCCTCCGGCTGAGTGCCCGAAGCGTCGGGCTGAGTAGCCGAAGCGAACGGGCGAGTGCCCGAAGGCGTCTCCCGAGTGCTCGACGCGGGAGCGGGTTCGTAGGGCGCCGGCACCTTGGCGGGCGGCTCGATCGTGGTCGTCATGCTCTCTCCATCCGAAGCTCTGCGGGCGCGGGCCCGGAGCAGCCGAAGCGACTCCGGACCCGAGTGGCCAATGATCAGGTGCAGCTCGGACATGTCTGCGAGGCCGGTCCGGAGAACCAGTTGCCGCACAACATGCACTGCCAGTCGGAGGCGACGCGCCCCAATAAGCGGGCGGCCCGCCGGACCGCCGTCACGCGACGGCCGCCAGTTCCGCGCAGACCCGGTCCAGCGGTCCGTACTCCTGCGGGTCGACCGCCATCTCGCGGCGGACCCGAGCCGAGCGGTAGTGCGCGTACACCCGGCGCCGGGCGAACACGGCCACCAGGCCGGACGGCCGGGCGATCTCGTTGCCGCGCAGCATGTACTGCCAGACCATCAGCCACACGTCCTGGGCGAGGTCTTCGGCGTACGCGGCCCGGTCCTCCAGGCGCAGCGTGTGGCCGACGATGTTGAGCACCCTGACGTGCTGATTCGCGTAGATCTCGGCGAGTTCAGCGGCCAGGGCCTGGTCGTGGGTACCGTTCTTCACGGGTCGCACCTCCATGCGATCTGGGCCGCCAGGCCCGGCCGGTCTCGCGCTCCAACGCGAGGCCGGCCGAAGGTGAAGAAGCCACCAGCGGCCGAAGAAGCGGCGTGATGCCGCAGTGCCCCGAACCGGAATCGAACCGGCCAAAATCTTCCAAACAGGGCGCCACCCCCAGTTACGCCAACACGAGCTGACGCTTGTAGGCCGGGGGCCTGCCGTCCGGGTTAATGCCACCAGCCCCGGCGCCTCGCCCCGTCTTGGCCCGGGACCCTTCACCGACCTCCGGGTCTCCCCTTGCGGTCGGCGCACGACCAAGGTAGACCACTAGCGGCCCTTAGCGCTACTGGTAGCGCTACCGGTCTACGTGAACTACCCTCGTAGGTGCACCGCTGCACATCGACGTGCTGCGCCAGATCAAGGAAGGGAGGCCGGGATATGCCCGAGAACACCGGATACGCGGAGATTGCTGCGCACTACCGCCAGCAGATCCAGGACGGGACGCTCAGGCCCGGCGAGACCATGCCGTCGCTTCGACAGGTCTGCGAACGCTTCGGCGTTGCCCAGACGACCGCAAACCGCGCGTACCGGGCACTCAAGATGGAAGGGCTGACGCTCGCGAAGTCCGGCGTCGGCACCATCGTCGCTGGTCCCATCAGCAACAACATCGCGTCCCGCGTCTCTTTGCACGCGACCACGGGCAAGGCTCTGGGTGGCGGCGAGACCTCGCAGATCCTGGAGATCGGCACAACGGGCGCTGACGAGCTGGTAGCCCCGCGACTCGACGTCGCCCCGGGCACGCCGGTCCACGTGCGACGGCGGCTCGTGAGCCGAGGAGGTGTACCGGTGCACCTCAGCAGCTCCTACTACCCCGCCTATGTGATCGCCGTGACGCCGGAGCTGACCGAGCCGGTATCCACCGGAGGCTCTCGGGAGCTGGCTGCCGAACGGCTGGGCGTCGGCCAGGACCACGTCCTGGAAGAGGTCACCTCCCGCTTCGCTCGGGAGTCGGAGAAGGCCGCACTCGGCCTGACGGCGGGGGACGTCATCGTGACGCAGGTCGTCCGAACCGTGATCCTGGAAGACGGCCGCGTCGTCGAGGTGGCAGTCAAGGTGACCGGCGGCTCGACGATCCTTCGCTGGTCAACCTCGCTGCGGGCGTGAGATGACGATGAATGAGCACCTGCGGGAGGCCCTGGAGCTGGTGGCGCGCGGCGTGCCCGTACTGCCGCTCCGTGAGGGCAAGGGACCGTTCGGGAACTGTGCCGACTGCGCCAAGAACGCGTGCGGCGGCAGGCCCAACATGAAGTCCGCCGGCGCCTGCGCGTGCCTGCGGCCGTGCCACGCCTGGGCCGCCGCTTCGACCTCCGCCGACGTCGTGACGTCGGCGGCCTGGGCGGCGGCCTGGGACCGGGCGGGTGCCGTCGCCTACCACCCGGGTGGCGCCGGAGTGACCGTGGTCGACCTCGACCACGCCGACGCGGTGGCCTGGGCGCACGAGACCTTGCCCGCCACGCGAACCGTCATGACGACGCGGGGCCAGCACTGGATCTACCTCGGGACTATGCAGTCCGCGAACGGCGTACGCCCTGGCGTCGACATCAAGTCGCTCATGGCGTACGCCCGCTGGCTCGGACCCGGCGAAGGCCAGATGATCCGGCTGCCCGAGACGGTAACCACGCTCCCCCGGTACGTGGTGCCGACGGGAGCGGTGGCCTCCTCTCCTATGCCCCGGGCCGCATGGACTCGGGCGGTGGCCACCGGGTGCCGTCACACGGAGCGGTACGTCCGGACCGGTCTCGACAAGGGCGTCGCCATGGTCACCGGCAACCGCGAGCAGGGAGCTGCGAGCCAGGCATTCGGCGTCGCCCGGTTCCTCGGCTCGCTCCACCAGGAGTGCCCTGGGCCGTGCGGCCTGGAGACCCTCGGCGGGGAGATCGTGGCAGCGGCCGTCGGCGTCGGAGTGCCCGAGACGTACGCGGTCCGAGCAGTCGATCGCGGCTTCACCGAAGCGGGCATCCCGGTGCCCTCGACACAAATGGCCTGACCTGCGTAAACCAGCACGGCTAGGGTCAACCCACATCAGAAAAGCGAGTAGCCCGGCAGGTGGTTGCACACCTAAACCGGGCTGACTCTGGAAGCTTTCGAGCTGAGCCTTCATCCGTCTCGCTCGTCTTCCTAGCTAGTCACCACTGTACGACACGGTGACCAGGCGTAGGAGGCGGAAACAGGCTCAGCTCCCGAGAACGGAGCACACGTGAGCCACCCGTCCGACGACGGTCACCAGACCGACACCGTCACCGCCGTACCCCAGCCGCGGGCTGAGGTGCACGAGCGGGTCGTCATCGACGTCACCGACGAGCCGACCGGGGTCACCGAGGTGACCCGGGCGCTCCAGTCGGGCGCAATTGCCGACGTGTACCTGCGGGGCCGGCGGCCCGTGTGGATCGGCGAGGGGAACGACGGCCCCTTCATCGAGGAGATCTCGAAGGACGGCCTGACCCTCGCCCTGCACGAGCACGCCGAAGTCTTCAAGATGCGCAGGACCGGCCCCGCGCCGGTACTGCTGCCCACCCGAGTCGCGGCCGTAGTGCTGGCCCGCAACAACTGGAAGTTGCCCCCGCTCAAGGGGATCACCTCCGTTCCCCTTCTCAGCCCTGACGGCCGACTGCACCTCCAGGAGGGATACAACCCCACGACCGGCTGGTTCTACTCGCCCCGCATCCGCATCAAGGACGTCCCCGAGAACCCGACCCAGGAACAGATCCGCGACGCCCAGGAGCTGATCGTGGGCAGGATGCTGGGTGACTTCCCCTGGATGGCCGCCAGCGATCTCGCCCAGTTCGTCGGCTCGCTGTTCATCCCCTTGCTCCGCTCGATGATCCCGGACCCCACTCCGCTGTGGTGCATCACCGCGACCAACCCGGGCTCCGGCAAGTCCCTGCTGTCCCGGATCATGGGCGACCTGTTCGGGCTCAAGACCGCTTCCTGGGGCTCTGACAACGGCGAACAGCGGAAGGTCATCACCTCCGTGCTGATGGAGTCCGGCCACCCCGTCACCGTGTTCGACAACGTGCCCTCCGGCCACACTCTGCGCTTCCCCGTGATGTCGGAGCTGATCACGTCGCAGATCTGGGGTGACCGTGTTCTGGGCAAGTCCGAGATGGCGAACATCCCCAACAACATGCTGTGGGTCGCCAACGGCAACAACCTGACTGTCGGCGACGACCTGGCCCGCCGCACCATCTGGGTCCGGCTCAACCCGGATGTCCGACCCGACACCCGCGACCCCGCAGCCTTCGCGGCCGGCGACCTCAACGAGTGGCTCCAGCTCCACACCGCCGAAGTCCTCCACGCGCTCCTCACTCTGCTCTGCGGCTGGGTAGCTGCCGGGATGCCGAAGACCAACCACCACATGGCCTCTTTCGGCGCGTGGCCTCGGACCCTCGGCGGCATCTTGAACTGGATGTGCCTGCCCGGATGGCTGGAAAACCGCGAGGAGCAGATGGAGGACGCCGACGAGGACTCCATGGAATGGGCCGCCTTCCTCTCCGTCTGGCATGACGAGCTGGGCCCGAAGGAGTACACCTCCCAGAACCTGGTCGACTTCGCCTTCGCCGCGACTACCGGAATGAGCGGGGCCTCGTCGCTCAACAAGGTGATGCCGACCAACGGCGACAAGATCCCGAACTCGAAGCAGCTCGGGAAGTGGCTGCGAGCCCGGCAGGGACGGTTCTTCAGCGGCTACCGCATCCTTGCTCGGCGCGACGCTCGCCAAAAGATCAACTACTGGAGAGTGGAAGGCCCACCGCAGCAGTAAGCCTCGACTTCACCAAGGCCCGCACGGCTCCCGTGCGGGCCTTCGTCGTGCGTGCAGCCTGCGGGTCACGGCAACTACACCCCGCACTGCCCGCACTACCCGCACTACCCGTAAACCACCAGGTCAGAGGGCTGCGGGTAGTGACTCGGCTTCTACCCGCAGCGGGTAGTCACCGCCCGCTCTACCCGCACTGCCCGCGACCTGGGTAGTGCGGGTAGTTGCGGGTAGTGCGATCTTGCCATCTGATCACTACCCGCAACGGCTCTGACCTGGGCTTATGCGGGTAGTACGGGTAGTGCGGGTAGTTCTCTTAATTCTGTTGCTTATGTTGTTACTGAACTCTCCCGAGTCGCGTGAGGAAGAAGCCACCCCGCCCGGCGAGGACCCTGGTCCCGGCCGGTGCTGCCCGAACCGCGGGGGCGTGGCTTCTTCCCTTGCGACGGCGGCGAGGTGCTACGTGTGCGACGCGTCCCACGAGTGCGCAGTGTGCGAGACGTGCGACCGATAGCCTCCGAGCGAGCGGCGGCCGGCGGACGGGTGCCCCGAGCGGGAGAGCTGAGGAGAACGCGATGGCGGCACGGCGGACAGTGGTGCTGAACAACCGCGGGGGGGTCGGGAAGTCGGATGTCACGGTGAGGCTGGCGGCGGCTCTGGCGAAGAGGAAGCGTCGCGTCGGCATCCTGGACTTCGACCCACAGGGCAACGCGTCCAGGCGGTGCGGGTGGCGGTACAACGACGCGGCCCCGCAGCTCACCGTCTCGGAAGCGGTGAGGGCCGACAAGGTCGGCGCGATGGCCGGTGTCTGGACATCGGTGGCATGGGATGTCGAGTACGCCCAACGGATGGTGCTGGCCCCGGCCTGGCTGGAGCTGGAGAACCGGATGGCGGAGGCCGGAGTCCAGGGGAACCATCTCCGGCTGGCGAAGGCGCTCCAGGGCGCGGACGACCACCTGGACGATGTGCTGATCGACTGCCCGCCGTCGCTGTTCCACCTGACGCAGATGGCGCTCGCGGCCGGCCACCAGGCGCTCATCGTCACCGAGGCTGAGATCGACTCGATCCTCGGTGCGAAGCGGGTGAGGGACTTCGTCAAGGAGAAGCGGCACCTGCTCCACAACGAGGAGCTGACCCTGGCGGGGGTGGTGGTGAACAACCTCGACCCGTCGGGGAAGGCGTTGGAGCGCGAGCAGCTCGCCTCGATCCGCCGCATCTTCGGTGACCTCGTCTGGGAGCCGGTCATTCACCGCCGGGCCGCCCTCGCAACCGCGGACAACCAGGCGCTCCCCTTGGAGCTGACCAAGGCGTCAGGGGCGGGGCCGGCGCGCGCCGCCTTCGAGCTGCTGGCAGAGACGTACGAGAAGAGGAGCGTGAACGTAGCGTGAGCCCGCAGAAGTTCGACACCGCCGATGATGAGGGCCCGAGCGCCGCGCTCGCCCCGCACCAAGAGGGCCTGATCGTCGGGTCTCCCGCCCCCGAGTCGGCGGCCCGGCAGACGATGACCCGCCGGTCCTGGTACACGAACACGGCGGCGGCCGACGCCTTCCAGGCCGTGGTCGACGACATCCACCACAGCACCCGCGTGCCCAAGCACGAGGTGGTGGCCGCGCTCCTGGACGCCGCTGTCGGGCAGTCCGAGCGGGTCCAGCGGAGGCTGGGGAGGTCGCACGCCGCGCAGGCGTGAGACGTCCAGAACGCGTGATACCCCTCGCACCAGTGCTACAGGTGCGAGGGGTATCACATGAGGTCAGGGCTACGCGCTGGCGAGCCGGGAGGCGATCCATCCGGGCAGAGGAGCCGCAGGCACGTCCTGCTCGATGACGTACGGGATGCCGCCGACGACGGACCCGGGCCCCACCAGGTAGCCGCCGGTCCGGCGGCCGGGGCCGCGTACGTCGATGCCGGGCCCGAGGGCGGTCCGCCCGCCGGAGAAGCTGCCGATGGTGCAGCCGTCCGGCGCGGCGAAGTACATGTGCCGGCCCCCGCTCGGGGTCGCCACGGTCAGTGTCTCCGGCCACGGCTTCCGGAGTCTGGCGGCGAGGTGGGCGAGCACGGCCAGGCCGTCGCGCTCGTCGTCCAGGTCCAGGTCCAGCCCGACGACTCCGCTCGCGCGGCAGGCGATGCCGATGTTGTCGCCCTCGCGCCACACCTCCCGGACCCGGACCGGGTCGGTGAGGGACCGCGACAGCCGTGCGCCGGGGGCGGGTCGACGGCCGCCGGGTACGAGAGGGAACACGGCCAGGCCGCGCCCGGCGAGGTCGACGGCCGCTGTGGTGGTCACGCCGGAACCGCCTGCTGCTTTTGGTCCTCGGCCTCGTCGTCCTCGAAGCAGGTGCACTCGTCGTACGGGCTGGAGGACCCGGCGCCGCACTCCCGGCAGTAGATGCCGCGGTCCGGGTCGTCGTAGTCGTCCTGGTCATGGGCGTACTCGTGGTGGCGCCACCCGGAGCACTGGTCGTTGTAGCAGCCGCACCCGGGGCACTCGGGGCAGACCATGCCGTTGGTCCAGCCGCACGTCTCGCACAGGAGTTGGTTGCGCGGGTCGTTCTTCTCCTGGGTCAGGTAGTCGGTGGCTTCCTTGTACGTGTTGATGTCGACGTACGTCGCCAGGTACTCGTGCAGCGTCTCGCGCTCGTGGGCGTCGGGGTGGTCCAAGAGCGCGATGGCGTCGGCGTGCTTGATGCCCAGCGACTCTTTGAGGTGGGCGAGGTCGTTCTTCCGCGCGTGGTCCTTCGGCATCTCAAGCTCTTCCCGCGGCTGCGGTGATCCCAGACTCACCGGCCGCACAGAGCGAGGCCAGCGGAGGCGAAGCGTGTGGAGAGGTGGCTCGGCGCGGAGCACCTTCGGCGTGCGCGTCCGGTCTGGGCCGAACGCACCGGGCCACGAGCCGGGCCCACGGTCAAAGTGACCGCAGGCCCGACTGTAGCGAACGGCACCGACACTCAGGGCGCGATCCGTACGGATGTCACGCGGTCGGAGTGGACGCGGTGCGCCTTGCGGCCGGCGGGCGACTGCATGAGCGCGGCGGCCGACTGCTCGATCATCGCGACGTGCACGGACAGCGGCGCGGCCACCCGCACCGAGTGGCCCTGCCCCCGGCGGATCGTCCGCCCGCCGCGCAGCGCCTCCCGGATCGCGGCGTCCGATCCGTTCTGCAGGTGCTCGGCAACCAGGCCGGGCACGTCGACGACCGCGACCGGGTCGGCGGCCACCGCCTGGCCCTCGTTGGGCGCGTCGTCCTGGTCGTCGCCGTCGAGCAGTGCGGACAGGTCGTCGGGCACCTCGCGGGCCCCGGCGTTGTCGAGCACCCGGCGGACGGTCCGGGGTGCGATCCCGTACTCCCGGGCGAGGGCCTTCACGGCGGTGCCCTCGCGGTACGCCTCCACCAGCTCGACCACCTCGCCCTCGTCGAGCGCGGCCGGGCGCCCGAGCGTCTTCCCGGCTGCCTCGGCCGCGGCGACGCCCTCCTTGGTGTTCTCCGAGATCATCGACCGCTGGAACTCCAGTACGGCGGCCAGTACCTGGACGACCATGGTGGTCGCGGAGTCCTCGGCCGCCAGGTCGATCCCGGAGAGCAGCCCGCTCTCCACCCGCAGGTGCAGGCCCCGACGGGCGAGCGCCGGGCGCAGGGCCAGGACGTCGGCGACCGACCGGAACAGCCTCGCCGCGTCGGCGATCCGGATGGTGTCGTCGACGGCGGCCTCGTCGAGCAACTTCTTGAAGCCCTCGCGGTGCAGCGACAGGATGCGGCTGGACGTGGCCGGGTCCTCGTAGACCGGGGCGCCGGCGGCGATGAGCTTCTTGAGCGCGTGGCGCTGCCGGGCGTCGGTCTGCTTGTCCGTCGAGTGCCGCAGGTACACGCGGTCGACGGGCTGGCGGTCGGTCGTCACTCGCCGTCCTCGAACTCCGGCATCCCGGTGGTGTCCAGGCCCATCGGGGAGGTGGCGTTGTGCATCCGCTGGACCGCGTCGGTCAGTGCGGCGGCGGCGGCCACGGCGTCCTCCTGGGCGGCCAGCAGTTCGGCGACCTTCTCGGTGGCGTCGCCGTTGCCGTCGATGCGGACGCGGCCGTTCTCGTAGGTGCGGACCACGGGACCGGTGGACTGCTCGACCGCCTGCCCCAGCATCTGGACCAGGTAGGAGAGGTTGCCCAGCGCGGTGTACGCGTCGCTGGGGTACTCCCAGTCCTTGTCGGCGGCGCGGGAGGTGTGGTTGAAGGCGCGGACGCCGTCGGCGGCCTGGGACAGGTGACGGGCCGGGTTGTTGTCGCTCACGGGGTTCTCCCTCGGGTTCGGCCGGGCCGTGGTGGCGTCGGCTTCCGATGAACACTCTACGGGGGCGAAAAGGGGGGGCGCAAGTACGGAATGGATTCCATTGGATCGGCACCCCGGAATGCCCGTGTTTTCACCCGTGTGGGTGACTTGGCCCATTGGATCAGCCAGAGGGGGCTAAGACGACCGTTTCCGCCCCCCGTTCGGATTGGATCGCTGGGGCGAGCGGTCCGCCGGCCCCGGCGCCCTTCCCCGGGAGCTCCCGCCGGGGCGACCCTGGAGGGGTGGCCAGGAAGCCGACCCGCCGTTGCGAGCAGTGCCGGACGACGTTGCCCCGGGACGCCGGACCGAACCGCAGGTACTGCAACACCGCCTGCCGGTCGAAGCACTGGCGCCGTGTCCGGCGGCACGAAACTGTGTTCCAGCTCGCCGTGGCCCGGAGCATCGAGATCCTGCACGGAGAGCAGGCGTACGTGGAGGGACGGTGCCCGGTGTGCGGGTGGGGCGTGTCCATCCGGAAGCGGATCGACTCGGTGTACTGCTCGAAGCGGTGTCGCACACGGGCCTGGAGGGCGCGCAAGCGGCTCGCCTCGGACGCGGGTGACGCTTCCGAACGGTCGTCGCGGGAGGCGTCACAGCGAGGCGCGTAAGCGTCACGATGGATCATGCGTGCTGCCCGCGCTGCGGGCCGGTCGGCAGATCCTCGCCCGCCTGGCGGGAGCGAGCCGGGTCCGGGCCGCGTACCTCTGGCGGAGCGCGCGGCCGGCGGCGAGGCTCGACGGGCGGACCAGGGTACGGCGTGCCTGCCCGCTGGCGAGCCAGCATGCCGGGCGGCCCGGCGAATGCATGGCGGAGACCCCTTGACCACCCGCAGGTCAAGGGGCTGGTCAAGGGGGTCCGGCCGTCGAACCGCAGGCCCGGCACGATTCCGGGCCGAAGATCAGAAACCGGCCTCACCGGTCGCCGCCTCCCGGCCGTTCTCCGACCTCCGTGGGTGAGCGGACCTCCGGAGCCGCCACAGGGGCGCACGCGGACACACAGCGGTTCCCGCAGGCCAGCGGCCCGCACGGTGTCGCCCGTGTGGCGTACGAGGCGCACGGGGGAGCCTCATGACCTGCCGGGCGACAGGGGACCGTCATGACCAGGCGCCGCCGCGCGGGCCGGTGGCTTCTTCTTCCCACGACGTCGGCGAGCCCGAGACGCAAGCGGGTGACCCTGGTATCTCGCGCGCGATGGGCCGGTCCCGGAAGTCCCACGCAGCCCGCGACGGTAGCCGCGCGGGCCCGTACCTTCCGCGCCCATGACGAACACCAACGACTCCGAGAAGTCCCCCGCTCGCCGCCGCCCGCGCCGCCGGGGCCGCCCCTCGCTCCTGACCCCGGCCGTGATGGACCTCCTCACCCGGGCGACGGCCGTGGGCCTGCCGATGACGCAGGCCGCCGACGCCGCCGGGGTCGGCCGCTCGACGTTCCTGCGCTGGATGAGCCGGGGCGAGGACGTCGTTGAGGAGAAGCAGCACGGCCACCTCGACGTGAACTCCCCCGACCTGCACGCCGCGCTGTACGCCCGGGTCACCCGCGCCCGCGCCGCGTCGGCGGTCCGCGCCACCGGCCACATCGAGGAGGCAGCCCGCGGGGCCGTCGTCTCCGAGACGTACCGGACGTGGACCGACCCCGTCACGGGCGAGCACCGCAGCGAGCGCCGCATCCGCCGGCGGCCGGGCGACTGGCGAGCGTCGGCCTGGTTCCTCGACCGGCTCGACCCGAACCCGAAGTCGCTCGACGAGCTGCTCGACGAGGAGGACGCCCGGCAGCGCGCACGTGCGGAGACGCCGATGGAACGCGCCCTCACCCCGCACCTCCAGGATCTCGCCGCCCGCCTCCAGCAGACGCTCGCGCAGTACGAGCAGGACGCCCCGGCCGCGCCCGGGTCGGAGTAGCTCGACGTCCTCCTGGTCGTCGCTCTCAACGGGTCGGTCCGTGTACCGGTCGATGAGGAGTAGGGGGAAGCCGAAGCAGTCGTCGGCATCGGGTCTGAACTTCTGTCGAACTCCAAAGGGGTCTCATACAGAAGTAGTCGGCGTGCCGGAACCCCTTGACCGCGCAGGCCGCAGACCGGTCGGCCCGGAGGATGAAGCGCCCTGGCAGGCGCCCTGTACGACGTCCTGTAGAGCGCCCTGGGAGACGTCTTGTAGAGCGCCTTGCGAGGCGCCCTGGGGGCAACTTGCAGGGCAAGTTGTGGGGCCACTTGTAGGGCCACTTGTAGAGCAAGTTGTGCGGCAAGTTGTAGGGCAAGCCACCGGAACATCGCGTGCGCCGCCCACCCCGCTCCGCTTCAAGATCAACCCGACCACAACTCATGCACTCCCCGCCGACCCCCAACAGCGCGCCTCCATCACCCCCACCGAACTCCCCCGCGTGACACCTCTTGCAACTCCGCTCACCACTCCCGCTCGAACTCCCCGACCCCTCCTGCAGAACTCTCTCCGACTCCTCAACCCATCCCCCAGTCCTCCAGTC
>NZ_JBWLKN010000053.1:0-25579 GCF_059026195.1 Streptomyces sp. A01 | reverse complement strand
ACCGCCAACACCTTCCTCGACACCCTCGCCCACCACCGCCACACCACCCACCAACCCGCCCACTCCCTCGCCTGGGGCCTATGGGCCACCACCAGCGAACTCACCAAACACCTCGACACCACCAACCACCAACGCATCAACCGCTCCGGCATCAACCCCCTCACCGACCACCAAGCACTCACCCTCCTCGACACCGCCCACACCACACCCCACCCCCACCTCATCCCCATCCACCTCAACCCCACAACCCTCCACCAACAAGCCACCACCAACACCCTCCCCCCACTCCTCCGCAAACTCATCACCACCCCACCCCGAACAACCACCACCCCCACCACCACACCCCCCACCATCCACCACAAACTCGCCGGACTCACCACCACCCAACGCACCACCACACTCCTCAACCTCGTACGCACCCACGCCGCAGCCGTCCTCGGCCACCCACACCCCGAAGCCATCGACAAAGACCGCGCCTTCACCGAAACCGGATTCGACTCCCTCACCGCAGTCGAACTCCGCAACCGACTCACCACAACCACCGGACTACGCCTCCCCTCCACCCTCCTCTTCGACCACCCCACCCCCACCACCCTCACCCACCACCTCCACACAGAGCTCTTTCCGGAGTCCGCGAGCCCTGCCGTATTGGTGCTCGACCAGCTCGACACGTTGGAAGAAGCCGCGACATCGCTGAGCGCGGAAGAAGACCGGACGACGGTGAAAATCCGGCTTCAAGGAATCCTCTCAAAATTGGCCGGCCATCAGAAAGACGCTCACGTCAGTGCCGTGTCCGAAAAGATCCTCGCGGCGTCTGCCTCCGAGGTTCTGGAATTCATCGACAAGCAACTCGGTCGAACCACCAGCTGATCCCGAAGAGCAACTGACACCCGGAGTGGGGTTGATTTCCGATGGCGGATGAAGAAAAGCTCGTCGAGTATCTCAAGTGGGTGACGGCTGATCTGCATGAGACTCGGCAGCGCCTTGCGCGGGCAGAGTCGACGCAACAGGAACCGATCGCTGTCGTGGGGATGGCCTGCCGCTTCCCCGGGGGAGCGGCGTCTCCGGAGGCCTTGTGGGACCTGGTCGCGGCGGGCACCGACGCGGTCGCGAGGTTCCCGACCGACCGTGGCTGGGATCTGGAAGCACTGTACGACCCGGACCCTGACAACCCCGGCACGCTGTACGTCCGCGAGGGCGGATTCCTGCATGACGCGGGCGATTTCGATGCGGGTTTCTTCGGGATCTCACCGCGCGAAGCCCTGGCGATGGACCCGCAGCAACGGCTACTCCTTGAAACCACCTGGGAGGCGATCGAACGAGCCGGAATCGACCCGGTCTCACTCAAGAACAGTGCTACCGGTGTTTTCACGGGAGTCATTTACCACGATTATGCCGCATTGCTGGAGACCATTCCGGAAGCCCTCAAGGGCTATGTGGGCAACGGAACCGCCGGCAGTGTCGCTTCCGGCCGGCTGTCGTACACCCTCGGTCTCGAAGGTCCAGCCGTCACCATCGATACCGCCTGCTCGTCCTCCCTGGTCGCGGTGCATCTGGCCTGTCAGGCGTTGCGGTCCGGGGAGTGCTCCATGGCCCTGGCCGGTGGCGTGACGGTGATGTCCACTCCTTTTGGATTGGTGGAGTTCAGTCGGCAGCGGGGCCTGTCTCCCGATGGGCGGTGCAAGGCGTTCGCCGCCTGCGCGGATGGGACTGGTTGGTCCGAGGGCGCCGGCATGCTGCTGCTGGAGCCGCTGTCCCAGGCACAACGCCACGGACACCCCGTCCTCGCCCTCGTGCGCGGCAGCGCGGTCAATCAGGACGGCGCCAGCAACGGACTCACCGCCCCCAACGGCCCCTCCCAGCAACGCGTCATCCACCAAGCCCTCACCAACGCCGCACTCACCCCAGCCGACATCGACGCCGTCGAAGCCCACGGCACCGGCACCACCCTCGGCGACCCCATCGAAGCCCAAGCCCTCCTCGCCACCTACGGCCACAACCGGCCCACCCAAAACCCCCTGTGGCTCGGATCACTGAAGTCCAACATCGGCCACACCCAAGCCGCCGCAGGCGTAGCCGGCGTCATCAAAATGATCATGGCTTTACGGTATGAATCCCTGCCTCAGACGCTGCACGTCGACGCGCCCACACCGCACGTCGACTGGTCCGCCGGGGCCGTATCGCTTCTCACTAAGGCGCGGTCGTGGCCGCGAGCCGACCGCCCCCGCCGGGCCGGGATCTCCTCGTTCGGCATCAGCGGCACCAACGCCCACCTCATCCTCGAAGATGCCCCCGCACCGGCTCAGCCGAGCGCCGAAGAACCTGCCGACCGGCGGAGCGGGGGGCCCGAGTCGGCCACCGCCCGAGACCCGGAGCCCGTGCTGCGGCCCGTGGTGGTGCCCTGGCTGCTCTCCGGGCGGGGGGAGAACGCGGTACGCGAGCAGGCGGCCCGAGTGCGAGCGCACCTGCGAACCAACCCCGAGCTGGAGCCGATCGACGTCGGCTGGTCACTGGCCACGACCCGCACCCAGTTCAACCACCGCGGCGTGGTCCTCGGCCACCACCGCGGGGAACTCCTCGACGGGCTCCACTCATTGGCGTCCGACGAACCAGCCGCAAAGGTCATCACGGGAACCGTCGGCCCAGTCGGCAAAACCGTCTTCGTCTTCCCCGGCCAGGGCTCCCAGTGGGCAGGCATGGCGGCCGACCTCCTGGACACCTCACCCGTCTTCGCCCAGCAGATCGCTGCCTGCGAACAGGCGCTGGCCCCGCATGTGGACTGGTCACTGACCGACGTCCTACGGCAGACCGTCGGCGCTCCCCCGTTGGAACGCGTCGACGTCGTACAGCCGGTGTTGTTCGCCGTCATGGTGGGTCTGGCGCGGATGTGGCAGGCCTGCGGCATCCAGCCCGACGCCGTCATCGGCCACAGCCAGGGCGAGATCGCCGCCGCCCACATCGCCGGAGCCCTGACCCTGGCCGACGCCGCCGCGGTGGTCGCCCTCCGCAGCCAGGCCCTGGCCCGGTTGGCCGGGAACGGCGCGATGGCCTCCCTGACCCTGCCGGTGGAAGAGGCCGAGGAACACCTCACCAACTGGCCGGGGCGGCTGTCGATCGCCGCCATCAACGGCCCCCGTAACGTCATCGTCTCGGGCGACCCCGAAGCGGTGGAGGAACTTCTGGCCGCCTGTGCCGAGCGGGCCGTCCGGGCCCGGCGTGTCCCCGTGGACTACGCCTCCCACAGCCCCCAGGTCGAAGCGGTCGAGACCGACATCCGTGACAGCCAGGCCTCCCTCACCCCGGCCGCGCCCACCATCCCGCTGCTTTCCACCGTGACCGGCCAGTGGATCACCGAGCCCGTCATGGACGCCGCCTACTGGTACGACAACCTGCGCCAACCCGTCCGCTTCGACGACGCGCTGCGCACCCTCAACGCGGCAGGCCACCGCGGCTACGTCGAGGTCAGCCCCCACCCCGTTCTCACGCACGCGGTCCATGACATCCTCACGGCCGCGACCGCTTCCGACGCTGCCTTTCGTTCCGGTGCTGACGCCGCTGACCCTCTTGTCGTCGGCACCCTGTGGCGTGACGAGGAGGGGCCGAGCCGCTTCCTGACGTCGGTCGCCGAGGCGTACGCGCACGGGCTGCCCGTAGCGTGGAGCCGCCTCTTCAGCGGGGCTGGTGGGCGGCGGGTGGAGCTGCCCACCTATCCGTTCCAGCGTGAGCGGTACTGGCTGGCGGGGGCCGATCCCCTCCCGGGGGCGGATTCGGTGCCGACCGTGACCGAGAACGGGGCGAAGGCCCGGTTCTGGGACGCGGTCGAACGGCAGGACCTGGCCGCTGTCGCCGAGGTCCTGTCCTTGGAGGACGCCGGGCAGCGGTCCAGCCTCGACGCCGTACTGCCCGTGCTGTCCGCATGGCACCGGCAGCAGCGGGAGCGGTCCGCCATCGACGCCTGGCGCTACGACGTCACCTGGAAGCTCCTGCCCACGCCCACCGCGCCCGCCTCCGCCGCGGTGGGCGCTCCCGCGGCCGATGGCAGTTGGCTGGTGATCGTCCCCGCGGGCCAAGCCGACGGTGAGGCGGTGACCGGCTGCCTTCAGGCGTTGGACGGTGTCGGCGCCGCTACGCGCGTGGTGCGGGTCGACGCGGGTGCCGTCGACCGGGAGACGCTGGCCGAGCAGCTACGGGCCGTGGCCGCCGAACAGGCCGTCGCCGGGGTGCTCTCCCTGCTCGCGGTGGCGGAAAGCCCCTCTTCCGTCGAGCCGGTCATGTCTGTGGGAACGGCCGCCACCCTCGCTCTGGTCCAGGCTCTGGGCGATGCCCATGTCGCCGGTCGTCTGTGGTGCGTGACCACCAGCGCCGTGTCCACCGACCCCACCGACGCCCTCGCGCACCCCGACCAGGCCATGACCTGGGGCCTGGGCCGCGTCGTAGCGCTGGAGCATCCCGACCGCTGGGGCGGCCTCATCGACCTGCCCACCGCCGCCTGCCCGCTCCCCTATCTCAGCGCCGCCCTCCACCATGCCACCACCGGCGTCAGCGCCACCCGCGCGTGGAGCGACGAGGACCAACTGGCCGTACGAGCTCACGGTGTCCTCGCCGCCCGGCTGACCCGCGCCCCGCTGCCCACCGAGCCGGCGCCTCGGCCCTGGCGCCCGGAGGGCACCGTCCTTATCACCGGCGGCACCGGCGCCCTCGGCTCCCATGTCGCCCGCCAGCTCGCCGCCAACGGCGCCTCCCACCTGCTGCTGGCCAGCCGTCGTGGCCCCGACGCCCCGGGTGCCGACGCACTCCGCACCGAACTCACCGGCCTCGGTGCCCAGGTCACCATCGCCGCCTGCGACACCACCGACCGCCAGGCCCTCAGTCGGCTCCTCGCGGCCATCCCCACCGAACACCCCCTCACGGCGGTCATCCACACCGCGGGAGTGGGGAGTTACGCGTCGGTGGCCACGACCACGGTCGAGGACCTCGCCGATGTCGCCCGGCCCAAGGCCCGGGCGGCCTGGCATCTCCACGAGCTCACGCGGGACATGCCGTTGTCGGCCTTCGTCCTGTTCTCCTCCGGAGCGGGGGTGTGGGGCGGGGGCGACCAGAGCGGATACGCCGCCGCGAACGCCTTCCTGGACGCGCTGGCACACCATCGGCGCGGCATCGGGCTGACCGCCACGTCCATCGCCTGGGGTGCCTGGGCGGGCACCGGCATGGCGGCGGAGGCGGTATCCACCGAGCGGTTGTCCCGCCGGGGGGTGCGGGCGATGGACACGCGGCTGGCCATTGCCGCCCTGCAACAGGCGCTCGACCACGATGAGACGTTCCTGACGGTCACCGACATGGACTGGCGGCGCTTCTCCGAATCGTTCACCGCCGTCCGCCCCAGCCGGCTGATCGCCGACATCCCCGAGGTCATCGACGCGGGGCGGGCCGGGAACGGCCAGGCGGGCGCCGAGGACAGCGACGCACCGGCCCGGCTCCGGCACAAGCTGGCCGCACTGGCCGCCGCTGAGCAGGCCGAAGCACTGCTTGACCTGGTCCGCACGCACGCCGCGGCCGCCCTCGGCCACGCGTCCCATGAAGCGATCGCCCCCGAACAGGGGTTCCTGGAAGCGGGCTTTGACTCGCTGACGGCCCTGGACCTGTGCAAGCGGCTGGCGAAGGACACCGGCCTGCGCCTGCCCGCCACCCTGCTGTTCGACCATTCCTGTCCCTCGGCGATGGCCCAGCATCTGCGGACCACACTGAACGTTCCCGGCCAGCGGGCTGCGCCAGGCGGCGAGGACACGGCCAACGGCGGCACGGGACCGGCGCCCGCCGTGGAGGGCGAAACGGCCAACGGAACATCGTCCCCGAAGGCCCCGGAATCCACGGAAGCCCCGGACATCGGACCGCACTCGTTGGCCTCGCTGTTCCGCCGCGCGCACGACCTCAACGAGGTCCCACGCGGCATGCAGCTCATGCGGGCCGCGTCCTACTTCCGCCCCGGATTCAGCTCGGTGGCGGAGATGGGACCGGCGCCCCGCCCGTTGCGGCTGGCGCGCGGAGCGGTGCGGCCGAGCCTGTTCTGCCTGCCCACCGTGGCCGCCGTGGCGAGCCCCAACCAGTACGCGCGATTCGCGTCGTACTTCCGTGGCGTACGGGACATGTGGTTCCTTCCCCTGCCCGGATTCACCACGGGCGAGAGCACCCCGGCGTCCATGGAGGCGCTGCTGGATTTCGAGGCTCAGATGACGCTGGAGTGCGCCGGCGACGCGCCGTTCGTCATCGTCGGGCACTCCGGTGGCGGATTGGTCGCGCACGCGCTCGCCAGTCACCTCGAAGCCAAGGGGACGCCGCCGGTCGCTGTGGTGCTGATCGACACCTACACGTACGGAAGCGCGAACATCGTGCCCGTCGCCCGCGAGCTCGCCAACGGCATGTTCGAGACGGAGCGGGTCTACGGACTCCGCATGGACGACGTGCGGCTGACCGCGATGGGCTGCTATCTGCGGCTCTTCTCGAACTACGCGCCACAGGAAATCTCGGCGCCCACCTTGTGCCTCCGCGGTGTCGACCGGGTCGCCGACGAGATGTCGGACACCTCGACGGGCGAGGAGTGGCGGCCCTCCTGGGAACTGCCGCACATCGCCATGGATGTCGCCGGTGATCACTTCACCATCATGCAGGAACACGCCGTCGCCACCGCCGAGTCGGTGGACTGCTGGCTCGACGCCACGTTCTGAGCACGGAAGCGGCCGACAACACGGAACCGTGCCCGATTACCGAAAGGAAGAGTATGAGCAGCAGTCACCAGGCTCCCGTTCCGGACGCGGACGGCACAAGGGACCCGGCGCCTTCGCCGGCCCTGCCCGCACAGACGAGAACACGACAGGACTCCGACCCGTCACCCACTGCCCCGCGCCGTCGCGCACGGCGTTTCCCGCCCGTGATGATCTGGGCGTGCCTGGGCGTGTTCTTCCTCGCGTTGCAGACGTACGTCCTGGCCAGTTGGGTGGCCGATGGCGTGAGCATCGACAAGGCGGACGTCGATCACGAGTTCAGCACCACCCGGCAGGTGATCGGGTTGGTGGTGCCGTTCGCCACGGTAGTGCCTGTCCTGCTTCTCACCCGCCAGTATCTGCGGGACTCCCGCGCTCAGGGGCGGGCGACCTTCGATCTGCTGCTGGTCGGTGGCTGTGTGCTCAGCGCCTGGCAGGACCCGTTGGTGAACTGGTTCGATCCGGTGGTCACCGTGAACACCAACCAGTTCCTGGCGTCGAGTTCCTGGGGGCCGTATGTTCCCGGCTGGCAGGGGCCGGGGCCGCATCAGCAGGCGGAGATGCCGGTGCACGCGTTCGTCGCCGGGATGGGGACCGTGATCGCGGCCATCGCGGTGGGCGCCGGCGTGCAGTGGCTGGCCAACCGCCGGCCCGAGATCCGCAGGATCTGGCTGATGGGGTTCGCCTTCTTGCTGGGAGTGACGCTGACCGCCACCTCGGAGTCGTTCTTTCCTCTGATGGGCTTCTTCATCTGGTCGGGCGCCACCCCGGAGCTCACGCTCTTCAGCGGCCACTGGTACCAGTTCCCGGTGTACGAACTCGTTGTGGCGGGCGCCTATTTCGCCACCCTGGCCATGCTCCGCTTCTCTGTGAACGAGCGAGGCGAAAGGCTGATGGAGCGAGGGGTCAACGACCTGTCCTGGCGGAACAGCACCTGGCTCCGACTGCTGGCGGTGGCCGGAGCCACCAATGTGGCCTACTTCGCGTACGTGGTCGGGCACGTGCTGTTCGCCTGGAACCACGGCGCTCCCCCCGACGACCTGCCCGACTTCTTCCGCCCCGCCGCCGCGTACTGACAAACGACCCCGCCGCCGACAGGGCCGGGGCGGGGTCTGAGAACCAGCGGACGAAGACCTCACTCGTGAGCTGCGCGCCGAAGAAGCCGGGCTTCTTCTGGAGCCACCAGAAGGCGCCTGACGTGGGCTGACGCCCGTCAGGCGTCTTCTGCTCGATCAGGCCACAGTGCGGCCCGGAAGCAGCGGAGCCGCTGCTCTGACCAGTTTGCTGACGATGCGTCGGCCGTTCTGATGCGAAGATGGTCGCAGGCCCGGGAGGCGGCACCTCGCGCCGCCGGTTCACTCGATGCCAGTGCGCGGTGAACCGGGTTTTCAGTAGTCGATACGGTCGGATTTGGCCAGCCACGCGTCGAACGGCGCCGTACGGTTCGGCAGGTCCAGTTGCTCGACCGACGTCGGCCACATCGACTGGGGCTTCTTTTCAAACAGGTCGTAGAACTTGCGGTCGTCGAAACCGGCCACCGCGGCATCATGCCGATCGGCGGAGTAGACGATCCGGTCGACTCGCGCCCACAGCGCGGAGGAAAGGCACATCGGACACGGCTCACACGAGGTGATCAGGACACAGCCCTCAAGCGAGAAGGTGTCCAGTTGTTTACAGGCGGCACGCATCGCGCTCACCTCGGCGTGCGCCATCGGGTCCAGGGTCGCGGTGACCTGGTTGTTCCCGATCGCGACAACCTCGCCGTCCTTGGCGACCAGTGCGCCGAACGGGCCACCGCCGTTCGCCACGTTCTTCGTGGCCAACCTGATCGCCTCGTCCATCCAGGCGCGCTCAAGCTCCTGGACGCTCGTTTCTTGGGTGTGCGCGGTCATGGTGACTCTCCTCTTTCGGAGATGGTGGGGGCTCCCCGGATGCTCTGCCCGTGCGGAACACCGCACCCGGGACAACAAGTGGGGCCGCGCGGGCGCCGCCTTGAGACCAGTGTTATCGGCGACACGCGCGGGAGATCATCGCGGCTCGACGCCGCAAATGTGCTCCGGTGCGACCGGGGTGTGGGTCAGGTTCAATCCCGTCGCATCGCGGATGGCGTTCACGACCGCCGGGGTGGCGGAAATGGTGGGCGGTTCGCCGACACCACGCACACCGTACGGCGCGTTCGGGTCATCCCTTTCGATCACATCCACTGTCATCGGCGGCATGTCCACAATGGTCGGGATCAGGTAGTCGGTGAACGACGGGTTGAGGATCTGGCCGTCCTTGACGTGGATCTCCTCCATCACGGCAAGGCCGAGCCCCTGTGCGGAACCACCGTGGATCTGCCCGACGACGGCGTCCGGGTTGATCGCCTTGCCGACGTCCTGCGCACAGTCCAACCGCACCACTTTGACCAGGCCCAACTCGGTGTCCACGTCCACCACCGCCCGGTGCGCGGAGAACGCGTGCTGGACGTGCACCCGCTGGCTCTGTCCGGTCACCGGGTCCATCTCGTATGTCCGCAGGTGGTGGTATTCCCTGGTTTCCTCGATCACGTCATCGCCGAGTACGTCGACGAGATCAGCGAGGACGCCGGTGACTTGGGAGACAACCTTGCCACCGGTGAGCGACAAGTCCACGGGGTTCTCACCGAACCGCTGGGCGACCCGGTCGAAGAGCACCTCGCGGACGGCTTCACACGCGTTCTTGACGGCACCGCCGGTGATGTAGGTCTGCCGGGAAGCCGAGCTCGACCCCGCGTCGCCGACGTTGGTGTCGTTCGGGTGGATGTTCACCCGCTCCACGCCGAGTTCGCTGCGGGCGATCTGCTGCTGCACGGTGACCAGGCCCTGCCCGACCTCGGCCGCCGCGGTGTGCACCATCGCGATCGGTACGCCCCCGATGACCTGCAACCGCACCCGTGCCGTGGAGTAGTCGTCGGCGCCTTCCGCGTAGGAGACGTTCTTGATGATCACGCTGTAGCCGACGCCTCGAACAACGCCTTCGCCGTGCGTGGTGTTGGACGCACCACCCGGCATGTCCCGGACGTCCACCGGTTCTGTCCGGTTTTCCGGTGGTAGTGGGAGCTTTCTCAGCCGTTCCAGCAGCTCGGCGACCGGCGCGGGGTAATCCAGCACCTGACCGGTGTGCATGGTCGAGCCCTCGTCGATGGCGTTGAGCTGACGCAGCCGCACCGGGTCCATGTCCAACGCCTTGGCGAGTTTGTCCATTTGGGACTCGTAGGCGTATGCGGGCTGCACGGCGCCAAGGCCACGCATCGCGCCGCACGGCGGGTTGTTCGTGTACAGGCCCCAACCCTCGACCTTGACGTTGGGGACCTCGTACGGCCCGATGCCCAACGAGGTGGCGTTGCTGACCACGACCGGAGTCTTGGAGGCATACGCGCCGCCGTCGAAATACATCTTCGCCTTGACGTAGACGAGCTTGCCCTCCTTGGTCGCGCCGTGCTCGTAGTACATCTTCGCCGGGTGCCGGTGCACGTGGCCGTAGAAGGACTCTTCCCTGCTGTAGACCATCTTCACCGGCTTGCCGGTGTGCAGCGCCAGCATGCAGGAGTGGATCTGCATGGACAGGTCCTCGCGGCCACCGAAGGCACCGCCGACACCGGACATGGTGAAGCGCACCTTCTCGACCGGGAGCCCGAGCGCCCGCGCCGTCTGCTTCTGGTCCACGTGCAGCCACTGGGTGGCGATGAACAGGTCGACTCCGCCGTCCTCGGCCGGGATGGCCAAACCGGACTCCGGCCCGAGGAACGCCTGATCCTGCATGCCCACGGTGTACACATCGGACACCACGACGTCGGCCTTTGCTTCCAGATCACCCCTGGTGATCGGCTGATAGTGCACCACGTTGCCCCTGGGGTGCAGCTTGGGCAACGTGTCGTCGTGCGCGGCCCGCTCCGGGTCGGTGATCGGCTCGAATACCGCGTAGTCGACCACGATCTTTTCCAGCGCGCGCCGGGCCGCCTCCGGGTGATCGGCGGCTACCAGGGCAACCGGCTCTCCCTGGTAGCGCACGATGTCCCCGGCAAGTACCGGCGTATCGGCGATCTTGAGGCCGTAGATGTTCTCGCCGGGGATGTCCTCGTGGGTCAGCACCGCGTACACACCGGGGTGCTTGAGCGCGGGACCGATGTCGATCGAGTTGATCCGCGCATAGGGGTGCGGGCTGCGCAGTGTCGCGCCCCAGAGCATGTCCTCCGCCCACAGATCCGAGGAGTAGGCGTACTCCCCGCGTACCTTGAGCGTTCCGTCCGGCCGCAGCGGGCTGTCGCCGATCCCACCGGTGATCAACTCACTGAGTTCCTGCGGGGTGCGGGCGGGAGAAGTCTGATTGGTCATCGGGAAGCCTTCACTGTCCAGTTACTCGGCCGGAGTTGGGACCAGGGGGGTCGGGCCGAGTGAGGCGTTTCCGGATGCTGGGCCTTTGCGTCCAGCGCTACCGCCCATGTGGCGGGTCGGAGGAAGTCCACGGCACACATCCCTTGCTTCGTTGCCACTTGTTGAGGAGTACACAGCCAGCCGACCGGAGTCAGCCAGGGGTGGAAGACATGAAAACTCCGCAGGCTGAGACCGGGTCTTCGTAGACTTCTACGAGAGTCATCCCCGAGTCGAACCCGGCCATCAGAGCTGGGTGTTGGGACTGGGGGGCTGTCGGGCCTGCCCGTGCAAGCACTGCTGGGCGCTGGCTGAGCATGCCGGGCATGACACCCGATGGGCTGTGCAGCACCTGCCGGTGCGGGCCACGTGGGACGGCGACGGGGTCCGCGGCGATGTGCGACTACGGCGTCGAGCAGCTTGGCGTGGACGACGCGGTGCTGGGTTGTGGACAAAACCAGCTATATCAGGGGCTGTATCAGGAAGGGCAACAGGGCGGCACGGTGGCCTGCTCTCCCGCCGGCAGCCCGTGCGGGTCCGCGTTGCCGTCGCGCGCAGCGGTGCCGCCGTTGGCTGTGAGGCCCTCGGAGCGGCAGGAGGAAGCAGCGAAGTGAGGCCGTCCTCGCGGGTTTTGCGTCTGTCCCCGCACGAGTTGCCGCGCCTCGGGTCCCGTGAGCCAGAATGTCGGCGTGATGGGGCACTTTCCCAACGAGACGACCAGCTTCATAGGGCGGCGCGCTGAGCTGGCCCGGCTGGACAGCGCGCTCACCGAGCACCGGCTGGTGACCTTGACCGGCACGGGGGGAGTCGGCAAGACGCGGGTCGCCCTGCGAGCCGCCTCGCGGTCCCTCCCGCGCCATCCGCACGGGGTGTGGTGGGCCGACCTGTCCGCTCTGGACAACGACCGGCTGCTGGTCGCGACGGTCGCTGACGCCGTCGACTTCGCCGACCACACCCCCCGGATGCCGGTGGACGCGCTGTGCGAGTGGCTTGCCGAGAAGTCCCTGCTGCTGGTGCTGGACTCGTGCGAGCACCTGATCGACGCGTGCCGCCACCTGGTGGGCGATCTGCTGACGACCGCTCCCGAGCTGACCGTGCTGGCCACGAGCAGGCAGTCGCTGCAACTGGCCACTGAACACCGCATCGACATCGAGCCGATGCCCGCCACCGGGGACGACGCGCTGTCGCTGTTCACGCAGCGGGCGGCGGACACGGCGTCCGGGGACACGGTCAGCCTTCCCCGCGCGGCTGCCGCCACCGAGATCTGCCGCCAGGTCGAAGGCATCCCGCTCGCGCTCGAACTCGCCGCCGCACAATCCAGGCACACCAGCGCCGAGGACGTGTCCGCGCGGCTGGCCTACCGCTTCGAGGTCCTGGCGAGCTCCGAGCGGGTGTGGCCGCGGCGGCACCAGACGATGCGTACCGCCATCGGCTGGAGCCATGAGCTGTGCGACCCGATGGAACGCCTGCTGTGGGCGCGGCTGACCGTCTTCCGTGGCGCGTTCGACGCCTCGTCCGCCGGCTCGGTGTGCGCGGGCGACGGTCTCCCGGCCGACGAGGTCGGCCCGGCGCTGAGACGCCTGCACGCCAAGTCGGTGATCAGCCACGACGGCGAGGGCTACCGGATGCTGGACACCATCCGGGAGTACGGGAGGATGTGGCTCCGCGCGGCAGGTGAGGGCTGACCGGCGGCGCCCGGCCACGCGGATCGCCCTGCGGCTCGCGCGGCGCGCCGGTGCCGACTGGCTCAGCCGGGCCCAGGCCGGTTGGTGCCGCTGGGCAGGCGATGCGGCGCCACGGGAATTGCCTTCCTGGCCCGTACCGGCGCCGCCTGTGCTTCTCTGCCAGGGAGACCTCGTAGCCGGTGCGTCAGGGAGACCTCGTAGCCGGTGCTGAGGAGGCGGATCGTCGTGACCGCGTTGACGGACCTGGCTTCGGCCGGGGCCCTGGCGGTGGTGCAGACCGCCGGCACGGATGCCTGGACCGCCTTCCGGGACCACCTCGCGCGCTGGTTCGGCCGCGGTGATGAGGATACGGCGCGTACGACCGCCGAGCGGCTGGAGCGGACGGCCACGGATCTTGTCCCTGCCGACGACGCTGACAGGGAGCGGGCCGGAGCCGACGCACGCGCCGCCTGGTTCGCCAGGTTCAGCGACCTGCTGGAGGGCATGGGCGAGAGCGAACGCGACGAGGCGGCACGGCGGTTGCGGACGCTGCTGACCGGGAACGCGCGGCACACCGGTGCCGCCGTGTCCGTGGGCGGCGGCGGTCTCGCCGTCACCGGTGACGTCTCCTTGCGGGCCGAAGGCGGTTCGGTCACCGGCGGCGTCATCAACGGGGGCGCCCACCTGACGGGACCTCAGGGGCCGGCTGCGGCCCGGGGCTGACCGCAACCGGCGTACCCGGCCCGCGTATCGAAGCCCACACCTCGGTCCTCGCCCAGTCCGGCGCGATCGCTGTGGACCGCGTCCATACAATGACGGTCCACGCGCCCGAGGACGCGCGCGGAGCACCGGGCAGCGTGTCCGCTCTGGCAGCCCCTCACCCCACATGCCCTGCATCTGGTCCGCGGCATGGGCTCGGGCCCGGCGCCCTCCCCCGAGGCGACGGCCCGGGTGATGAGCGCCGCGACCGGCGCGGGGCGCTTCCTGCGGGCCCGCGGGCACTACAGCCAGGCGCAGGACGTCTTCGCGGAGGCCCTGGCGGTGAGCCGACGGGTACTGGGCGATGAGCACCGCGACACGGCTGAGCCGGGCACCGGCTCTTGCCGCAACCGGGCGGCATGCGTGACCCGGGCGGTGTCGCGGTCAGGAGGCAGTGCGGCGGTGCGGCGGTGCGGCGGTGCGGCGGTGCGGCGGTGCGGCGGTGCGGCATGGTGGCGGGCGGCTCAGCGGTACGTGCGCAGGGCACGCCGTTCGCCGGTGAAGTGCGCGTGGTCGTTGAACGCGAGCAGGCTGACGCCGGAGCCGCCCACGACGAGGGTGGTGACCGCGGCGTTGACCATGACCCGGTTCAGGGCCACGATGCCCGGCGGTGGTGCGGAGAGCAGGGCGCCGCAGACCGCCGCCAGCACTCCGCCCGATGTCACGACGATCGCGTCACGCCCGGTACCGAGCGCCCCTGCCAGCTCGCCGAGTGCCCCCACGGCGCCCTCGCTGAAGTCACGCCAACCGTCGGTGTCCGTGTCTCCGATCCACGCCTCCAGGGCGCGGTCGAGTACCGCCTGCGTCTCCCGGGAACCGGTCCAGCCGTCATGTGAGGGCGGTCCGTAGCGCTTGATGAGGTCGAGGTGGTCGTACTCGTCCCACCGCGGGTCGGAACGGCACGGCCCGGTGAAGCCTCCGGCGCGCATCAGCAGGTCCGCGGTGTCCCGCTGCCGGGCCAGACTGCCGCACATCACCAGGGGGTCGCGAGGGGCACGCCGGGCGAGCTCGGCACCGACGACGCCCGCCTGCTCACGGCCGGCCTCCGAGAGCACGTCGTAGTCGAGCGCGCCGAAAGACGCCTGTCCGTGACGGACGAGGTGGATGACCGGCATGGGTGCCTTTCTGGTCGTTCTTGGCGGTGCCGCCAGGTGTCCTCGGCGGCACCGCGAGACGCGTGACAGCCCACCATCGGTTACTACTGAGTAACGAGACTAACCCGCCCCTGAGCCATGCTCAATGGCCTCACGCGAGCCGTCATCGGCTCAGCTCAGGCGGGCGTCCTCGCCGGGCTCCCGGCGGCCCGCTCGACCGCTGCGGCGGCCAGCGCCCGGATGATCGGGTGGGGTCGGGTGCCGTCCCCCGCGAGCTCGGGCTGGAACAAGGTGGCGAGGAAGAACGGGTGGTCCGGCAGTTCGGCGATGCGCACCTCGCCCGCCTCGTCGTGGCCGCTGAAGCGCAGTCCGTGCGCACGCAGCACATCCAGGTGGACCGGGCTGGGGCCGTACGAGCAGTGGTAGCGCTCGACGGTCCGCTCAGTTCCCAGGACGCGCTCCGCCAACGAGCCCGTCCGCACGTCGACCGCGCCTTCGTGGCCGACCAGGGAGCATGCCAGCGGGACGATCAGCAGGTCGTCCGCTTCCGGCTGGTTCTCGGCGTGGTCGACACCGGAGAGCCCGCACACATCGCGCGCGAACTCCAGGAGCGCGTGCTGGAAGCCGCCACAGGTGCCCAGGAACGGGATTCCCCGCTCGCGCGCGGTGCGGACCGCCGCGATCGCCCCCGCCTCGCTGCGATACGGGCTGCCGGGCACCAGCCAGATGGCGTCGAACCCGTCGAGGGCCCCGGCGGATTCCGCGTCCTGGGTCGGAATCCAGTACGCGTCCAGTGTCAGCTGGTCACGCTTGACCAGCGCGTCGAGCAGGGCGGGGATGCGGGCGTGGGCCCGGACGCTGGGCGAGCGGTCGCCCACCAGCGCGACGCGGGCTGTCGAGATGTCCAAGGTCTCCGTCATGGGCGACATCCTGACCCGGCCACCCCGTTCAGCACCAACGATGATCCTTGACCCTTCCATTAGCGATACTGATAACCATGGACCCGCACCTTCTCCGTACGTTCGTGGCCGTGGCCCGCTGCGGTTCGTTCTCCGCCGCCGCCCGGGAACTGGGCTACACACAGTCGGCGGTCTCCCAGCACATCGCCGCACTCGAAAGCGACCTGGGAGCGGTCCTGCTGCAACGGCGCCCGGTCGGCCCGACAGCCGTCGGCGTCCGGCTGCTGGAGCACGCCGGGCCTCTGCTGCTGCGACTGGACGCCGCCCGCGCGGACATCGCGCGCCTGACCGCGACACCCGACGCCCGCATCGTCATCGGCGTCTCACCGCTGGCCATGACGTCACAGCTCGCCGGGGAGCTGGCCGCCGTGCGCCAGAGACAACCCCGCTGGGACATGACGGTCCGCGTTCTCAGCCGCGAGGCCATCACACGCGACGTCGCGACCGCGGCCCTGGACCTCGGCCTGGTCGACGGCATGGCCGCCGCCAACGACCCGCTCCACCTCCCCGACGTCGGCCCCCTCACGACGCTGGCCGTCGCTGAGCGACCGCTGGCCGTCGCACTGCCCGTGGGACACCCGCTGGCAGGCCGGGCCGGCGTCCGCCTGGCCGACCTCGCCGACGCCCGGTGGATCGACGCACCCGACACCGCCATCGCTCTCGCGCAGCTGCGCACGGCGAGCGGGACCGACGGCTACCGGGCGTCGCTGCGCTACGACGGAACCGACCTGCGCGGACTCATCACCCTCGCCGCCGCCGGTCACGGACTCGCGCTCTTGCCCCAGCCAACGATCGACAACGCGCCCGGCATCATCGCGGTACCCCTCTCGGCACCACGAGTGATACACCGCACCGAAGCGCTGCACAGCAAGGGACTCGACGGTCCGCCCGCGCTCCTCGCGGCAGCCCTCGCGGCGGCCCACCGAATGACCGAGAGGCACCGCCCGCCACGGGGCCGGACCGCTCCCCCGGCCGGCGGGTAGGCGCGGCGGGTCGCCCCGCCGCGCCCTCTCAGAACCGTACGGGCCGGGCGCCCCGCCTCCGCCGACGACGAGGGCCGGTGCGGCTCAGGCGTCGATGATGACGGGGATGATGAGCGGCTTGCGGCGGTAGGTCCTGAATGCCCAGGCCGCTACGGCGCGGCTGATGAGCTGTTCCAGCTGGTGCGCGTCTCCGACGCCTTCCTTCGCAGCGGTCGCCAGAGTCTTCTCGATGACCGGGATGACCGGCTCGAAGGTGGACTCGTCGTGGACGAATCCACGGGCGAGGAAGTCGGGAGCTTCGGCGAGGGCGCCCGTATTGGCGTCGACGATCGCCACCACCGTGACCACGCCCTCCTCCGAGAGGGTGACGCGGTCCTTCAGGGACGCTTCGGTGGCCCCGCCGACCTCCATGCCGTCCACGTAGACGTACCCCGCGGGCACCTTGCCGGTGACCGACGCACGGCCGTCGACGAGGTCGACGACGACCCCGTCTTCCGCGATGACCACCCGGTCGGGGGCGACGCCGGTCCGGATGGCCAGGTCACCATTGGCCCGCAGATGGCGCCACTCGCCGTGTACGGGCATCACATGCCGCGGCTTGACGATGTTGTAGCAGTACACGAGTTCGCCGGCGCTGGCGTGCCCGGAGACATGCACCTTGGCGTTGCCCTTGTGGACGACGTTCGCGCCCCACCTGGTCAGCCCGTTGATCACCCGGTAGATGGCGCTCTCATTGCCCGGGATCAGGGAGCTGGCGAGCAGGACGGTGTCCCCCTTGCCGATACGGATCATGTGGTCACGGTTGGCCATCCGGGACAGCGCGGCCATCGGCTCGCCCTGAGAACCAGTGCACACCAAGGTGATCTGATGGTCCGGCAGCTTCTCCAGTTCCTTGAGGCCGATCACCAGCCCGGACGGAACCTTCAGATACCCGAGCTCACGGGCGATACCCATGTTGCGGACCATCGACCTGCCCACAAAAGCCACTTTGCGCCCGTGCTGGTGAGCGGCGTCCAGGACTTGCTGGATGCGATGCACATGGCTGGCGAAGCTGGAGACGATCACTCGGCGCGGCGCGGTGCGCAGCACCTGCTCGATCGCGGGGTTCAGCTCGCGTTCGGATGTCGTGAAGCCCGGCACCTCCGCGTTGGTGGAGTCGGTGAGGAACAGATCGACGCCCTCCTCACCGAGGCGGGCGAACGCCCGCAGGTCGGTGATGCGGTCGTCCAGGGGGAACTGGTCCATCTTGAAGTCACCGGTGTGGAGCACCAGCCCGGCACCGGTACGGATCGCGACCGCGAGGCTGTCCGGGATGGAGTGGTTGACTGCCACGAATTCGCAGTCGAAGGGGCCGAACTTGCGCCGGTCACCCTCGCGCACCCTGACGGAGCGTGGCCTGATGCCGTGCTCCTTGAGCTTGGCGTCCAAGAACGCCAGCGTCAGCTTCGAACCGACGACGGGAATGTCGGACCGTTCGCGCAGCAGGTACGGCATGCCGCCGATGTGATCTTCGTGGCCATGTGTCAGCACGACAGCCACGATGTCGTCCAGGCGGTCCCGGATCGAGGTGAAGTCCGGCAGGATCACATCGACCCCGGGCTGGGTCTCTTCCGGGAACAGCACCCCGCAGTCGACGATCAGCAGTTTCCCGGCGTACTCGAAGACGGTCATGTTACGGCCGATTTCACCCAGGCCGCCGAGGGCGACGGTCCTCAGCCCTCCCTTGGGCAGAGGCGGGGCGGCTTTTAGCTCTGGATGCGGATGGCTCATACATTGACGCTACCGGAGAGTGCCCGGGGATACCCTGTTGGCCCCCTTCAGCCGGTTCACGCGTGTCTCGGAGCGAGGTGGGCCGACACCGCCCGAGTGTGGTAGGGGACCCGCGGACGCCGCACCCTGACGCACACGATGGCGCGCCGCCGCCGCCGCTGTCCGCTGACTCCGGCTGGTCTGCCGGAGTCAGCGCCCGGCAGGTGGGCACCCACGCGCACGGCTCGGCCGGGCGCGTGGGCGGGGCTGTGGAGGATCTGCCGGGGTGGGTGCGGGCTGCCGCCGGTCTAGGCGGAGACCTGGAGTTCCAGTTGGTCGTCCGAGGTGAGGATGGCGCGCTGCATGTTCTGGAGGTCCCGGCACGGTTCGAGCCCGAGTTCCTCGTTGAGGGTCTTGCGCGCCGATTGGTACACATGGAGGGCGTCCGCCCGGCGTCCCGAGCGGTAGAGCGCCAGCATGAGCTGACGGTGCAGGGCTTCCCGCAGCGGGTGCTCGGTGGCCAACTGGTACAGGTCGCTGACGAGTTCGCGGTGGCGGCCGAGCATGAGGCGGGAGTCCATCAGCATCTCGACGCACTCCAGGCGGGCCTCGTACAGCCACGTCTGGAAACCTTCGAGGATCGGCCCGCAGCACACGTCGTCCAGCAGCGGTCCGCGCCAGAGGGCGAGCGCGCTTTCGAAGCTGTGCGCGGCCTTCTCGTAGCGGTGCTCCCTGGAGTGGTTCCGGCCCTCGTTGACGAGATGCTCGAAACAGCGGTAGTCGAGCTCGTCGGGCCCCAGCCGCAGGACATACCCCGGGGGGCGCGTGATGACAGGGCTCTGGTCTCGTTCGGGACGGTGCAGGAACTTGCGTATCTGGGAGACGTACACATGCAGTCCGGCGATCACCCGGCGCGGGGGCGCCTCGCCCCAGATCTCCGTGATGAGCTGGTCAATGGGGACCACCTGGTCCGAGCGGACGAGGAGGACGGTGAGCAGAACCTCTATCTTCCGTGCCTTGATGGACGACTTTCCCTCTTCGTCAACTACGCGCAGCGGCCCCATGATCTCATATCGCACGGTTTCTCCCAGTCAACGAAAGGGGCGTCATCACGCTTATGCAGGACGGCGACCTGTCAGTGACCGGAAGAGCGCCGGTCGCATCCTGCCGATAGGTGGCGCGCGGGGGTTTCCAGTTGACTGGCGCTGATACGGGGACGGCGGACTCCTCCGTACCGCACAGCCGGACAGACCGGCCCTTTTCTCTCACCGCTGGTGCCATACACTCACCCCGTCTTCCCCACCTTCACGGCGGATCTGTCGATGGCGCGGACAAAGGACGCCCCTGGTATATCCGCAGCGACTCACCCACGTGCCGAGCGCGTCCGAGTTGCCCGTCTGGAATTCCGTATACCTTCACCCTCAGGGCTTTGTCCCCTGTATGAAAAGATACGCCGCTCTCATCGGCCAGCCAGCCTGGCGTACCCCTGTCCCCCGTTTCCCGGCCCCAGTTGAAATCTGCCGTACCCCTACGGGCGGGCAAGAGCCGACGCTGGGCTTCCGCCGGGATCGGAGCGCTGTCCGCTGCGCCCGGCATGACCGGCCGTGGCGGGAGGAAGCGGCTGCTCAGGGGGCGGGCAGCGGCGGTGCGGCCGGGCTGTGGAGCGCCGTACGGGCGATTGGCCGTACGTACAGGAGTCCGAGGTGCCGGGGCGGTAGGGGTCCGGCGGGGTGGGGTCCGCTCGGCCACCGGGGAGGGCGGGTGGTGGTCGCCGGGGATCACGGGTGGGGTCCGGCCAGCAGTCGCGGAGCGTGCGGCTCGCACTGCCTCCGGGCCGAGCCGGACCGCCGTACGGGACAGCGAGAAGGGACAGCGAGAGGGGCGGCCCCCGACGCCCAGGCGGCCACGGCTGGGGGCGCGCGGCGCGGCCGCCGCCTGGGCGTCGCCGACGGGTGTGCCAGGGCAGTCAGGGCTTGTGTGCGACCAGGATCAGGCAGCCGACGCCGGAGACCACGGGCTGCGCGTCCTTGGCCGAGGCGAGGACCTCTTCCACGGTGGTCCCGTACCGGCGCTCGAACTCCCGCCGGGTCCGGATGACGCCGTCGATCATCCGGTCGACGGTGCCCTTGGTGTTCTCGGTGACATCGGTCAGTTCGTCGAGCTCCAGCCCCGCGTCGGCGATCAGACCGGGCCAGTCGTCGAACCCGAACAGTGAGGTGACGAGCTTGGACTCGTCGGACTCCTGCTGGATGTCGTCGGCTTTGGGCGTCACGTCGGTCAGGACCAGCCGTCCGCCGGGCGCCAGCAGCCGCGTCATCTCCCGCAGCGCGGTCGCCCGGTCCATGTGGTGGATCGATTCGAAGGCCAGCACGGCGTCGAAGGACCCGTCCTCGAAGGGAGTGTCCATGGCGTCGGCGAACTGGAAGGTGACCTGGTCCGACATCCGCTCGACCCTGGCGCGCTCGATGCCCTGGTCGACCTGCTGCTGGCTGACGGTGATGCCCACCACCCGCGCTCCGGTGGAGGACGCCACGCGCAGCGCGGGCTTGCCGATCCCGCAGCCCGCGTCGAGCACCCTGTCGCCGGGGCCTACCCGCAGTCGCTCGATGAGCAGATCGGTGAACCGGTCCGTGGCCACCTGGACCGAGCTCTTGTCGTCGGGCCCGTCCCAGTACCCGAAGTGGAAATTGTCGTCCCATGCCATCTGCACCAGCGGGCCCAGCGAACTGTAGTAGTCGGATACCGAGCCGGCTGGCGGCACGGATGATTGGCCTGTCATGGCACTCCTCTGATGTGCTCGCCTCGGACGTGCTCGGCGATCCGGCCTGCCGTCGAGGGTGCGCACGGGCACACCCGTCGAGCGATGGTCGGCGTCCGCGATAACGGCTGACTAAAGCGACCGGGGGTCGCGGCCCGGGGATCGCGCCGCTGTCTGTCCCGGCGCTCCGGCGCATCCTGTCGCGTACGGCGGACCCGGCCCGTACAGGCGGGCGCTCCTGCCGCTCCGGCCCACGTCGGCGAGGTCTGTCGGCGGTGCGCGCGCCGCCGGGTTGAGGCAAGCAGGGCGTTAGTCGGCCTTTAGGAGAGCCGCTGACAGTGATGGCGCAGACCGTCGTCCGATCATCAGTGGAGTCGAGTATGAGCGCTCGGGAATCAGCCCAGGTCGCGGACGGACAAGGGCGGGGTCACACGCCCTGGCGAAGGCGGGTCCGGAAGGCTCCGCTCAGGGCCGTCAGCGCGGCGCTGACTCTGGTGGTGCTCGGCGTGGCACCGGCGGTCGCCGAACCCGGCGCCCACGATGGGGCGGCGAACGCGGCTGATTCCGGCGCCAAGGGCAATGCCAAAGGCGATACGCCGCACACCGAGGACGCGCGGCCCGCGCCGCCGCAGATGCGCGACCTCGATATCCTGGTCGGCTCTTTCAAGTGCGTCTACACGCCGCCGGGCAGCGACAAGGAAAAGGTCGTCTACACGGACGCCAAGCGTGGTCTCAACGGGCACTACATCTATTCCCACACCACCATCCCGGCGGACAATCTGCACAGTCAGTCCATCTTCGGCTGGAACCCGGTCGACGGGAAATTCATCTCCCAGTTCCACGACGACTGGGGAAGTTCGGGCACCGCGGAATCACCCGGGTGGAAAGACAAGGTCCTGACCTTCACCGGGCCTTTCCTGCTGGTGGACGTGCCCAGCTCCACCGGGCATGCCAAGGGCAGGCAGGCGACCGTACGGGACGATATCAAGTCGCTCGGCCGCGGGCATTACAGCGATGTCCAGACCGTGACCTACCCTGACTTCTCCTTCCAGCTCAGCTACGACTGCCGTCGCCGGTAAGGCTGATAATGGCGAGTAGCGAAGACAAACTCCTCGACTACCTCAAGCGCGTCACGACGGACCTGCGGAAGACTCAACGCCGCTTGAAGGATGTCGAGTCGGCCGCCCAGGAGCCGATCGCGATCGTGGGGATGTCATGCCGGCTCCCCGGCGGCGTACGGTCGCCGGAGGAGCTGTGGGACCTGGTCGCGCAGGGCCGGGACGCCATCACCGGGTTCCCGACCGACCGCAACTGGGACCTGGACGCCCTCTACGACCCCGACCCGGACCACCCGGGCACCTGCTACACGCGTGAGGGCGGCTTCCTCGACGACGTCGCCGGGTTCGACGCGGCGTTCTTCGGCATCAGCCCGCGCGAGGCCCTGGGTATGGCCCCGCAGCAGCGGCTGGCGCTGGAGGCTTCCTGGGAGGCCATCGAGCACGCCGGGATCGACCCGGCGTCGCTGCGGGGCAGCAGGACGGGCACCTTCATCGGCTGCGACCACCTCGACTACTACTCCGACGCCTCCCAGGTCCCCGAGGGCTCCGCCGGGTACTTCACGATCGGCAACACCGCCAGCGTGGTGTCAGGGCGCGTGGCCTACCTCCTCGGCCTGGAAGGCGCCGCGGTGACGGTGGACACCGCGTGCTCCTCGGCCTCGGTCGCCATGCATCTGGCGTGCCAGTCGCTACGGCAGTCCGAATGCACCATGGCGCTGGCCGGTGGTGTCGCCGTGCTGTCGTCGTCGGGCCCCTTCATCGGCTTCGCCGACCTCGGCGCGCTGTCGCCGGACGGCAGGTCCAAGGCGTTCTCCGCGGACGCCGACGGCATGACGATGGCCGAGGGCGTCGGCATCCTGCTCCTGGAGCGGCTGTCCGACGCGCAGCGCGACGGTCACCAGGTGCTCGCGGTGATCCGCGGTTCTGCGATCAACCAGGACGGCACCAGCAACGGGCTGACCGCGCCCAACGGCCCCGCCCAGCAGCGGGTGATCACCCAGGCGCTGGCCGACGCGCGCCTGTCGCCCGCCGAGGTGGACGCGATCGAGGCGCACGGCACGGGCACCGCGCTGGGTGACCCGATCGAGGCGCAGGCGCTGCTGGCCACGTACGGGCAGAGCCGCCCGGAAGGCCGGCCGCTGTGGCTCGGGTCTGTGAAGTCGAATATCGGGCACACCCAGATGGCCGCCGGTGCCGCCGGTGTCATCAAGATGGTCATGGCGATGCGGCACGGGGTGCTCCCTGCCACCCTGCATGTCGGCGAGCCGACCCGTGAGGTGGACTGGGCCTCCGGCGCGGTGGAGTTGCTGACGGAGCGCGCCGAGTGGCCCCGGGACGGGCATCCGCGCCGTGCGGGCGTGTCGTCGTTCGGCATCTCCGGCACCAACGCCCACATGATCCTGGAAGAGGCACCCGAACCACCCGCGCCCGAACCGCCCGTATCCCAGCGGCCCGCCGAGGCGGCGGACGCTCCGGAAGGCGATGTGGTGCCCTGGGTGCTGTCCGGGCGTACCGGGGAGGCACTGCGGGCGCAGGCACGACGGCTGGCGGAGCATCTGACTGCCGCCCCGGGCATGGACCCGCGCGATGTGGGCTGGTCCCTGGCCACCACCCGGTCGGTCTTCGAGCACCGGGCGGTGGCCGTGGGCGACGACCGGGAAGCGCTGCTGGCCGGGGTGGAGGCGCTGGCCGCTGGGCGGGCGCACCCGGACGTGGTGTCACCGGGGACGGCGGCCGTCGGCGCGGGCGGGACGGTCTTCCTGTTCAGCGGACAGGGCAGTCAGCGCCTGGGCATGGGCGCCGGGCTGTACGCGCGGTTCCCGGTGTTCGCCGCGGCCTTCGATGAGGTCTGCGCCCTGCTTGACCCGCACCTGGAACACCCGCTGCGGCAGGTCGTCTTCGAAGGCGTGCCCGGCCGGCGGGGGCTGCTGGACCACACCACGTACACCCAGACGGGCCTGTTCGCCTTGCAGGTCGCCCTGGCGCGGCTGCTCGACTCGTTGGGCGTACGTCCCGACGTGGTGATCGGCCACTCCATCGGCGAGGTCTCCGCCGCCCATGTCGCCGGGGTCTTCGACCTGCCCGATGCCTGCCGTCTGGTCGCCGCCCGCGCCACCCTCATGGGCGGCCTTCCCGGCGGCGGCGCGATGGCAGCGATCGAAGCCGACGCCGGTGAACTGGCCGCCGCCCTGGACCACGACCAGCTGAGCATCGCCGCGCTGAACACCCCCACCAGCACGGTCATCTCCGGTCCCGCCGCCGAGGTCGCCCGCGTCACCGCCGACTGGGCCGCGAAGGGCCGTAAGACCAAGGCGCTGACTGTCAGTCATGCCTTCCACTCCCCGCTGATGCGGCCCATCCTCGACGAGTTCACCGCGGCGATCGGGGATCTGACGTTCCGGTCCCCTGCCATCCCCCTGATCAGCAACCTGACCGGGCTGCCCGCGGACGAGAGCACCGCCACCCCGGGTTACTGGACCGACCACATCGCCCAGCCGGTCCGCTTCCACCCGGCCATCGCGCACGTCGCCGACGACGCGCGGGTCTTCCTCGAACTCGGCCCCGACCCCGTGCTGTCCGCGGCCACCCAGCACACCCTCCAGCACCATGCCCCCGCCGACGGGCGGGACGAGGGTCAGGAGCCGCCGGTGGTAGCCGCGCTGACCGGCAAGCGGCCCGACATGCACGGCTTCGCCCATGCGCTGGCCAGGCTCCACACCACCGGGGTGGACGTGGACTGGGCCGCCCTGTTCGACCGCGGCGGGCGGCACCCGCGCAGCGTCGCGCTACCCACGTACGCGTTCCAGCGGCAGCGATTCTGGCTGGCGGCCCCCCAGCCGCCCGATGGCACCGGCGGTGGCGCTCACGACCCCGCCGAGGAGCGGTTGTGGCACGCCATCGAGGAACTCGACGTCGATGCCCTGACCACCACCCTGCGGCTGGACGATGGCGAGGCCATCGACATTCTGCGCCCCGCGCTGCCGATCCTGGCACGCTGGCGGCGTCAGCACCGGGAACAGGCTCTGCTGGACGCGTGGCGCTACGAGGCCGCTTGGCAGCGGATGCCCGAAGCGACAGCCCCGGCGCTTGGCGGGACCTGGCTGCTGGTGCTGCCCGAGGGCCACGACGAGAACCCGGCGGTGGGCGCCACCGTCCAGGCCCTGCACGACCACGGAGCCGGTTCCCGCCTCCTCGCCGTGCCCGCCGCCGAGGCCGACCGCGAGCTGCTGGCCAGGCACTGTACGCAGGAGGACGACGACGCGGCACCCGCCGGAATCATCAGCCTGCTCGCCCTGGACGAGACGCCGCTGCCGGATCATCCCGCTGTCCCCGCCGGGCTTGCGGCCACGACCGCGCTGCTCCAGGCCCTGGGTGACGTGGGCATCACCGCTCCCCTGTGGTGCCT